>CAMLIK010000027.1 GCA_946480175.1 uncultured Gilliamella sp.
TAATGTTTCTCTATTCATTATAATCTCCTAAAGATGTTGGATATAGAAAATACAACTTAACTGCATTGAAGTTTATCTCCTTAAGTATAACATTATAATTGTCTTGCACTAATCAAAATCATAAAAAATAAATAGTCCATTATTTAGCTAATCTAATAAAAAATTTTTACACCACTGAATTATGTACAGTTCGAATGTAGAGTTATGTATAGTTAAAATGTAGACCATACATAGCGCAAACCCTTATACAATAAAGCTTATAAGAAATCATGTATAGTATGTACAGTTTTTTATAAAATTTTATTTTAATGGGGGGTAGTTAATTTCTTTAACACTCAAATTTGGGTACCGCCTCTTTGACCAGATTTTTACACCCGCGAAAAATTAACTTTAAATCAAAAATAAGTGAGTACTAAAAACACCCAATTCTAGGGGGCACTTTTTATTTTGGGACTATGTTTGGGACTATTTATTCAATAAAGAAAAAAAGAAAGCTTTTTTCAAAAAGGCTTTAATAAATCATTTTCAAGTCCCGCCCACGCACCAATCTAATCATCAGTAAACATTCTTCTAAATCGTTTAAAAAAATCAAAACCAATAAACACAAAGCTTATAACCCATTTTGTTATTCATTAAGCATCAGTTAGCAACATTTGCAGAGAGCATTTTTAGATTTATTCTTAGGTGTACAAATACAATATACCTAAGATTTGACACCATTGGACGGTAACTTCCAGCATATAAAGTTATATTGTTACTATAAAAGATTACAAAAAAGCATTGAAAATCGCCTTAATAGAATTGCATTTAAAATGATGTTTAATTTGGTAAATTTAAAGTTTCTTGAATCTATAGTAAAGGCTACTTAATTTACAACCATTTGATTTTATTGGTTAAAAATAGCAAAAGCTAACTTTAAAACAATACTTTACATTCGTTTACATAAAAAATCAGATTGCTATGGATATAGTATATAAATTTGGATATTTTGTATAGCGTATAGAATCTGTTCCATATTCACAATAGATATAGAAACGACACTATCAAGATATAGTATGAATAAACGAGTAGCTATTTTGGGTGATAAAACCAATCATGACGGTCGGATTATCACAGCTTCAGGACAAGGATTTTATGGTGATGATGGTATTGCCTTATTAGGTGACTTAGTGTACTGTCCAAAATGTAAGAGTAATGGAAAAATAATTGAAGGAACTGAAAATTTTTCTATTGCCGGTATACCTATTGCGTATGATGGCTGCATTATTGATTGTAAATGTTCCCCAATCGGCAGTCATAGAATTTTAGCGATGAAAAGTTCGGTATTTGTCAACGTTAATAATGGCTCAATCAAATCTAATTCATTTTCAAATAAACAAGTTAATTATATTAATAATCTCCCTTTCAGATTTAATTCGTTTGCTAGTGTCGGTAATGAACAACAACTTAATTCTACTGATAACGATGATAAAAATTTGATTAGAATTGACGCACGTCGTCTATTAAAATGTGCTGATGAGTTATGCGAAAAGCACTTATATCATGATGATATTAAACAAGCGTTCAAGCAAGACGTTGAATCGTTTGCTAATGATATTGAATATATATGCTACTGTCAAAAAAAGACATGATATCGCTCAACGACTTTCAGATATAGCTTCTAGCTATGGTGATCATGAAAAATTGACTCATTTAACTATTACTGAAAGCGATAGTATCGATAAAGCCAATATCGCTGTCTCAGAGACATCACATTTAATAGGCAATGTACAGATGCTTGCTAATAGATTTCCTGATTTAAAAGCTAACACAACATATCAACAATTGATGGTTCAATTAGATGAGATTGAAACGACAATTCTTGAAAGACGTGAAGCATACAATGCTGCTGTACAACTCTATAATTCTACACGTGGTAGTATTCCTCATCTGTTTTACGCATCTAAATTAGGTTTTGTTGAAGCCACCTATTTTGAGATGGATGAAAATGGTATGGATCAATTAGTATCTTTAAAAACCGATGATGGAAAAATTTTAAGAGATACTATGGGTAGAATGGCATCAGCGGCTAGCGAAAATGTAAAAAGAATAAAAAACAAAATCAATGATAATACAGAAAAAGTTTCACCAGATAATCAGCAGTAATTAATTTAACAACGATGGGCATCTTTCTTATTAAAAAAGATGCTCATTTTTTGATGGTTAATTGACAGAAATTAATCTCTTCTTAAAAAACTCTCCGCATAATTTTCATACAAATACTAATAGGCAAAAGCACTTTAACTATCTAATTAATAATAACCTCTTTTTCCAATTCATTTGCAATAAAAAATAGTTTGCAGTAATTTTGATAATAGGCTCTAACTTTTTTAATGCTCGAGCCCATTGATTAATCATTAGTTTTGAATGATAATTTTGTAACCTTGCATGCTCATATTCATTTCCATAGCTTGATTGATTTCTTTTAATGGATAGCGATGAGAAATGAGCTTCTCAATAGGCAATTTTCTTGCTTGTGCTTCTTTTAAGAATTCACAGGCGTGTACCCAATCTTTCGCTTTGTAAGTCCAGGAGCCAACAACTTTTATCTCTTTGTTACAAATATCAAAATGCGGGTTATAATTCGCCTCACCATTATTAACAAAAAAACCAAGTTCACATAAACTTCCACCTCGACGAATATATTTCCAAATAGTGGAAGCAGCTTTTGTGGAACCAGTACATTGAAACGCCATATCAACACCTTGTTTTGACAATTTCATAACATCCTCGATACTGTCATAACTTTTAATAAAATTAATGGTGTGTTGCGCACCCAATTCTTGAGCAAGTTGCAAACGTCTATCCTCACCATCAACAGCAATTATATGGCGAACGCCCATAGTTCGAATAATGGTTAATAACAACAATCCAATTGGTCCACAGCCTTGAATTAAAACTGTTGAATCATGTTTGAAATTAAAGATTTCTTTCGCTTTTTCGATTGCATGTATTACAACAGCCGCTGGTTCAATTAAGACACGTAAATCAAGGCTCATATCACTAACATTAAAAACAATTCCTCCCTTATTTATTTTGATATAATCTCCAAACCAACCATTAAAAAAATGATTCTCACCAGGCATTAAACCAAAAATTTCACCGCCATTGCATAAGTGAATTTGTTCTGGATGGTTTAAACAAATATCACACTTTCCGCAAGGACGTAAACCTGTAACGATTTTATCGCCGACAGCTAGTGGCTTACCAGTAAAGTCATGAGTAATGTTTTTACCAAGTCTTACTATTGTACCTGTTCCCTCATGCCCTAATTGAATTGGTATATAACCAAATGGATCACCTTTATATTCATGCACATCCGTTCCACATATACCGCAGGCTTCAACTTTAACGAGTATCTCATCATCATTAATATTTGGTAATGTTAATGATTTTAATTCAATTTTTTTGTTACCAGTTAATATAGCTACGTTAGCTTGCTTTGGTAGATTTTCAATATTCATTTTATGTCCTTAATCACAATTTATTCGACGATAATCAAACAATACCTAACGTGGCTAATATGATACTCATCCCAACGATGCCAATGATGATGAAATTAAAACTTACCTTTTTACTATTCATTAAATAAAAACAAAGTAATGTTGTAGTTAATGGGATAATACCAACAAATATCTGATCAAGTATGCTTTGTAGTGATAATGAAGAATTTTCACCTGAACTAATTGTTAATACAGAATTAAAAGTAACAATATTACTTGTCATTCCGCCTACCATAATTAATCCAAGGACACTTGCAGCCTTGGTCAAAATATTGATTAGGCCTGAAGCATATAATTCTTCAATATATTTAGAGCCTAATGAAAATCCAATTAATCCCAAAAAATAACGGCAAGCGATAGAGGGAATATTATAAACGAGTAAAAAAACAATCGGGGCAAGAAAGCTACCTTCTTGCGCTAAACTCAGCGCAACTCCAGCGGCAACAACTCTTAAAACACCCCAAAATAGAGAATCACCGATCCCTGCAAGTGGCCCCATTAGACTTGACTTGACCGCATTGATAGATTGAGCATCAAAATCCGCTTTAACACTATTTTCTTTTTCCATGGAAGCTGCCAATCCCATTACAAATGTTGACACATTTTGCGTAGTATTAAACCAAACTATGTGTCGCGTTAACGCATCTTTTTTATCTTGTAATTTAGTGTAATAATGATTAATAAACGGCATTAATGAATAACAAAAACCGGAAGCGCCATGTTTAGCAAAACTAAATGGAGCGAATATCGTGAAAGAACGAAAAAACATTTTTCTTAATAACTTTCTATCGGTAGTTGAGATTTGTTTAATTATTGATTTTAAATTACTCATGAGAAGAACTCCTCATCATCATCTATTATAGAATTCGAATTACTATTAGTGTGAAATTTAGCCGACTTGAGATTAAGAATTTCATAATCTCGATAAGCGATTGCAACAGCAATAACTGTACCAATAATTGCTAATGCGATAAGTGGAATTTTGATATAAGCAACAATGACAAAACCCAAAATGTAATAAATAGAGAGCTTATTATTCCATAACATTTTTAGCAACATCGCAAAGCCGACTGCGGGTATTAATCCACCACAAGCAGCCAGACCTCGCATAATAACTTCTGGAATATTTTCGACAAAAAGTTTAACTGGAGTCGCACCTGACATAATTGCGATAAAAACAACTATCGCAAAGACAATATAGCGTAAAAACCATAACCCATAGTGCATTGCAACAATAGCTTTATCATTTCCTTCAAGTGCTAATTTATCAAAGCGACCGGCAAAAAAACTTAAAACAACACTCATGGTAGTTTCCAATAAACCACCTAACAATGCTAAAGGAATTGCTAATGTCATAGCAATTTCTACACCACCACCTGAGAGCATCGCAAAACCAGCACCGAGTACGGTACCAAAGGAAGGATTTAACGGTGTAGCACCGCCAACATTAACCGCCCCCATAAAAACAGCTTCTAGTGCCGCCCCCATTAACACTCCAGATTGCAGATCACCGAGAACTAATCCAACTAATGCGCCAACAACAATAGGCCTATCAGCCATATTTTGACCAATAAGCCAATTACCACCAAAAGTTATAAACATAACAACTGCAAGTAAAAAAGCTGACATTATCATAATACTATCCTTTTTTATGTAATAAAATTTTCCAAATTAATTACTCATTAGATCATGAAAAAGCTTTTCTGCATTATCAGGGACTATCTGATGAACAACTTTTCGATTACTAGCAAGCAATTGTTCTAAGGCAACTTGTTCTGATTTGCTAAGTAAGATCGTAGAACTCAATTTACTTTTTTCAGTTTCATCGACACCGTCAAAACGACCAACATTGGCAATATTGATTCTTTCTATGTCATCTATATTTTCAGACAAAAACAGTGCATCACAAATTGAATTAACTAATACAAAAATGCGCATATCTTTTGCTTTGGGATTATTTATCAATTGCACAGCATCTTGCATGGATTTTATAGCGAGTTTGACATTTTCCGGGGTTGCCATTTTCAATGTCATTTGTTGAATGTTATCTTTACTTGCTTGATCATTTGCCACAACAATAGCTTTAGCATTAAGTTTTTTGGTCCATACTAAGGCTACCTGACCATGAATCAATCTGTCATCAACTCTTATTTCTACTATCATAATTATTGCTCCGTATTTTTATAATTATTCCTAAAACTTCTTTTTTATTTAATCATCAAAAAATTGGTTATCTTCTAGAAGTTTCTGTGGTTGTATATTAACCAGTTGCATCTCTTGCCTCGATTGTTCGATTATTTCTGTTAGATTTTCTTCAGAAAGTTGCACATCAGTGAGGATAACTTCTAATACAAGTGGTAAATTAAATCCTGTTATTAAGTGAAAAGAATAACAACTTTTTAATTGTGCAAATTTTTGATTAACACTACCGCCATTTAGATCAGTAAAAACGATTATTTGAGAATTATGTTGGTATTTTTTTAAAAAATCTTCAGCTTGAATCGTAAAATCACTCGAATCAATATAAGCATTAATATAGGTAATATCCTGTTTATCACCAATTAACATATTTATTGTATTAACAATACCTTCTGCTAATTTGCCATGGGTTACGATGAGAACTTTTATCATTAATTAGATCCTTTTAATTATAAATAAAGTTATTCAAACTAAAACTATGCATGATTATTAGAACCAAATATCAACATCTTTTTTAACGTAGCTTCACGTATCGCTTCTTTCATTGCGACAGCAACATCCGAGATACCTTTACCTTTAACATAAAGTTGATGAATAGCTTCTAATCCAGCGCAGTTAATATCAGTAAAAATATTAATTTTACTGACACCATGCTTTATACAATTTTGAAAATCGGTATCACTTAATCCTGAACCGCCATGCAAAACTAAAGGAGCTTTAACAACTTGAGCAATTTGATCTAAACGATTTATGTCTAATTTAGGTGTTGATTTATAAGCACCATGAGCAGTACCAATAGCTACAGCTAAGGCATCTACTCCGGTTTGTTCAATATAATGCTTAGCTTCTAAAGGATCGGTATAGATACTATTATCTTGCTCACCATGACCTTCTGAAGCATGCTCATTAGCTCCTACGTGTCCTAATTCCGCTTCAATAGAAGCACCATATTGATGAACCAATTTAGTAATATTGGCTACGCGTTTTATATTATTTTGATAACTATCAGTGGAACAGTCATACATAACTGAAGAAAAGCCTAATCTCAACGCTTCTTTAATTGCGTCTTCTGTTAATCCATGATCTAAGTGAACAACAACAGGAACTTTAGATTTTTTCGCCATAGGGATTAAAAAATAAGCTAATTCTTGTAATGTGGATATATCTAAAAAACATTCTGCAGTACCTATTATCACTGGCGATTTAGATTGTTCAGCGGCTTCAAGTACTGCTTTGGCCATTTCTAAATTTATAGTATTAAATAATCCTACTCCATACTGATTTTTTTGAGCATCTGATAAAACTTCACGTAATGTGACTAACATCCTTACCTCCAATAAAACGATATTTAAACTAGATAGTTAAAGTAATTATAAAGACAAATATTTCATTGCAAATTGCTGGCGAATATATTGATTAACAATCAAATTCGATCATGTTAAACTTTAAAATATGATTGATATCGAGCAAATCTTAGTGATCTTGATCACAGTCATGTTGGAGGAAAGATGACCAGAGAAGATAAATTACTAAATATCATAAAAGAAAAGAATTTTGTGACAGTTAATAAACTTTGTAAGTTATTATTTATCAGTCAAGCAACTATTCGACGAGACCTTACTAAGCTCGAACAACAAGGTTTAATAAGAAGAACACATGGGGGAGCGATTTATGTTCAAAAAAGCTCGATTGAAACACCTATTACACTGAAAAATAAAGAAAATATTGAACAAAAAAGGTATATTGCTGATTTAGCTTTAGCATTTATTGAAGACGGTCAAACACTGTTTATTGAAGCTAGTAGTTCTTGCCTCTATTTGGCAAAAAGATTAAATGAAAAAAAAGGCTTAACTATACTAACAAATGGTATTACAACAGCTAACATCTTAGTTGAAGAGACCAATGCTGAGGTGTATTGTACTGGAGGTCGACTTCTACCTAAACATTTGAGCATCTGCGGTTTACAATCCTGTGACTTTATTTCACATTATCATGCTGATTTTTTTTTTGCTTCATGTCGAGGACTTGATCCTGATATGGGAGCGACAGATGTTAGCGAAGCGGATTCAATGGTAAAAAAACAATTTTGTCGTAATGCAGAAAAAACAATTCTATTAGTTGATAGTAGTAAATTTAACAAAAAATTTTTCAACCAAACATTTACATTAGAAGATATTAATATCGCTATTTCAGATCAACCATTTCCTAATAATTTAAAAAATGCATTAGAAAAAGAAAATGTTGAAATTCATTATTAGTATATTGATATATATTATAGAAATAGAGTTTTAGGCATATGACGATTTAAATTAGGGATTAATTTTCGACTAAAAATCCCTTTCCTCAAAATTCCATCTAATCTATTCATAAATATTTTATCAATTAGATAATCATCTAATTGATTTTAGATGACAATTATTTTGATTTATTGTTTTTGTAAAAATAATTGAGAAGTCTATACCATCTCATGCACAAATTGATATATAGAATTGCTTTAGTCATTTTATTTTCTAGAAACACTTCGAAAAATGAGATATTTTCAATTGGTTATATTACTGATTAATTTTGTTATTTATATAGTATCTCTTTTATTCGCTGATAAACCTCTCTACTTGTTTTGGCGGTTTTTATCTTATCAATGTTACTGAAAGCTTCACCTAATTTAATGAGCTCTTTGAAAAGTTCCAGATACTCAATATCAGATTTTTGCGAAAAAAGAACAATAAGTTCACTTGCTCACCTTCATCAAAAAAAATGCCTTCTCTAGCAACTAATAAGCTAATACCATCTCGATACACTTCAGATGTTTTGCCGGCGTGGGCTAAAGCCACACCGTGACTGATTATGATATAAGCGCCATATTCTTTTACATTATCAATGGCTTCAGTAAGATAATTCTGCTCAAAATATCCATCCTTGATTAATCCTTCGGCGGCTTTTTTCATCGCTAGCTTCCAATGGAGTTTTTGATCAGAAGTATAGATATATTTTAGTTTTAACATATCAAGCAATACTGGAGAAGGCGAACTGTTAGAATTAATATTTGATTTTTCAAGTAATAATTCTATATTTTCATTAAGATAGGCAATTTTTTTACTGTTTGCCGATTTATAAGCTGAATAAAGTTTTGCCAATATTGGATATGCATTCCAAGGCTCTATTTCATTCTGTTTCTTTTTAATATTTAATCGTTGTATTTTATTGATATCGTCAATGGTTATCCAAGGACTAACCACAACTATAGGTAAATTACAGTGAGGAATTTTGACAGTTGAAATAATAAAATCAACATTGTTAAATTGTCCTTTGGCTCTTTCAACTTGTTTAGTCGTCATTGTATCAACCACATTAAAATTGAAATAGTTCTTAATTTGGACTTCAAGATATTTACTGGTCGCCATACTACCTGGACATGAAATAATTACATTAAAAGGGTCCATATTTTGTCGGTTTCGCAAAATAGCCGCACAAATATGAATAATAATGCTATTTTTCATATTGGTATTGAGTGAATATTGTAAATATTTTTCTAATATCTGATATTTATTCTCAGCAATACTTTTTAATCTAAATATTTCTGCTACGCCATAATCTTCATTGATGTCAAAATCAATATCGGTATCATTCCAATTATGCATACTTTTTATATGCGATATTAATGATTTAATTAATAAATCATCCGATTTTAAATCAATATCAATTTCACTGCTGATTGCTAATAAAAAATGGCAGATAACGCCATAGAGTTCAAAATCATTAATACTTTGGATCTGAGGGGACAGTTGGCTGCCAAGAATAATACGTTCAATATTAATAATCTTGTCATCGGTAATATCTTTATAATCAAGTTTATTCATTACATATTGAACAATTAACCCTACCGTATCTAGTTGCAACTCTTTTTGTTGTTTGTTGGTTTTAACGGCATAAGGCACCTGAATCATCCTATTTATCAAAACAAATATACAAATTGCAACATAATGAAAACTTTCTTTAGCAAAAATCATATTATTATCTTTTGCATAGGACTCCATATAAAATGCAACATCGGCAAGCGAATACTTAAATCCGGTTAAGTTAATAATCAATTGTGGAAAAAAAGTTTTTTCAAAAGTAAGGGATGGAATTAAATTATTAAAAATATCGATTAAAAGCAGAGTGATGTTTTCTTGGTTATCAACAACAATTTTTATTCCTTTTTTACTCTTTGATTCAAATATAATGTGATGTCTTTTTAAATATTCATCTACATTTTTACAATCATCTACAATAATGTTGCGTGTCACACACATATCATCAGCTAACTGCTGCATAGCAAAATAATCTTGTTGGTAAAGTAGTTTAACGATGATATAAATTTTCCGTTCATCTAAGGACATACGGTAATAGTAGGTATTAAGTTGCTTAAAAATATCTTGCATAGAATGGATGCTTGAATGGCCAATAAATTTCAATGTATGACCATCAAACTCTATAGTAGATTTTAATTTAATAATCTTGATGTAATCTAATATTTCTTGAATATCATTCCTTAACGTTTTTTCCGATTTATGCCAACCTTCCATCAATTTGTGAATAGTTAATTCTTGATGAGGATGTTCAATAAGTTTCTGTAGTATTTCCATACTGCGTTTTTTCATATCATCACCAGCCTAAGAAAAAAACGATCCTTGATTTAAAACGTTGATGGCCAATATTTCATTGGCCTAATTATTTATGATTACTCAAGGCTTGCATGTTTATTAGCCATATGCTCATTGGCATTTGATTGCTTGTCGCTGATGATTAAAATAATCGTATCAAACATAATTAATAGCATTTGTTCAAATAAACTACCCAATGGTTGCACACTTACTTGAGAAGTCGTGAATTTTGTTCCTGACTCTACCACCAGATCGGGAGATTGTAATTTGCCGAGTGTCGAGTTAGGGATGGATGTAATAGAAGCAACAGCGATCCCTTGCTTTAATGCCGATTCAACCGTCAGATTGACTGTGCCAGTTTCACCTGAAGCGGAAGCAACAATCAATAAATCGCCTTTTTGAACGGCAGGTGTTGTTGTTTCGCCAACCACGTAAGCAATAAAACCCAGTTGCATTAATCTCATAGCAAAAGCTTTCAGCATTAATCCCGATCTTCCCATACCATAAACAAAAATACGTTTATGACTTTCAACTTTTTTAACAAAATTGTCGATGTCTTGTTGATTTAAACAATTAATAGAACGATTAAGTTCATTAACAATGATTTGTGCTTGCATATCTTCATCCTACCTTTAACTAAGCAATTGTTCTGCCGCCATCTAATAATATGGTTTGCCCTTGGATATAGGAGTTATCTTTATTCGCTAGAAATAACGTTAAATTAGCCACATCCTCGATGGTACCTAAGCGGCGTACAGGAATTTTCTCTAATACTGCATCTAAGCTTGCTTGAGTTGGATAATTAACACGCATCATTTTTCCAGAATCGATAAGTCGCGGAGCAATAATATTTACATTTACCCCTTTGGGACCAAGCTCTTTTGCCAGCCCACGCATTAAACCTTCACCGCCGGCTTTAGAGGCTGGATAAGATACCCCTCCTCCAGTGCCACTAAGTGCAGAACCTGAGCTTATATAAACTATTGATCCTTTATTGGTTAAAAAATCCTCATAAAATGCTTTGATAGTATAAAACAAGCCACTTAAATTAATATTTATGGTTTTTAACCACTCCTCAACAGAAATATTGTCGACTTTATTTGCATAAGCAACGCCGGCATTTAAGACCAAAATATCAATTCGGCCAAAAGCTTTAAAAGTTTCTTCCCTTACTTTTAGCATTGCATCACTATTTGATACATCCGCTTGGACAAAAATAGATTTAACATATTTTTGCGATAGCTGTTCAGCTGTTGCTTTTCCTTGGGTAGAATCAAAATCAACAATGACAGTATGTGCGCCTGCTGAGGCAAATTTTTCCGCAATACCTTTGCCTATTCCATTAGCTGCACCTGTGACTAACACCACTTTATTTTTAAAGTTTTCCATTTGTAATGCCCTCAAAATTTATTTCGCCAACGCTTGTCGTAAACTGGCAATATTTTCACTAATATTTCCGTTAAATAGATAACCACCAGAAACAAATACATTGGCACCGGCCTCATGACAAAGTTTGATGGTTTTATTATCAATGCTACCGTCAACTTCCAGATCTATAGCTCTATTACCTATTAGATTGTGAACTCGTTTGATTTTTTCTAACACCGAGGTCAAGAAGTGTTGTCCACCTTCTCCTGGGTTAACTGTCATTAGTAAAATCATATCGATATCATCTAGAAGATATTTAATCGAATCTTCGCAAGTACCGGGATTTAAAATTATACCTGCCTTAATTCCGGCTTTTCTAATTTTCTGTAAACAACTTAAGTGTCTTGTTGTGGCTTCTTGATGAAAGGTTATAATATCCGCACCTGCCGCGATTATGGCATCAAGATGAACTTCAGGCTTTTGTACCATCAAATGAACATCCAAAGGCAGTTTAGTCATTTTTTTTAAGGCGCGAATATGATCAGCGCCAAAAGCTATTCGTTCAACAAAATGTCCATCCATAACATCGACATGTAACAATTCAATATGGCTATTTTCCAGTTCAGCCAGTTGTATTTTCAGAGATCCAAGATCTGCTGCAAAAACCGATGGCGAGATTTTGTATTCTCTCCTCATTTATTATTCCCTCCTACATCAAAATATAATTCAAGTAATGTTGGCACATTTTTAATCTCCTCTTTTTCAAGCCGTAATATAAATTCGGCTTTGGAAAAACATTCCATCATTGCACTAAGCATCGCTAAATGGTCATCACCATTTTTAATAGCTAAATTAAAAATATGACGTGTTACGATTGACTGGGTATCATCATCTAATCGTTGGAATTTCACCGGTTGATCCAACCTTAAATAACAGACACCACTGGTATTAATTAGATCAGATTTACAATGCGGTATCGCGACAGGGATCTTGGTATCAAGACCTGTTGGATATTCATTCTCACGATTGATGCAATCGATATAGAAATCCTTTTCAACAAAACCTGCTTGATAAAGCGCATCTCCACAGAGTTTAATCGCTTCGTCTCGTGATGTTGTGTTCCCTTCGATAGCAATATATTTTTTTAATTTTGGCATCGTTTAAATACTCTTTAATTGTTTATCCAATATATTTGCGGTTTAGGCAAAAAGTTCCATAAGTCTGTGAATTAATGAAACTAAAATACTACCCGGATTCCATCCAAAATGACCGCCATCAGTAACCATAGCATTGGGATTATGAGTAAACAGATCTAAACCGGCATACTTCATCATTTGGGTTGCTTCCGTCGCAAATAAATTGGCGAAATAGCAAACAAAGAACATGCAAATAATTGAACAAACCGTACTTCTAAAAACATTGCCTTTACTGGCAAGTACGATCATTGGCGTTAGGTAACAAACCTGAGCTAATAAACCTAGAGGGAAAAATGTCATATTGGGAATAATAAAAGCAAAAGCGATAACAAAAGGAATTGTCATTGCGGTAACTGTAATGCAAGCAGGATCACCTAAACCTAATGCGATATCCATTCCAATATAAAACTTACTATCTTTATCAATATGTTTTTTTATGAAAGCTGTGGCTGCATTACCAATTGGTGTCACGCCCTCCATCATAATTCCTACCATACGAGGAATTAAGATCATTACGGCGGCAAATCCCATACAAATAATTAAAATTGTCGGAATATTTTGACCCGTCAAGAGACCTAAAAATACACCGACGAAAATACCAATAAAAGTCGGATCGCCGAAGATACCTAATTTGCTTTCAATTTTACTCATATTGATTTCAAGTTTGTTAAGACCAGGAATGCAATCAATGACTTTATTAATAAATAGACCAAGAGGATAAATAAATGAAACAAATGCTAGTATGGTACAGGTAGTCCCTTCAAGTCCAAAATATTCTTCCCATTTAGGCGCAACCCATTGGGCACAAAATAAGGTGATAATAGAGAGTGATATTGTGACAAGTACACCAATTAAAATACTATCAAATAAGGCTATGGCTAATGCCCCAGGAATCATAAAGTGAATAAAATTCCAAACATCAATATTGATTACTTTAACTATTTTCAATTTAATCAATAAGATATTTATTAGAATAATAACAGGTATACAAAATACTACCACTGGGATTGACCAAGCCGCACCACCTATAGCGGCAAAGCCGACATCAATTGTGGTAAATCCAGATCCCATTGCTTCATAGTGAGCAATAATTGGACTAATGGTGGACATCAACAAATTAAGTGCTAACACTAAACCCTGAAAACCAATACCAACCATCAATCCAGATTTAATTGCTGGCCCTATTTTCATTCGAAAAAAAAGCCCTAATAACGCTATCACAATAGGGAGTAGTACTACTGCCCCCAATTCTGAAATGGTATGAAAAAAACTGACAAAGAAATCAACCATGATTTTATCTCCTTACTCGTTATTTAATAACTCGGTACAAATTTGAATCAATTTTTCTTTGGTTGCTTCAACATTTATCCCAGAAACCAGATTAAAAACATTTAAGTGATGAGTTTTCAACGGTTTCTTATAATTTGCAGTAGTTAAAATCAAATCGACATCATTCTGTTTTGTTTCTAATTCACCTAAACTGCATTTGAAAAGTTTTGCTGCTATATTGGTTTCTTTTAAAATCTCCTTAATTGCGTTAACAGCAATGGTTGAAGTTGCAACTCCACTTCCGCAAGCAACCAAGATATTTAATTCCTTCGCCATACTTCACCTCCAATTTCTAATTAAAATCTAAATCGGTAATGATTTAAAAAATGCTCTATTTCGGTTGTTAAAAACTATCTCATAGATAAAAAAATGGGTAAAGCCAACTTTATTTCCTCAAGTTGGAAAGAAATTGTGCTAATTATTAAGAGGAAAATAATGAAATAAATGTTGGATGTTTGAATAAAAGCCGTTGGTTGAACTACATAACTTATTGACTTTAAAACAATTTTTATTAGCAATAAGACGAATAAGGTTAATCAAAAACCCCATTCCTCAACTTTTTGTTAATTAAAACTGCTTACTGTTTTTTTAGTTGATGAGCTGTTTTATAATATTGTTTCTTAAAATGCAATAACGCTAATTGTTCGTTCAATAGCGTAATAGTATCCATTAACGTCTTTTCTTGTTGATTGATGATAGCTAAACGTTCGTCTAACGTTTCGTCACCTTGTAAGCATAGCTTAACATAGTGTTGTACATCTTTGATTGACATATTGGCATTACGTAAACATTCAATCAATTTTGCCCATTGTAAATCTGCATCAGAAAATAGTCGTTTTTCATTTTGATCGCGTTGTAAAAATGGAAACAGATTAAGTGAGTCATAATACCTAAGCGTGTGGGCTGACAAGCCTAATAGTTTTGCTGCTTTAGTCACCGAGTATTTAGGTGTTTGGTTTAGTTCACCATTTTGGGCTATTGATAAAATACAATCGTTAATATTTACCATATTTATCCTTATATAGTTATAAATCAATTAAATAGAGTGTTAATTATGATATGCTTCTAAACTTGACTTAGAGTTACTCTAACCATTATAGTTCATGCCAATTTTTAAGAAAAGTATGGGAGAAATTAACATGAACCCAAATAATATAAGAAATTTTTGTATTATTGCCCATATCGATCACGGTAAATCAACACTGGCAGATAGATTAATTGAGATGACCAATACTGTCTCTGAACGTGATATGAAAGAGCAATTATTAGATAACATGGATCTTGAAAGAGAACGTGGAATTACTATTAAGTTGCAAACTGTACGTATGTATTATAAAGCATCTGATGGTATTGAATATGAATTAAACCTAATTGATACCCCAGGTCATACTGATTTTAATTATGAAGTTTCACGCAGTTTAGCCGCTTGTGAAGGTGCGTTATTGCTTGTCGATGCAACACAAGGCGTGCAAGCACAAACCATTGCTAATTTAAAATTAGCTCAGGAGCAAAATTTAACTATTATACCGGTAATTAATAAAATCGATATGCCTAATGCCGATGCTCAAAGTGTAATGAAAGAACTTGAAGAACTTGACGGCATAAATTTAGACAAGGTGATTTTAGCCTCTGCTAAAAGTGGAGTTGGAGTTGATAATATTTTGGAATCAATTATTGGAAATATTCCGGCACCCAAAGGTGATCAAGAGAAACCGTTGCAGGCATTAATATTCGATTCTCACTATGATGTCTATCGAGGTGTTGTATTACATGTGCGCATTTTTAACGGTTCAATCCATGCCGGAATGAAAATTAAAATGCTCAAAAGTGATCTTGAGTTCGAAGCATTGCAAGTTGGCGTATTTTTACCAGCGATGAAATCGGTTGATGCACTTATGGCAGGTGAAGTAGGATTTATTTCAACGAATATTAAAATTGTATCTAATGTAAAAGTTGGTGACACTTTAATCGATCCTAATCAACCTGATACCGAAGCCGTGCCTGGCTATAAAGAAGTCAAACCAATGGTTTATGCTGGGTTATTTCCTATAAAAAATGAAGACCAAGAAAAATTGAAAGATGCGGTGGAAAAATTATCGCTTAATGATTCGGCTTTCATTTATAAACAAGAAAATTCCATGGCATTAGGTGCTGGATTTAGGTGTGGTTTTCTCGGTATTTTACATATGGAAATTATTCAAGAAAGGCTTGAACGAGAATATGGTATCGAAATTCTCTCAACCTTCCCGAGTGTTGAGTATCGGGTAACGTTAAAAAATGGTGAGATGCTTAGCGTTAATAATCCTATGTTACTGCCAAGTTTTGAAAAGATTGCCTACATTGAAGAGCCTTTTATTGATGCTGCCATTATCATTCCAATGGAAAATATTGGTGAAATAATGGAACTTTGTCAGGAAAAACGGGGCATTTATGTGGATATGGTTTATCTAAATAATAAAATGGCAGAGTTAACCTTTAAATTGCCTATTTCGGAAATTGCCTACAACTTTTATGATTCACTCAAATCCATTACCCACGGTTATGCATCGATAGACTATCGTGATCGAAGCTATATTGTCTCTGATTTGGTAAAAATGGATATCTGGTTGAATGATGAGATTGTCGATGCGTTTTCTTTTATTTTGCCACGCGATAAAAGCTTTGAACGAGGCAAGCAAATTGTGCAGAAGATGAAACATGTCATTCCACGCAAACTCTACCCAATGCCTGTGCAATCGGTAGTTGAGAATAAAGTTATTGCACGCGAAGATATTCCACCATTACGTAAAAGTGTCACCGGTCGTGGCTATTCAGGCTCTGCATCGAAAAAGAAAAAGATAGCTAAAAATATTAAGGAAAATAAAATTAGACAACGTAAATTTGGTGGTGTTGATATTCCTCAAGAGGCTTTTCATGCTGTGTTGGATATTCATTAATGATGTATGCTAATTGAGGTTTACCATTGCTTACATAATTAATCAACTTAGATAACAATTTCGCCGGCAACTGCCGGCAAAACTGTTTTTAGTCAGTAATAACTAAGCAAAGCCTTTCAATCCAACAACATGTACGTGTTCTTGGTTGTTGATCACTTTACGCACTAATTTATAGGTGGTACCTTTTTCCGGGCTGATATTTTCTGGAGCGGCGATAATAAGTTGCATTTCTAATCGTTCACAAAGCTCAAAGAGTGTCGCAATCGATTTAGCATCAAGACGTGCCGCTTCATCTAAGAATAATAAGCGACATGGTGAAATATCCTTATTTCGCAGACGTTTAGACTCTTCTTCCCAACTTTGAATAACCATTAATAAAATGGACATCCCCGTACCAATCGCTTCACCGGTTGATAATGCACCACTTTCAGCGCGTAACCAACCATCAGCGCCACGATTAACCTCAACATCCATCTCTAAATAATTTCGATAATCGAGCAACTCTTCACCGATATTTTGTGCCGTGCGTTGTCCCATATCAATATGTGGATTTAAGCGCTGATAGAGTTTAGCTAATGCTTCTGAGAAGGTAATACGATTATTACTAAACAGATCTTGATGCTCATTTTGTTCCTCAGCTAATGCAGCTAATAATGAAGAGTGAGCCTCTCGAATACTAACATTTAGACGCACACCATTAACTTGACCAAATACCACCTGTTGTAGACCTTGGTTTAGCATACGAATACGATTTTGCTCACGTTGAATGGTTTTACGAATAATGTTTGCCACACTTTTTGAGCTAATTGCCAATTGTTGTTCACGTGAAGTAAGTTCCTCAGTTAATCGAGATAACTCAATTTCCATTTGCTCAATAGCTTCAATTGGATCATCTGTTTTAACAATATCCTGACGGATTCGTTCACGAAGATGTTTATAAACCGCAATATAAAATTGAACTTTACTTTCTGGTCGCTTCGGATCTTCAGATAACCTTAACACATCACGTAAATGTTCATTATCATTTACCGCTAAACGTAATGAACCTAGTGCCTTATCTGACATAGAGCGCAGTTCATCAGCACTTAGATAAGCTAATTCTCGACGATGTAATCTTCGTTCTACACTATTTTCTTTGACTAATCGCAAAACTAAGCACCACCCAGCTTTCGCTTCCACAACTTGTTTACGTAATTGTTTATAATCGCGTAATGTTTGTGTTAAACGTTTTTGCATTTGCGTCATTTCGCTTTCGCACATAATTAGTTGTTTTTCAAGCGACGTACATTGTTGGCGATTAGTATTAAGTTTATGATGAGTTTCATCTCGGCGAATACGCGCACGCTCTTCAGTCACAGCATCGGCTTTAACACCAATTTGTTCAACCTCTTTATGCAGCTCATTAAGCATATCGCGTTTAGTTTCAAATGCACTTTTAAGCGACGCAAAAGTTTGGTTATATTGATTATATTTATCTTGGTACTGCTGCATCTGACTACGTGCCTCGCTGCGTTGTGCTTCAACCACTTCGAGTCGAGAACGTAGTTTTTCATTTAGATCGCTATTTTCATTTAGCATGCCAGCCGAATCTTCATAACTAAAATGCGCGCGGCGTTGCATAACTTCGGTTAAGGCGAAAACTTGTTGACGAATAGTTTGCTGCTGAACTTTTACAATATTATATTGCTCACGTAGTGACTCATTTTGCTCTGGATCACTTTGCAGTACAGCAATAATCGGCTCTAATTCTGAAACAGTATGTCGATGACGGCTAACATATTGTGCAGCTTCTTGCGCTTCAGCTACCTGTTCACGTAAATCATCAACCCGATCAGCTAAGTCATCATCGGCTAATAAATGCATCTGAGCAACCAATCGATTGACCGTAGTTAACTGTTCTTTACAATTTGCCACTTGTTGTTGATTTTGTTTATCAATGCTCTCTTGCGACAATAATTGCCGTTCGATTTCATTGCGTCTTGTTGCCAGTTTTTGCGCTTCGGCTTCGGGATCAATATCAAACGCTACTGATAGGTATTCGCCAATAAACTGTCCAACATTTTGCTCAATACGTTGCAACTTTTGCAGATCAAATGAAATTGTTGCATATAGTTCATGTAGTTCATCACGTTCAGCTGATAATTTTTCCAGATGAATTTCACGAGCAGCTCGTCCAAATAACGGCACTTTTGGGAAAGTAGAGAAGCGCCATTGGCGATCGCCGGTTTTAACCAGAACAGATTTATCCATCTCTTCACAATCAAATACACTATCATCAAATGATGATGGATCACCTTCAATAAAATAGATATCTTCCGGATAATCTTCTTCGCTATTGGTAAGACTTTCAAGTTGTACTTTAACTAATGATAAATCTGGTACCACAATGGCTTGTCTCGATGGACCATACAATGCGGAAAAGTAAGGTGCATCATCAATGGTTACATCTTCATAAATTTCAGAAAGTAATACACCATTGAATCGTTCAGCTAAAGCGGATAAACGACCATCATCAACCCCACTAGGTTGATTAAGTTGCTCTATTTGTGTATCAAGTTGATTGCGTTTGAAATTAATTTGATCACGCTGAGTAACAAGCGTGCGCTCCCGTTCAAGTAATTGCTGCATATGCTGAGTAACAGATTGACTATTAGTAAAAGTTTGTTCTGTCTGTTCTTGCAATGCTATAAGAGCATCTTGAGCTTTTAACCATAATGGTGCCTTTTGGCGGTAGTCACTGATTTTAGCTTGTATTTGTTCAAGTTCTTGTCTAAATTCAATCCGTTTTTCACTTGATTCGTTAGCAAGTTCCGCGTTTTGATCCAACTGAACTTCAAGTTCCTGTTTAAATTCATCAAGTTCATCATAATTGAGTTGGCGACCAAAGCGCTTACAGAATTGAGTTAGTAATGATTCAGCCTCTTTTTGTTCAAAAAAACGTTGTTCCAATTCATCTAATTGTAGTTGTAAATGTTCTGCTTGTTCAGCTTGGTAACATTGTGAAGGCCATTGCTTTAGGGCTTCTTTAGCCGCATTCCACGCATCACTTCGCATTACGTCGCCAACCAATTTAACGACGAGTTGGTAGGCTCTATCAAATTGATTTATTGCGGCATCAGAAACACTGAGTCTTTGTTCCAATTCTAATAATTGTTCAGTAACCTCTTTTTGTCTTTCTTCAAAAACTTCATAGTGATTTTCAACATTACTTATACCTAATTTAGGTAATTGGCATAATTGTTGGGCATTTTTTAATGCTTGGATAGCTTGTTGATATTGGATTGCTCGAGTCTGCTGTACATCTAGAGCTTGTTGATAATCAGCTAATTGTGTTTTTATTTCATCAACTTCTTGCTCTGTTTGTTCAACCTGATCGCGATATATTTGATACTGTTCATTTGCTTCAAGTACAACTTCATTTTGCTCTTCAAGTTTTATATTTAGGTCATCTAAATCAGATTGATAACGATCAATTTTTTCTTGTTGACGTAAAGCTGTTTGCGCTAGATTAAGGTGATCATTCGCCGCTTGGAGATCAGTCTCTAGATCGCTTTGTGCATCTTGATATTCTTTAAGCTCTTTGGCCATTTCAACTTGGCGATACTGATTACTGATAAGCAGATTTTGAGTTTTAAACATATCTCGACGTAGTCCTAAAACCGATTCGATATGAACTCTACGTTCATTAGCATGACGCATATAATCAGCAGCGACATAATTTGTCGATTCAGTAATAAGGTGTTTGAATAAATCACGATCTGATTGTGTAACACGGATGGCTTCGAGTGTCATTCGATTTTCACGGAGTGCGGCTTCCATATCTTGGAATGCTTTTCTAACACCACTATTTTCTGGTAATAAATAATCACGTAGTGAACGAGTAATAGCACTTGAAATCCCACCATAAAGTGAAGCTTCAATTAAACGATAATATTTACTGCGATCGGATGAAGAGCGTAATCGTTTAGGTAATACACCAAAATCAAACATGACTGAATGATAATCAGTAATAGAGTTAAATTGTTTAAAGATAACCCCTTCCATTGATTCAATCTTATCTTTTAACTCCGGTAAAGATAAAATTCGGGCTTGCTTGTCATTTAAGCGCTCTGTTACTAATTCTGTTGGATTAATATTGACAGATAAACCTTGTATTAAGAAAGGCTTAATATCAACTTTTTTATCTCGCCCAGCAACTTGCTGTAAACGTACCCCGCAAATAATCCGTTGATTACGGGAATTAATCACATCTAGCATTGAGTAACACACACCTGGTTTTAACTTACCATGTAATCCTTTATCTCGTGAACCCGATGTCGCTCCCGCTTCGGTGGTGTTTCTAAAATGCAATAAGGTTAAATCTGGAATTAATGCCGTGACAAATGCTGCCATAGTGGTTGATTTACCCGCACCATTACCCCCAGAAAGCGTAGTAACAAGTTGATCAAGCTCAAACGTTCGAGCAAAAAAACCGTTCCAGTTAATTAAGGTTAATGAGTGAAATTTGCCGTGTCCCATCATCATTATTCAATCTCCTCATTAACATTTTCATCTTCTTCATTATTATCATCATCTAATATAAGAGATGATTCAATTTTAATTGCTTCACCATCACGAATCAGGCGTAATTGCGCCTCTTGTACATCATCACTACTACGCACATCAGCACCAAATCGGAATATAGATTCATTAATTCGAAAACGGCTACTGTCATTACCAACAATAAAAAAGATCATGCCTAACCGACGTAGCCGATTTAATGCGGTTTTTACTTTATCAAATAATTTTTGACGATCTAAGTCCGAACCAGTAGAACGTTGATTGATTAGTTTCAACAATTTACTTTCATCCGCTAATGAAACAAGCTCATCAAAGAGTTCTTGTAAAGTAAAAATGCCTTCATGGGCTAATCGCTCAGGGCTTAAATAAAGATAACAAAGCACTTTACCCACTAACATGTCAAGTTCAGATAATACTGAGCGAGGAATCAATGTGGTTGAACGAGGACGAAGATAGAAAAATCCTTCAGGTGCTCGAATAAGTTCAACATTATAACGTTGATAAAATTGTTCAAGCTCAAGTTGAAAATCCATTAAAAACGCATGATTATCAAGTTCATCAATGCCGATATGACGTCCTGCTCTTAGTTGACTATCAAGTTCTGGAAAAATCGGATTGGCGATCGCTTGAGCCAATTTCACTGGCATATATTTATCTAACGACGCTTGAGAGCTTGCTGCAATACGCCCCATGATCTCATCAAGTTGATGAGCTGTTTGTTCTGTTTCTAAACCATTAATATCTGTTGATGACATGTGCTTGTACCTTAGCTCCATAATCGTTAATAGGTTTCCATTCGGCAGGGATACCTAATAAATCATTTTCGGCAACACCTAATCGAATAGCCTGATCAATAAACAATCTTGCAATATCAAAATGTTGTTCTCGTGGGAACTGTGCTAAATAACTGTAAATTGCGTTACTCATATCAAGTGGTTTATTCTCTTGCTTAAAGATCAATAAATTTTGTTCAATATGCGAAATAATGTGCTCTTGAATTTCTTCAATCATTTCAAATTCAAGCTCTGATGGTAACTCACCCGTCACTTCCGCTTCATGTAATGCTAATTCTTCATCTCGCATGTCAAGTAAACGTTCAGCATTAGCGAAAGTGAGTGACCATGGTAAATCAAAATAGCTTTGGATCGATTTACGCAATCGTTGAGAAAAAACTCGATTCTTATCTAAATCAATTGCAGTACGAATGAATTTATGAACGTGTCTATCATAACCAATCCATAGGTCTATTGCTTTTTGTCCCCAACTGATAATTCGGTCCAGTTTACTTTGCAGATCCATTACGACATTATTAATTTTATCAAGATGTTGGTTATCTAATGTTGCATCTTGTATCAAAAGTAAACTAGCTTGTAACTTATCACCAGCGGCTGCTAAAGTATCTTGCAACTCACGCAATGTTTGTGATGTTTCGGTAAGTAAGCCTTCGCAACTACTAATGGCTGCTTGCCAATCTTGGCTTAATAACGCTGAGATATTTTGTTTCACTTCAGCTTGTTGTTCATCCATTACTCGTTGCGTAATATCAATGCTATCAAAAATTTCTGCGACTGAATATTTTAGTGGTGCAAAGACATTACGATGCCAATGCAAATCATCACCACCTTCAAGCGCAGCATCTGCCGCACGTTTTAACTCTTGAGCAACAATGGAAAGTTGGATAGATAAACGTAAAGTTGAGAATTCTCGTTGACGAATATAGTAATCAGTAATACCAATGCCTAGAGGTGTCAGTCGATAAATAGAATAACCATCCGTCATTTCACTAGCAAAACGTGTTATTAAACGCTGACGAACGAGATCATTAATGGCATTGTTAGCACGAACAGTAATAGTATCTTCGCTTTGCTCAAAAATTTGTGAAACATGTCTAAATCCATCAATTAGTTCAGATTCAGTCATTTCACCATCAAAGCGTTCACTGTTTAATACAGCAATCGCTAATAAAAAAGCTAATCGCTCAACAGGTAGAGCAATCGAAAAATCATTCTTTTTTGCCCAAGAAACCAGTTCTGGCACTGATTGGGAAAAATCGGTCATAGTGATTCCTTAATTAAAGATACTCAGGATAGATACATCTCAAAATAATATTAGAAACACAATATATTGTGTTATGGACAGAATTTTATCGATTATATAACAAATTGTAGTAGTTAAAAATAGCTAAGTTTAGGAT
>CAMLIK010000028.1 GCA_946480175.1 uncultured Gilliamella sp.
AGCAAAAATATAAGTATGTTTATCATGATGAAAAGAATAATGAACATGAAATATGCATTTGTGATTGGCATACTATTAAAAAGAGAAGCTTTACTAGATATCCGAAAGGAACTTATTCATATCCAAATCATGGTACTGTATCAGAGTCTAAAACAAAGGTTAATGACGGATATATAGTTGCTAGGGCTAAATACACCAATGGCGATATTCATGAATGGGTAGTTAAAGAAAAAGGAGTTAGCATCTATCAGCGGCTTACAATGGCTAATGGTGATATTGCAGAATATGGTCATCATGATGATGACGGAGATTGTTGGCGATTATATTCAAAACTGAAGACTGAAGCACAATTAGTCAAAATTCCTGAAATTAATTATAAGAGTGGTGATGTAATTATTAAATGTGTACTAAGAGAAACCTATCGAAAATATACTAATCCTGACATTATGGCGGGGCTTATTGGTGCACTAGCCGAAATTAAGGAAAATATCATTATTACTGGTAGTGCCTATGAGCAAGGCTCTTGTTTTCCCAGTGCTTTGCATATTAATGGTCAAAGTATTGATACGAAATATATTCGAAAGGTTAATAATTTATCAAACTGGAATAAAGACAGGGCATTTGTACAAGCTCTGTATAAATTTCATTTTACAATATTTAGAATTGGTAGCTCAATGTATAAATCAAATTTTGCAGACCTTAATGGAACAAAGGATGGTTATGGGTTACATAACTCTCATTTACATTCAGAAGCGTTTAACTTTGCTTCAATAAAAAAAGTTACCTATTGAATTGATAAAAATATAACTAACTTTGGTATAGAAGTCGATAAATTAAATTGAGGGATATTATGAAAATAAAATTTTTGCTAAATTTAGTTTTGTTTTTTATTTTGCCAATCAACATTGTCTATGCAACCGAACCACCCGAAAAATGGTATTTTTATAAAGTTTCAAAAAATACTGTCTTGGGCGGAGAGCCAACTTTTGAAAGAGAGCGATTAATATATAGATATTGGCAAACGAAACTAACAATAACCGACAAAGAGGTAGTAATCGACAAAGCTTGCACTATTCCAGAGGGTGCAATGAACGAAATCGTTACACCATTATCGTATTGGAAGTCGCCAGAGCAAGTAGATAAGTACCAGAAAATTTTTTCAGAAGAGAGAATCCCACTCGAAAACCAAATTCACATAATAAAAAATGACTTAAATGATAAAGGTTCGCCCTGCTCTAAACAGGATCTTACCGCCTTAATAAAAACCGGAAACTTTATGGTATTTATGACCGAACCAGGATATATAATTGTTTTTTCAAAAAATTTAGAAAAAGACAGATTATCATCAGCCACATATAGAGGATTAGATCAACAATTAAATTTGTTAGGTCACCCAATGTTAAGTGATAAAAAAATTGTTAAAAAAATAAATAAAGAGTGTGATTATCCTGCTGATGGTACTTATGAGTATGATAGTTATAACAAATGTCCATTAACAGAGTTAGGTATATATTTTGCTAGTGTAATAAATAAATTAGACGCCGAAAAAGAATATAGTTTTGAGAAAAATAAAGATAAATTCTATTTTACTAGAAATCAAATAAAAGAATTTGAATACGAAATATATTTGAATATTGAAAAAAATAATAAATTAATAGACCGTTTACCCATCTATAAGGAAAATATTTTAGAATCGGCCGCTTTCGCGCAGTATTACTATATTGATAACGAATTGAAAAATGTTTGGTTATTAAATATGGTTGAAAGTGACATATCACAACGAGTTGAAAAGTGGAGACATTATAAAATTGATAATACAGGGCATTTTAAATTATTAGAATCTATATCATGTGAACATCGTAATAGAAAAGGAATAGTGAAATGTCATAATGGTTAGTAGTGTTTTTATTAAATCATATTGTAGCCAGTAAGTTAAATGATTACATAGAAAAAGTTGTGATTTTTAAACGCAACTTTTTCAAAAATAAGGGAAGGATTAATGGTTAACAGATGAAATACTCACATTATCTAGTACCACTTTGTTTACTATTCAGCTCCTACTGTTACAGTCAGCACTATCAAATAGAAGACAAATATCGTGGCGATCCATTATTTAGAAAAATCGACATGAATAAATTAGAAAAAGATTGTACTTATCCACCAAATTATTGGCAATTAAACGAATCAGAACGAAAAGAAATATATAAGTTTTGTCCTTTTAGTAAAAATAATCTTAAATTTGATTTAAAAGAGTTATATAAATTTATTTATAAAGAGCCAGTAATCATCTATAACGGACAGGATTTTCAACTGACATTAAGTATGTCAGAAAATAATAATATTGAATCTGACAGTACTATTTTTGGAGGTGATATATTTTTATCAATAGTTAAAGATAATATTGTAAAAGATAGGATTTATTTGGCTAATAATCATATTTCTTTTCCTGATTATGATTTTCTTGCGGTAGGTTACCAACATTATTTTATATCCCAAGAGGGAGAGGTAAATACATTATATTTGATAGAGGATGAAGAAGGTATTTCTCCAATGTTTTGGAAACACTATAAAATTGATAATCAAAAAATGAAGTTTGTACTTCAAGATATGTTAGTCAATGTTACAGATGGAGTACAATATCAAATTATTTATTCAAATCAATTTAATATTATTTCGAATAAACCAGTCAAAAAAATCGATTCGCAAGAACTTAAAGCATGTGAAGAAGAGTATGACAAAGAAGAATATTATCGTTGCTATGTAGATGTTTATAACCATTACAACAATAGATTAAAACAAAAAATTAACTTATTGAACAAAAGTAACAATACAATAAAAAAATCTTATTTAAAATTACAGCAAAAAATGGCTTCAAGTTGTTTAGAATTCCCACCTCCAGTATCTGGTGATAGGGATGAGACAGATCCTTATTTATCTAAAGTTATGTTTTGTTTAATTCAAAATTATAAACAAGAAATAACTGATATTGAAAAACAACTTGCTCACTAATCTGAATATTGGATTTGTAAGTATGTAATTATAAAAATAATAAAAAAAGTCAGATAATTACCGAGAAAAAGTTGTGATTTTTACCCGCAACTTTTTCCAAAATAAGGAATAAAATTATGAAATATTTATATTATCTTGCACCATTATGTTTATTATTTAGCAGCTGCTGTTACAGTCAGTATTATAAAATAGAGGATAAATATCGTGGCGATCCTTTGTATAGAAAAATTGACATGAATAAATTAGAAAAAGATTGTACTTATCCACCAAATTTGTAACTATCCCCTAAAATAGTACAGCAAAAAAGTAGAAAATTCTCTATAATATTTTTAAGTAGAATTTTAAGGAGAATTTCAATATGAAAAAATTATCGGAACACCAAATTGTCTCTATTTTAAAAGAAGCTGAAGTTGGTATCCCTATTAAAGAGCTTTGCCGTAAATATGGTATGGCCGTTTCTACTTTTTATAAATGGCGGGATAAATATGGCGGTATGCAATCATCAGACATTAAGCGGTTAAAACAGCTGGAAGCTGAAAATCGTAAACTAAAACAAATGTATGCTGAATTAAGCTTAACCTCTCAGCTTCAGCAAGAAATAATAAAAAAGCTATAGTGCCGACGGCAGTTCGTAAGAGTTGGGCACAAACACTACAATCACAATACGGTATAACAATTAAAATGAGTTGCGCCATTGTGAATTTAAGTCGCTGTGCTTACTACTATCAACCTAAATCGGCAGATGACACTATGATTATTTCGTTACTTAAGTCAATAACAGACAAGCATTTACGTTGGGGATTTCCTAAATGTTTTCATCGAATCAGGAAACTGGGATATACGTGGAATCATAAACGGGTTTATCGGGTTTATTGTCAATTAAAACTCAATATTCGTTCTAAACGCAATAAATGATTACCCTAACGGTATCCAGAGCCATTATCAGTACCAAGTCGTTTGGGAGAATGTTGGTCAATGGATTTTATGAGTGATCGTTCTGAAAATCATCGTAGATTTAGAACCTTTAATGTTATTGATGACTTTAATCGTGAGGCATTAGGCATTGATATTGCGGTCAGTTTATCGGCAGGTAGAATTACCCGGTATTTAGATAGACTGGCTCAATATCACGGTTATCCATTAAAAATACGCGTTGATAATGGAGTAGAATTTACTGCCAATAGATTCACAAGCTGGGCAAAATCACATGGAATAAGCATAGATTACATTAAACCTGGTAGTCCTTATCAAAACGGCTATATAGAACGATTTAACCGAACATATCAAACGGAGGTATTAGATTTGTATATATTTAAAAATCTGGAACAAGTAAGAAAAATAACCGAAGAATGGTTAGAAATATATAACACAGAAAGACCGCATGAAGCATTAAATAATATGACACCAATTGAATATAGAAACATGAAACAAATAGCATGATTTTCTACTTGGTTTGTGTGCTAACAATGGGGTATTTACACAATATGTCTCATATAACATTATAAAAAGGATTTTGTGGATATGAAAAAAATTAAATTACTTTTATTATTGCTATTATTTTTACCTAATTTATACGCTATATCAAATGACAAATCATTTTCAAAAGAGTTGACACAACTACCAATTATTGAAGCTCCTGTAAATGATAAGGATGTGTTTAACTTGTATATGGAAAACTCATTAAAAGAAATACCTGTCCATTATAAAAAGTATTTGGATATTCCTTCGTACGAAGGGGATTATATATTAGCAGCGAAATTACCCTCAATTTCTTCAAATATTAAGCCATATATTATTAGTTATGTTATGGAAAGTGGAGAAGATGATTCATATTTATATTTATTTTCAGACAATGATAAAGTTTCAGATAAACTATTGATTTTTAGTTATAGAACCACGACAAGGGGCGGACCTGGAGAATACGGACTTCCTGTTGGCTATCGTTATTTTAATATAGATAAAAACTATTCAATTGAACGTCGGCAACGTTTTGAAGATGAAACTATTGAAATCCAACATTATCAAGTAAACCAAAATGGGAAATTTAAAGAAATTCCTGTGACATCGGAATGTTATAATCAATTTCCACCGAAAGATAAAAAAAAGCACTCCTCAAAAAGTCTTTTGTTATCCAACTTTCAAGCCAATAACTATTTACGTTCTTATCTTGAGGATAAAAATAATTTTTATGATATGACTATGACGCTAAATATAGAAGAAAATATTTTTTGTCTCAATTATCAACAGTCATACCCAATAACTCTGAATAAAATCAATACTAAAAAGTTTTTTAATAATGAAAATTTATACCAACAACAGGTTGAAAATTTTAAGAAAGTAGGTATTGATATAAGTAATGAGTTGGAATATATCACTTTCCAAAATATCGAAAATACCCGATTAACTAATTTTTTATTGAATGGCAATCAGGCGATTTATATGGACAATAAACTCTTTTTTATCGGTGAAAATTACTTTGCTTTTTTTTGGCAACCAAAAGATGAAGAATTATTTTATGAATAGGTTAAATTTTAAGATATGATGATAGTCATTATCTATCTAAAATAGAACAGTAAAAAAGTAGAAAGTTCTCAATCATTTTTTTAATAAAGATTTTAATATGAAAAAGCGTAAAAGTTTTAAGTGACTTAATAATTAGTCACCATAAAGAAATCTTATTTTTTATGACGCGATTTTAAACATTAAAAAAATAAGCAAGAGATTAATAATCGATCAAACTTAAGTAATTTTTTTAGAAATTAAAAAAATGAATTAGAAAACTATCATTTAACAACAGATAGCTTTAGTAAACTTTTTTATTATAGTGATAATGGTGATTCATCAAATCTATGTAATCTATATCGCTAGATAATAATGAATTGATGATAACTTATGAAAATCAATTGACTTTTTTCATCATTTATCTAAACAATATGAAAAAACTCAATGATTTTTATTGCAATGCGAAATGTGTAAACACACAGCAAAAAGGTATGTAACCTATTAATGTTTGTTATTATCAGAACATTTCAATTTTAGATGTCTATGATGTAATGCATATTAATTGAATATCAAAAAAGTATTATACTAGCCTATAATCTGAACCTATCAGCAACTTGTTCTCAGTTAGTATATAATATTAAAAAACTGTCGAAAAAAGAGTTGGCATTTAATGTCTGATAAAGATATATCACCCCAGAATAAAATCCTAATTGAACAATTTTTAGATTCAATTTGGTTAGAACGAAATCTCGCTGAAAATACCATTGATTCTTATAAGCTTGATCTGTTCGCATTAGGCCAATAACTGCAATTACAACAAGTTAATTTTCTCATAGCACAATCGAGTAATTTGTAGGAATTTTCATTGCAACGCGTTAAAGATGGTTACAAAGCTAGTCGCTCAGCTCGCTTACTTAGTGCAACTAAACGTTTTTTCAATACTTATACCAAGAAAATTATCGAACCGATGATCCATCAACTATATTGTCATCCCCCCAAATTACCTAAAAAGTTGCCCAAAGACCTAACCGAGCTACAAGTTGATACCCTACTTGAATCGCCAAGTATTGGGCCCACTAGAGTTACGTGACAAAGCCATGTTAGAAGTGCTATACGCAACAGGATTACGTGTTTTAGAATTGGTTAACTTGGAAATTAGCTACGTAAGCCTAAGACAAGGTTTGGTCAGAGTTGTAGGTAAAGGGAATAAAGAGCGCTTAGTTCCACTGGGAGAAGAAGCAATTTATTGGCTTGAATACTATTTCAAATATGCCAGGAGTGACCTTCTAAAAAGCGCTCCAGTTGATGTGCTATTTCCGAGTCGATTGGGTAAAAATGACACGACAGACGTTCTGGCATAGAATAAAATATTATGCCATACTAACGGGCATTAATATTGAAGCCCTTTCGCCCCATGTACTTAGACACGCTTTTGCAATGCATTTGCTTAATCATGGTGCCGATTTGCGAGTGGTACAAATGTTACTTGGGTATAGTAGTTTATCAACTACACAAATTTATACACATGTTGCAACAGAAAGATTAAAACAGTTGCACAACAAACATCATCCTCGTGCATAACAGTTTAGATAACTAAGGATAATTGAATGAAAAAATTAGTAATCAGTTTAGGTTTAGCGTTGATCTCAACTTCAGTATTAGCAACTAACGCTGACATTAACAAAGCAATGGAAAAATTAGGGTTTTCAAGTAAAGAAATTACTATCGAAAATAACCCAATACAAGGGTTAAAAAGTGTTACCACTCCAGATGGTATTTTTTACATCACTGATGATGGTAAATTCTTAACGCAAGGACCAATATATAATCTTGAAGGCAGTGAACCGGTAAATATTGCCAACAACAATAATTTAAAACTAATGAAATCAATTGAAAAAGATGCCATTGTTTACCAAGCACCAAATGAAAAATACGTTATCTCAGTTTTTACTGATTACACTTGCCACTACTGTAAATTATTACACGAAAATATTAATCAATATTTAGATGCAGGTATCTCAGTTCACTATTTTGCCTTCCCACGCGCAGGCGCGGATAGTGAAGTAGGTAAAAATATGCAATCTATTTGGAGTGTGGTTGATCGTAAAGCTGCTTTTGAAAATGCCTATAAAGGTAATAAAATTTCACCAGCTAATAGCATGATTCCTTATGTAACGCAGCAATTTAATGTTGGTAAAAAATTAGGTATTAATGGAACACCAGCAATAGTTTTACCTGATGGACAGCTTGTTTCAGGCTATGTTCCTGCTGATAAGTTAATCGAAATTCTAAAAAAGAAAGCTAAAAACTAGTATTGTATAATTTATAATTTTTAAAATATAAAATACAAAAGCATGTTAGCGCATTAGCGCTAACATTCATAATATGAAAGCAGATAAATTAATACACCGTAAATTACCCGAAACGATACCAGAATTTTCAAATGATATTCCGTTATTATTGCAACGAGTTTATGCTTTACGTGGAATAACGTCTATGCAAGAGTTGGACTATACCACTCGTAACTTATGTAACTACGACAATCTCGATGGTACCAATACCGCTGTTGACATCCTTTATTCAGCAATGAAGAACAATCAGCGAATAATAATTGTCGGAGACTTTGATACAGATGGCGCAACAAGTACTGCATTAACAGTAATAGCGTTAAAAAAAATGGGCTGTCAATTTGTCGATTTTATTATTCCAAACCGTTTTGATGATGGATATGGCCTAAGTATCAACGTTGTAAAAAAAGCAATTTTACAAAAAGCGGATCTTATTATTACCGTTGATAACGGAGTTTCCGCTATTGAAGCAGTCGAATTTGCCAAACAATCCAATTTAGCAGTCATTATTACCGATCACCACTTATGCCCAGAACAACTACCAGCTGCCGATGCGATTATCAATCCTAATTTACCAAACTGCACTTTTCCTTCAAAAAACTTAGCTGGTGTTGGTGTGGCTTTTTATTTTATGTTGGCGTTACGGGCAAAACTACGCAAGGAAAACTGGTTCATTAACCATAATTTAGCAGAATATAACATTGCCAGCTTACTAGACTTAGTTGCGCTTGGCACCATTGCCGATGTAGTAAAACTTGACCTCAATAATCGCATATTGGTTCATCAAGGTATTAGACGTATTCGAGCCGGTTATTGTTGTGAAGGAATCAAAGCATTATTAAATATCTCTAGGCGAGATCCGCTTACGTTAACCTCCATAGATATTGCTTATTACATAGCCCCAAGACTAAATGCTGCTGGGCGAATGGATAGTATGTCGCTTAGCGTAGAATTACTACTATGTGAGGACTACGATAGTGCAATTAAATTGGCTACTGATCTTGATACGCTTAATAATGATCGAAAATTAATTGAGCAAACAATGTATCAAGAAGCATTAACCCATATTGAACAAATACAGCTGAAAAAAAAATCATTTCCTAATTCATTAGTTGTATATCATCCAAAGTGGCATCAAGGTATTATTGGTATCGTATCGGCACGATTGAAAGACAAACATTATCGCCCTGCTATATGTTTTGCTTCAACGGAAGATGGATTATTAAAAGGTTCGGGACGATCAATAGAAGGTATTCACTTACGAAATATACTCTATGAACTCAATCAAAGATATCCCGATATTCTAATTAGCTTTGGTGGTCATGCCATGGCAGCTGGATTAAGTATTCAAGAAAAAGATTTAGCTCAATTCAGCGATCTTTTTGAAGCTTTGATAACTGAACAACTTGATTTGGATGTACTTGAAAAAACCATTGAAACCGACGGAGAAATAGATAATGACGATTTTAATTACTCAATAGCAAAGTTATTAAAAGAATCTGGCCCTTGGGGCGAAGGATTTATCGAACCCACATTCGATGGTGAATTTGTTATTCATCAACAACGCTTAATTGGCGAGAAGCATCTTAAACTGGTACTCGAACCTAAAAATGGAGGGCCAATAATTGAAGGGATCTATTTTAATACCAATTTAACCCATTGGCCCGATCATACGATAAAAAATGCAAAAATTGTTTATCATTTAGATGTAAATGAATTTCGTGGAAATCAAAACCTAAAATTAATGATAAGGCATATTTGGCCTATCGCATAAGCAATTAAAATCGACTATAATTGCAAGATTCAAAAATCAGATCTGTTAACCATAAAAATAAGACTAGCAGTTTTATCATTAGTACAATTTATACAACATTAAGGACAAAAAATGCATATTCATATTCTTGGGATTTGTGGCACATTTATGGGCGGCATTGCATTAATAGCTCGTTCATTAGGTCATAAAGTAACGGGATCAGATAAAAATGTTTACCCACCAATGAGTACGCTATTAAAAAAAGAGCATATTGATATTATTGAAGGAGACGATCCTTCACAATTAACGCCAAAACCTGATTTGGTCATCATTGGCAATGCTCTATCAAGAGGAAATCCTTGTGTTGAATATATCTTGAATAACAACATTCCTTATATTTCAGCACCACAATGGTTACACGATAATGTATTGAAAAACCGCTGGGTTATTGCTGTGGCAGGTACGCACGGCAAAACAACGACAGCAGGAATGGTTAACTGGATTTTAGAAAAACAGGGTTACAATCAAGGTTTTGTTATTGGTGGTGTACCAGGTAATTTTGAAGTATCAGCAAGGTTAGGCGAAGGAAACTTTTTCGTTATTGAAGCCGATGAATATGATTGTTCTTTTTTTGATAAACGTTCTAAATTTATGCATTATTGCCCAAAAACGTTAATTATGAACAATTTAGAATTTGATCATGCAGATATTTTTGATGATCTTAGTTCAATTCAAAAACAATTCCACCACTTAGTTCGTTTAGTACCAAGTAAAGGGTTGATAATTTCACCGCAAGAAGATATCAATTTAAAACAAGTTTTAGCAAAAGGTTGTTGGAGTGAGCAATCATTCACCGAATCAGAAAATGGCTGGATGGCGAAAAAAATCGCAAATGATGCGAGCCAGTTTGCCGTTTACTTTAACAATGAACAGGTTGGCGAAGTTAACTATTTGCTTGTCGGTGAGCATAATATGCATAATGCCTTAATGGCTATTGCAGCAGCACATAATGTAGGTATTAAACCGGCCGATGCTTGTTTAGCACTGGGATCGTTTTTGAATGCTAAAAGACGTTTAGAGTTATATGGTGAAGTTAATGATATTGAGATTTATGATGACTTCGCCCATCATCCAACTGCCATTTTAGCTACTTTAGAGGCATTACGTAGCAAAATTGGTGCAAATCGACGAATATTAGCAGTTTTAGAGCCTCGTTCGAATACCATGAAACTAGGCATATCGAAAGATGAATTAGCACCTTCATTAGGTCGTGCTGATGAAATATATATATTTCAACCAGAACAACTACCTTGGTTAGTTGCAGATGTGGTTGATGCTTGTATTCAACCTGCATATTGGAGCGGCGATATTGATTTATTAGTCGAGATGATTACTAAATCAGCTAAACCATCCGATGCAATCTTGATTATGAGTAATGGTGGTTTTAATGGTATTCATAATAAGATTTTAGAAAACTTAAAAAAACAACAATTAAAAGATCAATTAGATGAACAAACTTTAATCTAATAATTGATTTATTTACCGATATGATTTTGCCACGCAACGTGGCATCTCATATACAATGAGAGGTAATCTCATGCAATACTTAGTCACCTCATCTGAAATGAAGCATTATGATGCTTACACCGCAAATATAATTGGCTTACCTTCACTAGTATTAATGGAACGAGCCGCATTAGCGATAATAAATCAACTTCAGAAAAATCACTATAATTTAAACAAAGTTGCTGTAGTATGTGGTTATGGTAATAATGGCGGTGATGGTATTGCTGTAGCTCGCTTACTTAAATTACAGCATATTGATGTTGATGTGTATTTGATTGGTGAAGTTGAAAATGCTTCGGACGAAACCTTACAACAAATTAAAATTGCCCAACATTATAATGTTAAATTTATCACGTCCCTAGCCGATTCCTTTAGTCAATATACGACTATTATTGATGCCATTTTTGGTATAGGACTTAATCGCCTAGTTACCGGCAATTTTCTTCATACAATTGAACAAATGAATCAAAGCAATGTCGATGTGCTTGCTATTGATATTCCTTCAGGACTTTGCTGTGACACAGGTAAAATTCTTGGTACAGCAGTTAAAGCTAAACAAACAGTAACTTTTGCTTATTCAAAAATTGGTCTATCGCTCCATCCTGGCGTTGAATTAGCTGGCGAAATCACCATAGCAGACATTGGTATCTATGCAACTGTTCCTGCAAGCCATTACACTTATCAAACCAATGAATTGCATCAATTATTACCGTGCAGATCAAATAACAGTCATAAAGGTAGTCATGGTAAAGTGTTAGTTATTGCCGGATCAGAAAATATGTCCGGAGCCGCCTACTTCTCAGCTAAGGCCGCGTACAAAACCGGCGCAGGGTTAGTACGTATTTACACACCAATTTGTAATCGAGATATTTTATTAACCCAACTACCTGAACTATTATTCACACCATTTATTCCCAACAAAATTGATACAGAAAAACTTGAAGAACTAATAAATTGGGCTTCTGTCATTGTTATTGGGCCCGGAATGGGAGTATCCGATGATACCCGCACAATCTTATCGCATGTATTAAATCATGCAACGATTCCTATAATCATTGATGCTGATGGACTTAACACTTTAGCGCAAAATATAAAATTATTGGAACAAGTTCAATCAACAATTATTGTTACTCCACATTTAGGTGAAATGGCAAGATTAATTAATCAACCTATTGAAAAAATAAAAGATAATCTAATATCTACCGCTAAAAAATTCGCAAACGACTATCACTTGATCTGTGTATTAAAAGATGCCAAAACGATAGTTACAATACCCGAACAAGCTACTTATATTAATCAAACTGGCAATAGTGGCATGGCAACCGGCGGTAGTGGAGATGTGTTAACTGGGATTATGGCTGGGCTTATCGCTCAACATTTACCGCCAACTACGGCTGCTCCAGTAAGCGTTTACTTACATGGGCTAGCAGGTGACGTGGCTCTAAAAAAACAAAATAAATATAGTTTATTAGCCAGTGATATCATCGACAGTCTAAACGAAATATTATCTGTATAGTTATAAAAATAAACATAATTTTGTATACCGAGTAAGGATTTATCATCAAGGATTATGATAATAAAAATATGTCGCCGAATACAAAATCGGCGAATTCTAAATTGTTAGCTTAATTACTAACTACAATGAACGATAATGGCTAACCCACCGCGTGAAGTTTCACGATATTTGGCATTCATATCCTTCCCGGTTTCGTACATTGTTTCAATCACCTTATCAAGCGATACAATCGCCGCCGTAGTACGCCTTAATGCCATGCGCGTCGCATTAATTGCTTTGACTGCAGCAATCGCATTGCGCTCTATACAAGGAACTTGCACTTGACCATCAACCGGATCACAAGTTAACCCTAAATTATGCTCCATCCCAATTTCCGCAGCCACACAAACCTGCTGAGGATTACCACCTAACAATTCAGCTAATCCTGCCGCCGCCATAGAACAAGCCACGCCAACCTCACCTTGACAACCAACTTCTGCCCCAGAAATAGAGGCATTTTCTTGATAAAGTAATCCGATAGCTCCACAAGTTAAAAAATAGCGAATAAAAATATCCGGGGATACCGGATCAATAAACTTATCATAATATGCAAGTACTGCAGGGATGATGCCACAAGCGCCATTGGTTGGCGCTGTCACTACCCTGCCACCGGCAGCATTTTCCTCACTAACCGCTAGCGCAAACATATTTATCCAATCAATAACAATCATTGGATCATTATTACTTTTGCTAGTCAATAATTGCCGATAAAGCGCATTTGCTCGACGAGGAACCTTAAGCGCTCCAGGTAATAATCCTTCAGTATTCATGCCTCGCTTAATACAATCAAGCATTGTTTGACCAACTAAAGAAAAGTAATTTACAACTTCTTTATGAGTATGGTGTTGTAACTCATTTTTTAACACAATACTAGATATTGACAATGAGTTATCATCACAATGCTGCAATAATTGTGAGGCGGTTGCAAAAGGATAAGGTACATCTATTACATTCTGATCTTGTAGACCGAACAATTCCTCTGCAACAATTTTACCACCACCCACTGAATAATAAGTCTTTTGCGCAATTAGTTCGTCATGATGGTAAGCACTTAACGTCATAGCATTTTCATGTAGTGGCAAAAAAGTAGAGTGAAAGATAATACTCTCGTTGGAAAAATCGACTTGGTATTTACCATTATATATTGGTAGTTTACAACATTGATTAATAGTTTGAATAAAATGCGGGATCTGGTCAATATTAACGGTATCAGGTTTTTCGCCAGATAATCCAAGTATAATTGCAATATCAGTATGATGGCCTTTGCCCGTCAGCGACAAAGAACCATATATATCGGCCACAATTTTTGTCACTAACGACATTTGCCCATTATCAATAAGCTCATCAACAAATGCTTTACCTGCTCGCATTGGACCAACGGTATGTGAACTAGAAGGACCTATACCAATTTTGAATATATCAAAAACTGAACCCATTTTATCCCTTTTTGTAATCAATGACTTGCTCGTAATTATAGTTAAAAACGACTTATATTTAGTGCTATATTATGGTGATAACAATTGCCGGATCAAGCCATTAATTGAAATTAAATTATTAGCATAAAAATTTTTGAGGAACGGGGTTTTTGACAACTAATTTTTGTTAAAAACGCTCAAAATTTTTATATCGAATCGTAGTAACAAATAATACCTAAATCTGACCGTATAATTTCCATAAAGCCACCAGACAATATTTCAGATGAGTCGTGGAAAAAACTAGGTTTTTCTTTTAATATCAATTTACCAAAAAGCTTATTTTGAAAATATAAATCGCCATCATCAGTAATGGTAATACGGTCATCAGGATTAATAAAACCTAGACAGGGACATTCCATTATATATTCCGTTTTATTAGACAGTCGACTACAACCATCAGTTCGCCAAGAAAACTCTAATACCTCTTGATAACTTAAATCAAACAGATGATATTTAGTACATTTAATCGGTAAATATAAAATAAGTACAGCTAAGAAGAGAAAAAATAAACGTTGTTTTAATTTAGGTATATTCAATTTGTCCATATTGTTTAGTAACTTATTCTCAATAAAAGAATAATTTATCATATATAAACATTTATAACCATATTTACTAATAAAATTACTTTTGTGTTGCGCTTGGTACTGCTAAACTAGCTAACATTTTTATTATATTTATATATAAATTATTTTTCGGGATAAATGTATGCGAACCAGTAAATATCTTCTATCTACATTAAAAGAAACACCAGCAGATGCTGAAGTAATTAGCCATCAATTAATGTTACGTGCCGGTATGATCCGCAAAGTTGCTGCCGGATTGTACACATGGCTGCCCACTGGTTATCGTGTACTAAAAAAAGTGGAAAATATTGTTCGTGAAGAGATGAATAAAGCCGGTGCAATTGAAGTATTAATGCCGGTGGTACAACCTGCCGATATATGGCAAGAAAGTGGTCGCTGGGAACAATATGGTCCTGAATTATTACGTATTAAAGATCGTGGTGATCGTGATTTCGTCTTAGGTCCAACTCATGAAGAAGTGATCACTGACTTACTTCGTAATGAAGTAAGCTCTTATAAGCAATTACCGCTTAATGTATATCAAATTCAAACCAAATTCCGCGATGAAGTACGTCCACGTTTTGGTGTGATGCGTTCACGTGAATTTATTATGAAAGATGCATACTCATTCCACACATCGCAAGAATCATTACAAGAGACGTATGATGATATGTATAAAGCTTACAGTGCAGTATTTACTCGAGCTGGCTTAAATTTTAGAGCGGTACGTGCTGATACTGGCTCAATTGGTGGTAACTGGTCACATGAATTCCAAGTATTAGCGGATAGTGGCGAGGATGATATCGTCTTTTCAACGGAATCCGATTATGCCGCCAATATTGAAATGGCACAGGCTCAAGCGCCAAGCCAAACACGCCAAGCGCCAACAAAAGAGATGCAATTAGTTGATACTCCAAATGCCAAAACTATAGATGAATTAGTAGCACAATTCAATTTACCAATTGAAAAAACCGTTAAAACATTAATGGTTAAGGCAACTAAAGAGAGTGGTCACCAACTAGTGGCTTTATTAGTGCGTGGTGATCATACCTTAAACGAAATCAAAGCGGAAAAAATCGATATTGTGGCGTCTCCACTTGAATTTGCAACCGAAGATGAAATTCGTGCGTTAGTCAATGCTGGACCTGGCTCTCTAGGACCAATAAACCTAAATATGCCAATGATTATTGACCGTGATGTTGCTGTAATGAGTGATTTTGGTGCTGGTGCCAATATTGACCATAAACATTATTTCAATATCAATTGGGAACGCGATGTTGCTTTACCTCGCATCGAAGATATTCGTAATGTAGTCGAAGGTGATATTAGCCCTGACGGCAAAGGCACATTGCAAATTAAGCGTGGTATTGAAGTTGGGCATATCTTTCAACTTGGTACTAAATATTCAGAAGCAATGAAAGCAACAGTGCAAGGTGAAGATGGCCAAAATCATGTGATGATCATGGGTTGTTATGGTATTGGCGTTAGCCGAATAGTTGCCGCTGCAATCGAACAATGCCATGACGATCGTGGAATCATTTGGCCAGAAGCCATAGCACCATTTAGCGTTGTTATTATTCCAATGAATATGCACAAATCTGAAAGAGTACAAGCGACTGCGGAAAAACTTTATGCCGATCTACAAGCTGCCGGTATTGAAGTATTATTTGACGACCGTAAAGAGCGCCCTGGTGTTATGTTTGCTGATGCTGAGTTAATCGGTATTCCTCATACTATTGTTATTGGTGAACGTAACCTTGATAATGGTGACGTAGAATATAAACATCGTGCGGGTGGCGGCGATAAGGAATTGGTAAAAGTTGCCGACATCGTTGAATTTATCAAAAAACGTCAGCAATAAACTTAAGAATTAAATTTAATAATGTAAAAAGCAACAATTAATGGCTCACTATTATATAAAATGACAAAATAGTGAGCTTTTTGTTGTGCTGCTTGTGTTTTATTAGTTGCCAATACTGGAATCGATGGGATTTTGATCAATCTTTAAACAGGTAAGATAGTCGATAAAAAATTAGCTAAATTCTTAAAACAATTAAAAACTCAACTAAACCAATACTAATTCATTATTGGCATGGCTGTGACCTCACTGGTATGGTTACTGCGATGTATCAATTAATCTTTCAAAATTGTATCAAACACTAGGTTATTGATAAGTTAATGAAGACAAAATTGGGCTAGTATAACAGTGTTTAAACTGATATACGAAAATACATTCAAGACATTGACGTAAAACACATTCACCAAGCTGCATTCAAATAATGTCATTATTTAATTTATTAAATTTAATCAATTAAAAGGTTACGTAGCAAATAAATAGCTCAATTTGAAAAAATTCAAAGTGATATTGTCTTTTTTTTAAGCTAGAATGATTATCTATCAATTTTATTTTTATGAGTCATAAGTATGTTAAAAAAAGCAATCGCACTAGTATTATCGACATCACTATTATTGCAAAATGCGTCTATTGTCTATGCAGCAGATAATATAAAATTACCTGATATTGGAACCGCAGCCGCATCCACATTAAGTATCGGACAAGAAAATGAGATGGGTGATTATTATATGCGCTTGTTACGTAGTAGTGCTCCTATCGCCAATGATCCTGTCTTGAACCAATATATTAATGATTTGGGTAAAAAATTGGTGTCTAAGTCAGAATCAGTACAAACCCCCTTCCATTTTTATGTGATGAAAAGTAATGTGCTTAATGCCTTTGCTTTTTTTGGTGGAAATGTTGTTATTCATTCTAGATTAATAATGGATACCGACAATGAAAGTCAATTAGCTTCAGTTATGGCTCACGAAATTAGTCACGTTACGCAACGTCATTTAGCGCGCGCGATGGAGGCCCAAAACAAAAATAGCCCTTATGTATGGGCGGGAGCATTAGGTTCATTACTATTAACCCTAGCTAATCCAGAAGCAGGTATAACGGGAATAACAGCCACCATGGCAAGTTCAGCCCAAAGTATGATTAGTTTTACTCAATCAAACGAACAAGAAGCGGATAGAGTTGGGCTAAGAACATTAGCTAAAGCAGGATTTGATCCTTATGCTTCTTCCGAATTTTTACAAAAACTAGCGGATGAAAGTCGCTTTAGTAGTAAACCACCAGAAATTTTAATGACTCACCCATTACCTAATAGCCGCTTGTCAGATATCCGTAATCGATCTTTGCAATATTCTAAAAAAAATATACCTTCTTCATTAAGCTATTATTTAGCTAAGGCTCGAATAGCAATACTCATGGGGAAGAATAATACTGCTCAGCTGTTGATTAATGATTATCGTAAATTGAATAGTGATCGGGGTAAAAAAGCACTGAGCTACGCCATCGCACTAAATTATTACAATAATCAAGATACAGCACGTGCCAAAAATGAATTACAACCGTTATTAGATAATGACCCTGATAATATTTGGTATATTGATTTAATGACAGATATTGAGTTAGACAGTAATGATAGTAGTACTGCGATTACTCGTTTGCAAACGGCATTAAAGCGATCACCGGATAGCACTGCCTTACAAATAAACTTAGCTAACGCTTACATAAAAGCTGGCAAATATCAGCAGGCCGTAAGTTTATTACATCGTTATACATTTGACCACAATGATGATACTAATGGTTGGGAGCTATTGGTTACCGCTTATGGTGGATTAAAATCAAGAGCACAAGAAATGAGTGCCACAGCAGAATTAATTGCGCTTAAAGGTCAATTTCCTGATGCAATTAAATTGTTAACCAATGCTAAAGTCCAAGCTAAAGGTAATCAAATATTAATTTCTAAAATTGATGCAAGAATTAATCAATTAAAACGATTACAAAAACGTTACGATGTTTATAGCAAAAAGTAATCTAAAGATTACTCGGCTAATGGTTTGATTAATATTAGCCGAGCAAACATGATAAAAATAACCGTAATTAATTGTTTAAATGATCAACATTATTATAAAACTTAACCGAAAATTCACCTTCTGACTTATCATCATTTTGTTTGTAGTTAACCACACTAATACTAGTATTTAACATTCGTGGAAAATAATCTTCATCACGATGTCGACGCCAATCTCCACCATTTAAAACACAAAGCAATATTCGTAAAACAGTACCATGTGATACAACTAAAATATTACCATTATCTTGCGGTGCATTTTTTACAATATCGTCTAATGCGTTTTTCATTCGAGAAAGTATATCAAGATAGTTTTCACCTTGATTAATAGATGAATCAAAGTTTGCTGGATCAGTTAAGTATGTCGTGAACTCGGGGATTTCTTTTTTTAATAAAGGGACATGTTTACCTTCCCAAATACCAAAATCCATTTCTCGTAGATTATCAAGCTCAACAGTTGGAATGACATTGTCATTTTCATGAATAATATAATCCCGAGTTTCCATCGCGCGTTGTTGAGGACTGGAATAGGCTTGCATAAATAGCGTGTTTTTTAAGTACTTTCCAGTTATTTTAGCACCTAAAACGCCGTTTTCAGTCAAAGGCGAATTTTTCGATCCTTGCATCTGATCTTTAATATTCCATTCGGTCTGACCATGTCTAATTAAATATAAATTAAGATCTTTCATTATTATCAATTACCTTCTCATTTTGATCATTGTTGATACTTATCATTTCTAATCTGGGTTAAACAATTTTGTAATATATCGTCCATTGGGGCATGTAATTGCATTTCTTGTAAAGTTTTAGGATGAATAAATTTTACGTTAGCTGCATGTAAAAAAAGTCGATTAAGTTTGCTTTTAGCTAACAACTCATCGAATTGGCTATCACCATAACGATCATCAAATGCAATCGGATGATTAACGTATTGAGTATGTACACGAATTTGATGAGTTCGTCCGGTTACAGGGCTAGCTTTTATTAAGGTTGCAAACCCAAAACGTTCTTCCACTTTAAATCGTGTTTCCGATGGCTTACCTTCGGTATTCACTTTAACTATGCGTTCACCACTTTTAAGTACATTTTTTAATAATGGAGCTTGTACAACTTTACATTCAGAAGGCCAATTGCCTTTCACTAAAGCTAAGTAATTTTTTTGCATCTGTTTCAAACGAAGTTGTTCATGTAGTGCTTTTAATGCCGAACGCTTTTTAGCAATAAGTAAAACACCTGATGTTTCACGATCGATACGATGCACTAATTCTAGAAATTTGGCTTCAGGTCTTAACGCTCTTAACCCTTCAATAACTCCAAAACTTAAACCACTACCGCCATGTACGGCAATTCCAGATGGTTTATTAATGGCTAAAAGCACATCATCTTCATAAATAATGGATTTTTCTAAATCAGCAACTTTATTTAGATTCTTTGAAATTTCAGGTACTGCTTTTTCTGAAACACGAATAGGAGGAATTCGAACTTCATCGCCAATGGCTAACTTATATTCTGGTTTAATACGTTTTTTATTGACACGTACTTCCCCTTTTCTAAGTATGCGATAAATCATACTTTTAGGAACACCTTTAAGATAAGTTATTAAAAAGTTGTCAATTCGCTGTGCCACATTTTCTTCGGTAATGGTGACAAATGAGACTTGTAATTTTGTTTTTTGAACGTTTGAGTCCATAAGAAAAGTTTAATCCACCCTTAATAAATAAAAGTCGTTTTATATTACTTAAAAATAAACTACACTACTGGCTAAAAGAATAAGATTGGTTTATTTAATAACCTGAATATAAAATGATTATAGCGGAATATGGAGGAATAAAATAGTATGTTATCGCTACTCAATCAATACTCTCGAGGAAGGCTTGCTTGGTTTTTATTGTTCCTTTCCACCGCAATTTTTGAATTAACTGCCCTTTATTTTCAACATGGTTTAGGCCTAGCACCTTGCACTTTATGTATTTATCAACGTTGTGCCATTTACGGTATTATGTTTGGTAGCATCGTTGGACTTATAGCACCAAATAAATTAATACTTCGATTAGCTGGCATATTAATCTGGTTATTTAGTGCACTTAAAGGTTTAGGATTGGCAATTTTCCATGCCCATTTGCAATTTGAGCCAAATTTAAGTGATACTTGCGCTATCAATGTCCAATTTCCATCTTGGTTACCATTGAATGAATGGTTACCAAGTATGTTTAATGCTTATGGTTCTTGTTCAGAGAAAATTTGGTCGTTTTTAACTATTGAAATGTCGCAATGGATGATCATCATTTTTGCTTGCTATCTTTTTGTTAGTTTAACCATACTATTTTGCCAATTGTTTCCATCTAATAAAAAGTCAATCTGGAGTAAATAAACCTATTTCAGCTGGCACTTTTTGCCGAGTTTGCTAGAATGTGTGGTAATTTAATTTTACAAATTAACACACATAAATGCTTTTGGAATATCATCCCCCGATTGATCCTTGGTTAACTATTTTATATCAAGATGATCATATTGTTGTGGTCAACAAACAGCCCGGTATTTTGTCTGTTTCAGGAAATAAACCGCAATTTATCGATAGTATTATTCACCGTTTGCAACAAAAATATAGTTATGTTGAATCTGTCCATCGTCTAGATATGGCAACGAGTGGCATTATGGTTGCTGCTTTATCAAAATTAGCAGATAGAGAAATTAAAAAACAATTTAGAGAGCGTATACCTAAAAAAACGTATATTGCTGTAGTTCATGGTCATATGAAAGACGACACCGGTCAAGTCGAATTACCATTAATTTGTGATTGGCCTAATCGTCCAAGGCAGATGGTAGATCACCAAAATGGCAAATATGCATTAACCCATTATCAAGTTATTTCCCGTAATAATGATAATACCACTCGGCTTGCATTGTTTCCGTTTACAGGACGCTCCCATCAACTAAGAGTGCATATGCAAGCTATTGGTCATCCCATTTTAGGGGATAAATTTTATGCTCATCCAGAAGCTTTTTCGATGTCAAAAAGGTTATTGTTACATGCTCAACACCTAACAATAAATCATCCTAAAACAGATGAAAGTATGACGTTTTGTTGTGAACCTGATTTTTAAAATTTGAGTGCATATCTACTTGCAATATTCGATTTACTAATTACGATATAAAAGAAATGTCATGGAGTCATAAAATGCAAAAAATTGTTTTAGCCACGAATAACCAAGGCAAAGTCAATGAATTACAAACGCTTTTAGCCGACGCTGGATTTGATGTTGTAGCCCAAAATTCCTTCAATGTTCCTGATGTCGAAGAAACTGGTTTAACATTTATTGAAAATGCCATCTTAAAAGCAAGACATACGGCAAAAGTGACTCAATTACCAGCAATAGCAGATGATTCAGGTTTAGTTGTTCAAGCCCTCAACGGTCAACTTGGTATCTACTCGGCTCGTTATGCTGGGGAACATGGTAATGATAAAAGCAATAATGAAAAGTTACTGTTTGAATTAAAAGATGTACCTAAAGAAAAAAGAACTGCTCACTTTTATTGTGCACTCGCTTTTATGCGACACGAAAATGATCCAACACCAATCATCTGTTTAGGTAAATGGAATGGATTAATTTTGAATGAACCGCATGGAAGTGGTGGTTTTGGCTATGACCCTTTATTCTATGTTCCTGAGCTTAATTGCAGTGCAGCTGAGCTAACTAAAGAGCATAAAAGTCAAATTTCTCATCGTGGACAGGCTTTAAAACAGTTAATAGCTAAAATAAAAACCGACTATTAGTTAATTTATTTAGCTTATTGTTTCTTTTCATGAATTGCACATGTTTACCTAAACAGTATATACTAGTGCATCAGTTATTTTGGAGTCAAAATTGTGATATTGTTGATAGTGAGTGGTCGCTCCGGTTCAGGAAAATCAATTGCATTACGTGCACTTGAAGACATGGGTTTTTATTGTGTTGATAATATTCCCGTCGCTTTATTACCACAACTTGCAGAATCATTAAAAAATAACAATACGCCCGTTGCGGTTAGTGTTGATATTCGCAATTTACCAGCTAATTTTAATTTTGAGCATGATATATTGCAGCGATTACCTTGCTCAGTTACTCCAGAAATAATCTTCTTTGATTGCAGTCGAAATACACTTATCCGACGTTATAGCGAAACGAGAAGAATACATCCACTTACCAATCAAAAATATTCATTAGAAGAAGCCATCGATCTTGAAGAAAAATATTTAGAGCCCTTAAAGTCTCACGCAAGTTTAATGATAAATACCGATAACCTCTCCGTTCATGAGTTATCCAATATTCTTCGTTCCCGAATTTTAGGAAAGAAGGAGCGTGAATTGACCATGATTTTCGAATCATTTGGCTTTAAGCACGGTTTACCTGTCGATGCTGATTTCGTATTTGATGTAAGATTTTTACCTAATCCACACTGGGACATCACTTTACGATCATTAACTGGATTAGATGAACCAGTTAAAAACTTTTTGTTAAAACACGATGAAGTTACTAATTTTATTTATCAAACAGCCAATTATTTACAACAATGGTTACCAATGTTAGAACAAAACAATCGTAGCTATTTAACTATTGCCATTGGTTGTACCGGTGGGCAACATCGCTCAGTTTTTATTGCTGAACAATTGGCCAAGTTTTTTAAAGCAAAAAATAAACAAGTTCAAATTCGTCATCGAACACTTGAAAAACAATAACTACTGTTGCTCAATAGGATTAACATTTGATAGATCTGTTAATCGTTTTTTATATT
>CAMLIK010000029.1 GCA_946480175.1 uncultured Gilliamella sp.
TTACTATCAAAGAAGCACAGATCTTAGAAAAATATGGTTGTGCTTTTAGAGATCTCGATACAGAAACTAAAAAGCCAGCTACACCAGAAGAGAAATCTTTTGTTGCAGTTTGTAAAGGTAAAAAGGAACCATCTACTGATTATGAAAAAACATGGTTAAAGTACCTTTCTAAAATTAACAAACCTAAACGTTTTCATACGTTATCAGGTGGAAAACCTCAAGTAGACGTAAGTGATGACTTTGTCGATAATGATGATTAATCTTTTAGCCAATATTTTTGTGCATTTGAATTAATAATCGATCCATAGAACGATAACTAAGCGCTTCTGAAATGTGTTTTCGTTCTATGTTCTTTGAACAATCTAAATCCGCTATAGTACGAGATACTTTTAATATTCTATGCCAAGCTCGTGCAGAAAGCCCTAATTTAATCAAAGCCTGTTCCAAATAGTCATTATCTTCATCAGTTAATAAGCAATGAATTTGAATTTCTTTTGGTAATAATTGACTATTTAACTTTTTGTTCCTTTTTATTTGAATCTTTCTTGCATCAATAACTCTCCTTTTCACTTTATTCGTTGATTCTGTCATTGTAACTTTCTGACTTAGTGTACCTTTAGGTAATAATGGTACTTCAATCGAGATATCAAAACGATCTAAAAAAGGACCAGAAAGTCGATTTAAGTAACGTATTATTTGTTGTGGTGTTGTTCTATTGTGAGTTCCTTGGTAATGTCCAGTAGGACTAGGGTTCATTGCTGCAATAAGTTGAAATTTAGCTGGAAATTTTACTTTTGCATTGGCTCTTGATATAACAATTTCTCCTGACTCAATGGGTTCTCTTAGGGCATCTAATACTTTACGATTAAATTCTGGTAACTCATCTAAAAATAAAACACCATTATGAGCTAATGAAATTTCCCCTGGTTTAGGAATTGAGCCTCCGCCAACTAAAGCGGCTATTGATGCACTATGATGTGGTGCTCTAAATGGTCTTATTCGCCAATTTTGAATTGAACCATTTGTACTAACTAGACTTGTGATTGCTGCACTTTCAAGTGCTTCATCATCTGATAATGGTGGTAATAATGAAGTTAATCTAGTAGCCAGCATTGTTTTACCTGTTCCAGGTGGTCCTATTAACAGTAAATTATGTCCACCAGCTGCAGCGATTTCTAAGGCTCTTTTAGCATGTTCTTGACCAATTATATCTTGTAGGTTAACTAGTAGCTGATCATCATCATCTTTGTATTCTCTGTATTGAACAGAAGGTAGGTTGATTTCATTGTATAAATATTGACATAATTCTAGTAAATTATGAGTAATTAACGTATTGTTATGGTGGATCAATGATATTTCAGATTGATTTTCTATAGAAATAATTAAAGTACGATTATTTTTTTTAGATGATATTGCTGCTGGAATAGCTCCTTTTACAGCTTTAATTTCACCAGATAAAGCTAATTCACCTAAAAACTCATATTTAGCAAGATTATCGTTAGGTATCTGTTCTGTTGCCGCAAGAATGGCAATAGCTATTGGTAAATCGAATCGGCTCCCCTCTTTTGGAAGATCTGCCGGAGATAAATTAACCGTTATTTTTTTAGTAGGAAACGTAAAACCACTATTAATAATAGCACTTCTAACTCGATCTTTGGATTCTTTTACGGTTGCTTCAGGAAGACCAACAAGAACAAAACCAGGTAATCCATTACTAATATGCACTTCTACATTAATTTGAGGTGCTTGTATTCCTATTGAGGCTCTGGTGTAAATAATAGCAAGGGACATAATTTTATCTTCATTAGTTCGAGTTTTTTAGAATTTTATTGCTAACATTAAGAATATGCAGAAACAAATAACTAAAAATGCGTGTCCACTCGCAAAAAATCTTCAAATCTTACTGATAGTTAATTTTTAAAAATAATTTAGAAATAAATAATGATATGAAAAATAAGCATGCATTACTCAATACGACAGAAGGACCTGTTGGAGTATCATAAATTAATGAAAACAAAATCCCGCCAAAAATTGATAGCATTCCAATTAATATTGCAATTATAGCCATTGATTCTGGATTTTTAGCATAGTATTTTGCTGTAGCAGCAGGGATGATTAACAGCGCTGTTATAATTAAAGCCCCAACAAATTTCATAGCAATACCTATTGTTAATGCTAAAAGTATTGTTAGCATGAATTTTGCTAGTGGTACATTGATACCATGACTAAATGCTAATTCCTCACTAACAGTGATAAATAAAAAATGATTCCAGCGCCATATCAGAAAGGAACCAATTATCACTACGCAAATTACTATCTGATAAACATCAAACATGGTTATAGATAAAAGATCACCAAATAGATAGCCCATCAAATCAATACGTATGCTATGCATTAAACTTATCACAACTAAACCAAGTGAAAGAGCGCTATGAGCTAAAATACCCAATAATGTATCAATAGGAAGTTGTTTTTGAGATTCTAACCATAACAGCCCGATGGCTAATATCAATGTTACTAAGATAATGGCATAAAATAAATTGATATTTAAAAGGAAACCAAAAGCGATTCCTAATAAAGCAGCATGGGATAGAGTATCTCCAAAATAGGACATTCTTCGCCAAACAACAAAGGTACCCAATGGACCTGTTAAACATGATAAGCATAAACCTGCAAGCAAAGAGGGTAGAAGTAACTCAATCATTTTTGTGTTTCTCTTAAATCAGGTAAAATAACTTTTTGATGTTGATTATGGTGGTGTTGGCAAAAATCATGATTATGATGGTGCTTATATAAAGCAATTTGTGATGCACCATGTTGTCCAAATAAAGAAATAAATTCAGGATCATTTGAAACGCTAGCTGGTGTTCCAGAACAACATATATGATGGTTTAAGCAAATTACTTCATTAGTTTTTGCCATAACTAAATGTAGATCATGTGAAACCATTACAACACCACAATTAAATTCGGTTTTAGCATCCATAATTAAATCATACAATAGTACCTGCCCATTTATATCAACACCTTGTGTAGGTTCGTCTAAGATTAATAATTTTGGACGTTTTGCTAATGCTTGAGCTAAAAGTACTCGTTGTAATTCACCTCCTGATAATTGATGCATAGATCGATCAATAAGATACTCTGCTTTAACTAACGATAAAGTTTTGATGATATCAGTATAATGTAATTGTTTATTTAAATGCATAAACCGTTCGACGGTTATTGGTAAAGTTGGATTTAAATTTATTGATTGAGGTACATAGCCGATAGTCAAATCAGAATTACGTTTAATGGTGCCAGTTGTAGGTGAAATTAATCCTAAGATAACTTTAATAAGTGTTGATTTTCCTGCACCGTTTGGACCTAGTATCGTAATAATTTGGTTTAAGTTAATCGTAAATGATACATCATATAATATTTTTTGCTGATTTATTTCAACCGAAATATTATTTAGCGCCATTAATTGTGTCATGATATCAATAGTCCTTGCTGACCAATATGTTATGTTATATTATAACAATAATGTGATTTTATTCTATCATATTTTATAATATTGGATGATTAAATGAAAAATTTGACTAAAAACACTATACAAATTCTACATCTTCATTTATTAGTTACCTTATTTTTTATTGGATTTGTTACTAATGTTAATGCCACAATAATTTCTTCCGTAAGACCTATAGGTTTTATTACCGAAGCAATTGTATCTGGCGTAGCAAATACAGATATATTGCTACCAGATGGTGCTTCCCCTCATACCTATTCATTAAAACCCTCCGATTTGGCTAAAATAAAAAATGCTGATTTAATAATTTGGGTTGGTGAAGATATGGAAGCTTTTATGCCAACTGTTTTAAAAAATGTTGATGACCAAAAGCAGATAGAATTAATGGATATTCCAGAAATTGAAACTTTGCTTAGAACTAGTCGTCGTGATGATAATAAACAAATGGTTCATGATGATCATGTTCATCATCATGGTGAATATGATGAGCATATTTGGCTTTCTCCTAAAATTGCTAAAATTATTGCAAAGTCAATTCATGATAAACTCGTTGAACTTTACCCTAATAAAGCACAGTTGCTTGATGCAAATCTGGACGAATTCATTACAAATCTATCAGAAACAGAACAAAACATTGCAAAAAAACTAATTAACGTCCAAAATAAAGGGTATTTTGTGTTTCATGATGCTTATGGGTATTTTGAATCACAGTTCGGATTAAAAAATCTAGGAAGTTTTACCATAAATCCAGCAGTACAGCCTGGCATTCAAACTGTCTATGCAATTCAAAAAGAGTTAGCGGAGCACCAAGCCGCCTGTGTTTTTAGAGAGCCACAGTTTAGCCCTGCAGTTATTAAGAAGTTAGTGAATGGTACAGATGTTCAAATTGGTGAGTTAAATCCATTAGGGACAGGTATTCCTGTAAAAAAAGATGCTTATTCACGCTTTTTATTAGCATTGGCTCAACAGTTGTTGGATTGTTTAGATAAAGAATAGTTTAGATAATAAGATAGTTAAGGTTAATTTTGGCACAGCAGATTAAATCCTCAAATATTGGAAAAAATAAATTAAAAATTCCCTATTTTTCAGTATTAGGCGTCCTTGTTGTTGTTATTTTAGTAACTATATTGTGGCGACCTTTAAATTTGGATCGCACAGTGTATGTTCCTTTAAATTCTCAATCTCAAACCACAGTTACAGATATTCCTTCGTCTTCAGTTGTTGTTGATGATGGACGAATTGATATGCTTGGTGATAAATCTAAAACAGACAATGTCACTGAATCGTCTGATGTTCCTGAAGATGATATCACTAAAGATGAGTTAGATGATCTTGTTGAAGAAAAAGATAACACGGTACAATATACCATCTCACGGGGTGATACACTACACGATATTTTGAATCGTTATAATGTCAATAAAAATGATATTGCACAATTAACAGGTAAGTATAAACAACTTGCAAATTTGAGAATTGGTCAGCAGATTAGTTGGACAACTGATGATAATCATAATTTGCTAACTTTTAATTGGACGATATCAACGAATAATGTTCGAATTTTTGAAAAGTCTGGTAATAAATTTATAGAAAGTAATGAAACTGTCGAAGGAACTTCACAAAATAATATTATTACAGGTGAGCTGAAAACAAGTTTTGTTGCTGATGCGCGTAAAGCTGGTTTGTCTAGCAATGAAATAGGTATTATTACGCGTGCATTACAGTGGCGATTGGATTTTAGACGTCTTAAAGTAGGCGATAAATTTGCCGTATATTTAGCTCGTGAAATGCACGGAAACCATTTATCAAATAGTAAATTGCTTGGTGTTCGCATTAAAAATGGCACTAAAGATTATTATGCGATTCTAGCCGATGACGGCAAATACTATGATATTAATGCAAGTAGTTTATCTCAAAGTTTTTTTCGATATCCTTTAGCTAAAAAGGCTCGTGTATCGTCAGGATTTAACCCGCGTCGTTTAAATCCTGTTACAGGAATAGTTACACCTCATAATGGTGTTGATTTTGCAGTATCGAGAGGAACGCCTGTTTTATCTGTAGGTAATGGTGAAGTTGTTATTGCAAAATACAGTGGTTCTGCAGGAAACTATGTTGCTATTCGCCATGGTAGACAATATATGACAGCATATATGCATTTAGACAAAATTTTAGTAAAACCAGGGCAACAAGTTAAACAAGGTGATAAAATAGGTTTATCTGGTAATACTGGGCGATCAACTGGTCCTCATTTACATTTTGAACTACATATTAATAATAAACCTGTTAATCCATTAACGGCCAGTTTACCAATTAATGAAGGTTTAACCGGTAAATCTAAAAAAGCATTCATAGAAAAAGTTAAAAATATTAAGCCTCAACTTAGTTTTTAATTAATTTTTTATATTCAAATATATTATTTAAACTAATAGTTACTATTTATAACAAGCTCAATTATTCATTGAAAGTTGTGTTATCATAAGGCAATTATATTTAATCAAAATATTAGGTGCAGTTTGAATAAACAAACTAAAAAGCAATCGGCAAAAAAAGCTTCAAAGAAAAATAAGAAAAGATTGTGGCGTCGACTTTGGTCGTTGCTATTCAAATTATTTCTCATCTTTGTTGCTGTGACGGTCGTTTATGGGATTTATCTAGATCAACAAATTAAAGAACGCATAGATGGTAATGTCTGGGAATTACCAGCTGCTGTCTATGGACAAATAGTTGATCTTGAACCAGATAGTGATTATAGCCTTAGTGATGTCGTGACTTTGCTAAAAGGTGCGCAATATCGTCAACAAGATAGTAAAGTAACTCGCCCAGGTGAATTTATTGTTCAAAATGGTGCTGTTGAAATTTATCGTCGCCCATTTACTTTCCCTGATGGTGAAGAACAAGCTTTCCGTGCCAAAATAACTTTCTATGACAATAGAATCGATCGTATATCTAATTTGGATACTGGTCGAGATTTTGGATTACTTAAGATTGATCCTAAATTGATAACAATGATGCATTCACCAAATGGTGAACAACGGCTTTTTGTACCTTTAAAAGAATTTTCTGACTCGTTAGTAAAAACCTTAATTGCAACTGAAGATAAACGTTTTTATGACCATCACGGTGTGAGTTTATATTCTATTGGTCGTGCTATATATGTTAATTTAACTACTGGGCGCACTGAAGGAGGAAGTACACTAACACAACAGACTGTTAAAAATCTCTTTTTAACTAATGAAAGAAGTATAAGTCGTAAAATTCGTGAAGCTTATATGGCTATCATTTTAGATGCTCGTTATAGTAAAGAACGTATTTTAGAACTTTACTTAAATGAGGTTTATTTAGGTCAAGCTGGTAGTGAAGAAATTCATGGCTTCCCATTAGCAAGTCTTTACTATTTTGGTCGTCCAGTAAATGAATTGACATTAGATCAACAAGCAGTTTTAGTCGGTATGGTTAAAGGTGCTTCATACTATAATCCTTGGACACAACCACAACAAGTAATTGAACGTCGTAATGTTGTGTTAAAACTTGCTGAGCAACAAGGAATTATTGATGAGGAATTATATAATTTGCTCAGCCAACGTCCACTTTCGGTTTTACCAAAAGGTGGTGTGATATCACCACAACCAGCATTTATGCAAGTTGTCCGTAGTGAGCTTCGAAAACAACTGGGTGATAAAGCTGATCATCTTTCAGGAATGAAAATTTTCACAACATTCGATCCTGTTGCTCAGGCAGCAGCGGAACAATCGGTTACCGATGAAATAGAAACATTACGTAAATCGACTAATAAAGAGTTGCAAACAGCAATGGTCATTGTTAGCCGTGAGACAGGCGAAATCCGTTCAATTATTGGTAGTGCAGAGCCTCGTTACCCTGGTTATAACCGAGCTTGGTTAACAAGACGCGCAATTGGTTCACTTGCTAAACCGTCAACTTACTTAACTGCATTAGGTCAACCAGGACGTTATCAGCTTAATACTTGGCTCAATGATAGCCCGTTATCAATCAAACTTGATAATGGTACTTATTGGCAACCAAAGAATTTTGATCGGAAGTTTCGTGATAAGGTGATGTTAATTGATGCGTTAGCGCTTTCACTTAACGTACCTACAGTTAACTTAGGTATGGCATTAGGTTTAGATGCAACCAAAAATACTTTACAAGCATTGGGAGTACCTGAAGATCGTATTCCTAATTTACCTTCTCGTTTATTGGGTGCCCTAGAATTAACCCCATTAGAAACGGCACAAATGTTTCAAACTATTTCCAATAATGGGCAACGCGCGCCGCTTACTATTTTAAGATATGTATTAACTGATAAAGGCGAGCTTGTTTATCAAAATTACCCTCAACAGATTCAAGCGGTTTCTCAACAAGCTGCTTATTTAACAACTTACGCAATGCAACAAGTGGTTGAATCAGGGACATCACGTTCATTAAAAGGTAAATATGGCTCATTTAATTTAGCGGCTAAAACCGGAACGAGTAATGATTCACGTGATAGTTGGTTTACCGGAATTGATGGTAAAAATGTTGCTGTAATTTGGATAGGACTTGATGATCATTCTCCAATGAAATTAACTGGGGCCACAGGTGCATTAAAAATATATAGTGAATACTTACAAAATAATCCACCGAAAAAATTACAACTCCCAATACCACAAAATATCTTTATGGTACCTATAGATAGTGGGGGGCAATGGCAGTGTAATGGAGGAGGAGTAAGGACTTTACCTGCATGGACGGTAAATCCACAAAGCATGTGTGTTGTTAACTCCCAAACTGAGCCTAATCAATCGGCACCAAGTTGGGTTACTGACATGTTAAATAATTAAATGGGGTTATCATATGCCTGAGTTGCCAGAAGTAGAAACTAGTCGACGTGGTATTTTACCTTATTTAAAAGGCCAAACTATCAAGCAAGTAATTGTTCGACAACCCAAGCTTCGTTGGCCTATTGATACGGCTATTTCTGATGCTAAAGGTCAAGTTATAGTAGATATTAAAAGGCGTGCTAAGTATCTATTATTACAATTGACACATAATTGGATTGTCATTCATTTAGGTATGTCTGGTAGCTTACGGATATTAGATTCAAACAAAACACCAGATAAACATGATCATGTTGATTTGGTATTAGAAAATGGTGTGATATTACGCTATACCGATCCACGGCGTTTTGGTTCATGGCTTTGGACTAATTCGATTGATGAATTAATTCAAATGAAGCATCTAGGCCCAGAACCTCTAAGTAATGATTTTTCTGCAAGTTATCTATTGGAAAAAGCGACTAATCGAAATATTCCAATTAAAAACTGGATTATGGATAACCATATTGTGGTAGGTGTTGGTAATATTTATGCTTCAGAATCATTATTTTTGGCAAAAATTAATCCGCATCGAAAAGTTAAGAGCCTAACTTTAATAGAATTTAAGCGATTAGTAACAGCAATTAAGCAAGTGCTCACCAAATCTATAGAACAAGGTGGTACAACACTTAAAGATTTTGTTCAGTCTGATGGTAAACCTGGCTATTTTGTACAAGAACTCAAAGTATATGGGAGAGATGGCGAAAAATGTTTAATTTGTGAATCTGATATAAAGTCTCATCGAATAGGGCAACGTAATACATTCTATTGTGAAAATTGCCAAAAATAGTAAATAAACATTTTTTTAAATTTTTTCTTATCGATCATTATTTATATTTGAATAACTTTAGTCGAATTCAATTTAAATAAAAATATTCACAAATTACTTTTAATTACATTAAAATCTGAATTGTATAGCTAATATACAATAGTATTTGTGAATAAAAAATAACAAAATAATGCAAATAAAAAATCTTTTTTACTCAAAAGGCTATGGACTTGTTATGTAATTTCGGCTATCTTTCAGGCTGTAAAATTATTTATATTTTGTAAAAAATGATATCGGCTACTGTGTAATAGCACTATGTTAATTGTTAAAGATTAGATCTTTTTGTGTTTATACATGGTTGTTATATTTATTTTAACTTAATGTACTTCGTTTTGATTAAGGAATTTAAGATGATCAAATTTGCTTCTCGCTTTTTGATAGCTTGTTTTGTTTTATTATCTACAATGATGGTTACTGCTGAAGTTAGAATTGTAATCACTGATGGGGTAAGTTCTGCTAAACCAATTGCAGTCGTCCCATTTAAATGGACTGGTAGTGGCACACCGCCACAAGTTATAGATAATATTGTTGCTTCTGATTTACGCAATAGTGGTAAATTTAATCCAATTGATGTGGCTGCAATGCCGCAAAGACCAATTACTGCTTCTGAAGTCAATTCTAGTGTTTGGAGCAATATTGGTGTTTCTGCTGTTGTAGTAGGAACAATCCAACCCGATGCCTCTGGAAAATATCTTATTACCTATCAATTAGTTGATACGGTTGATCGTCCAGGTACTGTCTTATCTCAAAATCAATTTTCCATAGAACAGCGTTGGTTACGTTATGCTGCCCATACAGCAAGTGATGAAATTTTTGAAGCATTAACTGGTATTAAAGGTGCATTTAGAACACGTATTGCCTATGTTGTTAAAAATAGTAAAGGTCCTTATACACATGAATTACGTGTATCTGATTATGATGGATTTGATCAAATCACCGTACATCGTTCAAAAGAACCATTAATGTCACCAACATGGTCGCCTGATGGCAAAAAAATAGCCTATGTAACTTTTGAAAGCGGTCGTTCTGCATTAGTATTAAAAACATTAGACAGCGGGGCTGTTGAAACTATTGCATCTTTTCCTCAACACAATGGCGCTCCAGCATTTTCACCAGATGGTAGCAAATTGGCTTTTGCGTTATCGAAAGGTGGTAGCCTAAATTTATATATGATGAATTTAAGATCTAAAAAAATCACCCAAATTACCTCAGGTCGCAGTAATGACACTGAACCTTCATGGATGCCAGATAATCAAACTATAGTTTATACTTCAGATCAGGCAGGGCGCCCGCAACTTTATTCAATCAACGTTAGTAGTGGAGCATCCCAACGCGTGACTTGGGATAATACCCAAAACCAAAATGCTCGCGTATCTCCAGACGGTAAGTTTATTGCTGTAATTTCTACTAATAATGGCGAGCAACACATTACTCGATATGATGTAGAAACTAATACATATCAACGATTAACTGATACGTTCTTAGATGAAACTCCGAGTATTGCGCCAAATGGCACGATGATTATCTACAGTTCTTCACAAGGTTTAGGTACAGTTTTAAATCTTGTTTCAACTGATGGTAATTTTAAAGCAAGGTTACCAGCGACTGATGGGCAGGTAAAATTCCCTTCTTGGTCACCTTATTTATGAGGAACGGCTAAATTTTAGACAATATTATAATTATTAAAATTGTGTAAATGTTATGGTCGTTATAATATATACACCTAATCTATCGAGTTGGTAACAAGTGTTACTTTGAAGTTGGTTAGAAGTATAAAAAAATATAAGTAATAATTTATTTAAACACAAAGGAGTTAATACAATGCAATTTTCTAAATTTCTTAAGGTAGCCGCAGTTGCTTTACCATTAATCGCTGTAACAGCATGTACTACTACCAACATCAGCAAAGTAGGTAACGGTTCTTTATCAAAAGAAGCTTTAGAGCAACTTCAAAAACTACAACAAATTAACACTGTTTATTTTGATTATGATAAATACAATGTTAAATCAGAGTATTCAACATTATTAAATGCACATTCAATCTTTATTCGTGCTACTTCATTTTTAAATGTTATTATTGAAGGTCATGCTGATGAACGTGGTACCCCAGAATACAATATTGCGTTGGGTGAACGTCGTGCAGCAGCAGTTAAATCTTACCTACAAAGTAATGGTGTTTCTGGCGAACAACTTTCAATCGTTTCTTATGGTAAAGAAAAACCAGCAGTATTAGGTCACAACGAAGCAGCTTATGCTAAAAACCGTCGTGCAGTAATCACTTACGCCGGTTTTTAATTCCATCTTATGACGGCTGATTTATCAGCCGTTTTTTATTCTTAAGTTTGCGTCGAGTTTACATAATATGTATAAAAAATTACTCACATTGTCCTTATTTCTTTTATTTGCTGGATATGGTTGTGCAGCAGATAGTTCTGATGTGGATAGAATAATACAAGCGCAAGGACAGCTGATCCTTCAAAATCAACAAAAAATTAATGAACTACAATCAGATGTAGACACACTTCGTGGTCAATTGGAAGAAACTAAGCATCAACTTAATCAAACAATTGAGCGCCAAAAAATGATTTTACAGCAAATGACTAATGGGATAGGATTCTCAGCAAATCCAAGTGCTGCAAATGACAGTTCTGACTCTACATCAAGTATTGATGCCGCACCATCATCTTCAAATTTATCTAGATGGTCGGCTTCAGGTAATGATAAAACGGATTATAATTTCATCATGCAATATATTAATGATGACAAACAGAGTGATGACGTAATTGTAGCCTTTCAAAATTATCTAAAAGCCTACCCAAAAACAAATTACCGTGCAAATGTAAATTATTGGCTCGGTCAACTTTGCTATAAAAAAGGCAAAAAAGATGATGCTTCATTTTACTACGCAACTGTAGTAAAAGATTTTCCTTCTTCTCCAAAAGCAGCAGATAGCCTTTACAAGGTAGGTGTAATTTTACTTGATAAAGGTGATAAAAAGAATGCTAAAGCCGTTTTTCAACAAATTGTAAACAAATATGTTAAAGATAAAAAGACAGTTGATCTAGCAAATAAAAAATTAGCATCTTTGTAATAAAATGTATAAATAAACAGCTTTTAAACAAAAATAGTAATAAAAAGGTTGCACTACCTTATAATTACAAGTATTATAGCAACCCGAAATTGCTTGAAGCATTAATAAATAAAGTTGAAAGTAATTTTATCAAAATGGGTTGTTAGCTCAGTCGGTAGAGCAGCGGACTTTTAATCCGTTTGTCGAGCGTTCGAATCGCTCACGACCCACCACTTCCTTTAACATTAAAAACTCACTCAAACAAATCTAGCCAAATTAAGCTTGTTGATTAATCAGCTAATAAAAAAGCATGATAAAACAAACTATTAGGTAATAATAGATTAATCTTTAAAAAGCAAATTTATCAAAATATCACCATACCTTTTCACTAATTAAATCGATTCTATTTCATATCAAATAAAATATACATTATTCAATAATATATAAATGAAGCCATATATTAAACAGTTAGAAAATAGAAAAAAAGTTGTAAGCGTAAATAATAATCATTATCATTATTAGTTGTTATTTTAAAATTAATCAAATAACACAATAAAAAATAGGAAAAATAATGAAATTAGTTAATCAATTAGTCTTACCTTGCGTATTAGGCTCATCTGCTTTTATAGCATACGCCCAAGATAAAGTTAATGATAATAATGATATTGAAACTATGAAAGTTGTCGCAACTATTAAGGATAATAATGATCAGCGCATAAAAAAATCATCTACTGCAACTAAAACATCTTTTGATATTAAAGATATTCCTCAAACCATTGATTCTATTAACCTTGAGCAACAAAAAATTTATGGACAAAACGACCTAAGTGTCATTGTAAATAAATTGCCTGGAGTCGATGCAACCTATGATATGCGGGATGAAGGTATAAAAATCCGAGGTTTTTCGGCAAGTTCGGGTGATATTTACCGTGATGGTGTGCGGGCAAGCGGACAAGTTAGGCAAAGTACTGCTAATATAGAGCGAATTGAAGTATTAAAAGGACCTGCTTCCGTACTTTATGGAAGAGGTTCAGGTGGTGGAATAATCAATATGATCAGTAAACAGGCAAACTTTGATTCACCATCAACATTTAGTTTGCGCGGTGGTTCTTGGGATAAATATGGTGGAATGATAGATGTTAACCATGTTTTAAATGATAAGTTTGCGGTACGAATGACAGTTGATCATCAATCCGATAAAGGTTTTCGTAAAGGCATTAAACAACGAGATACGATGGTATCACCAAGTATATTGTATGATAATTTAGAAGGATTCAATTGGTTAGTACAATATACTAATGATAAATTGTGGCGTAAACCAGATAGAGCGCCAGCTTATTATGATTTACCAAAAGGTGTTTCAATAAAAACAGCCTATGCTCACCCCGATGATTATGTAAAGGATAATTTTAATTCATTACGTTCTGTGATGGGATATGAATTTAATCATGTTTGGTCTATTAAATTAACCAATATGTATCGTAAAGCTGATCAAAATTTCGATCATCTTTATGCTGGTAATTATTGTGATTTGAATGGTAAATTAAGTAATGGTAATTTTTGTAACTATAAAGGTAAGTTGAAATTCCGGCGTGCTTGGCAAGAAACATCGAATAAAACCTACAGTAATACACTTGATTTAGCCAGCAAATTTAGTACATCAAGTATTACCCATGATATGTTAATTGGTGTTGAATATAATATTGAAAAACGCGAACCACGATTAGCTTTAACTAGCCTATATCCGGAAGCTATTGACCCGTACCACCCTCACTGGAACTCGAAAAAACCTCACTATAATAAACTGAGTACTAAGACTAATCATGAAGCTACCTCTAAAGGATTTTATTGGCAAGACCTAATCAGTTTCACTGAACAATGGAAATTACTTGCTGGATTACGTTATGACAATTATGAGTTCGCTTCAAATAATAAATTGAATCATCAAAGTCGTTCATATGATGGTAACTCATTAAGTCCTCGGGTTGGTTTGATTTGGCAACCGATGGCATCACAAAGTTTCTATGCTTCATATAGTAAAAACTTTGCACCTTATGGTGGTCGTGGCCTCATAACTATTGCGACTGATTCTAAGACGGTTTACGATGATAAACCTCAGTATTCACGTCAGTATGAAATCGGAGTTAAGAGTGATTGGTTTGATGATAAACTCTCTTCGCAAATCGCACTCTATGACTTAGAGCTTTATAATGTTCGTTACCAACCAGACTCGGTCAATGATCCTTATAATTGGCAAGTAAGAGGAAGTGATCGCAGCCAAGGGATAGAAATAAGTGCTATTGGACAATTAAATAAAAATTGGTATATCAATAGTGGTATTGGTTATCAACAAGCTAAAGTTCATAAAGATAAAAAAACACCAGCTAACCAAGATAAATATTTATCTAATACTGCTAAACAAAGTGGCTATTTAGGAATACGCTACCTACCACATGAGAACTGGTTCACGGAAGTGGAATTTAATTATAAGGGCTCAATGTATAATGATGATAAGAATCTTGTTAAACGCCCAGGTTATGGAGTTTGGAATGCTGCAATTGGGTATCAAACGCGATCGGTTGATGTAACCTTAGCATTAACCAATTTACTTGATAAAAAGTATTGGCGTTCCAGTAGTATGCCTGGTACTCCTGGAGCTTTCTTGTTAACTGCAAGTTATAAATTATAAACTTGATAGGTGCTTTTAAGAGGGAATTGCATTCCCTCTTTTTTTTATTCTTCTTAAACTTTAGCCGCTAATTCAATAATTTTCATGGTGACTTCAAAGGATTTTAAGAATGATGATAATGGTAAAAACTCAAAGCAAGAATGGAAGTTATGGGCGCCAGTAAAGTAATTTGGTGTGGTTAGGCCCCTTGCTGATAATGCTGAACCATCTGTTCCGCCACGCATGGCGATAGTATTTGGTTTAATTCCCAATAATTCAAATGATTGATAAATCAAGTCAATACAACGACGGTCATCACCTAAGTAGTTAGCTATATTGCTATAGGTATCGGTAATTTGACATTCAATTTTTGCTCTAGGATATTTACGGCTGATAAAACTAATCACCTCTTGAATGTAAGTCTTACGAGCTTCATAGTGAGTTAGATCAAAGTCGCGAATACTCATTTTTAATGTAGTCGTGCTTTGGTTGCCAATAATATCATTAAACCAGAAATATCCTTCTTTACCTTCAGTATGTTCAGGTGTTTCACAGCTATCAAAACAGTTAATAATATCATTTGCGATGCGGATAGGATTGATTAAGACATTTTTTGCTGACATAGGATGAGCTGATACCCCCTCAATCTCAATGGTAACTGCTCCGGCATTGAATGTCTCATAAACGACTTCACCCAATTCACAACAGTCAATAGTATAAGCAAAATCAGGTTTAAAACGTTGTAAATCAAGTTTTTTGGCGCCATTTAAACCAACTTCTTCATCCGGCACAAAAGCGACATAAATATCGCCATGTTGACAATTTCGTTGTTGCAATTGATCTAACATGGTCATGACAACGGCAATTGCTGCTTTGTTATCAGCACCAAGAACACTAGTACCATCAGTTACAATCAATTCTTCATTCAGATATTTTTTCAATTCTGGATGTTCAGCTACCTTAAACCAAATATCTTTTTCGCTGTTTAATAAGATATCTTCCCCCATAAAAGTTACACGTTGTGGATTAATCTTATCAGATAGCGCAACATCAACGGTATCAAGGTGTGCAACAAAACCGATTTTCGGTGCATGCGGTGTGTTACCTGCTAATTTCGCAGTGACAATGCTATGTTCATCAAGAAAAACATCTTGCATATTCAATGCAATTAACTCTTGTTTGAGTTGTTTAGCTAACTCAGTTTGTCCTAGGGTAGAGGGGACAATTGCCGAGCCAGCTTTGCTCTGGCTAGGAATACTTACATAACGTAAAAATCGGTCAACTAATTGTTCGGTAATATTCATGATTTAAATCCTTATCTGCGATTAACTATTTACTGGTGGATAGACATAACCACTATCAAAACCGATAGGTAAGCCTAAGAACCAAAATAGTAATAAATTTATTGTCAAAGCAATTAAGAGTGCCACCGTGTATGGGATCATCATCGAACTTAAGGTACCTACGCCGGTGTTTTTACAATATTGCTGACAATAAGCAATAATCAAAGGATAGAAAGCAAACATAGGCGTGCTGACATTCACAGCTGAGCTGATTCGATAAGCCGCTTGGGTTAATTCTGGCGAGATTCCTACTGACATCAGCATCGGAACAAAAATAGGCGCTAAAATAGCCCACTTAGACGATGCAGAAGTAATTAACACATTAAGCAGACTGGTTAGAATGATTACGCCAAAAATCGTCACTACCGATGGTAAATGTAAGGCTTTTAAAAACTCAGCACCACCAATCGCGATTAAGGTGCCAATCTGTGAATTCGAAAATACATATAAAAATTGTGCGCAAAAGAAAGCAAAAACAATAAATGGAATAAGTGATTTAGTGATATTTTCCATTGATTTGACGATATCGCGCGACGATTTAAATGCGCCTGTGATAAAGCCATGAATTAATCCAGGTATTGCAAAAAATACAAATAATAATGGCACAATAATCTGCATGATTGGCGCTTTATTGCTAGTCATACTGCCATCAGGTGCACGCAATAGTGAATCTTCTGGTAGTAATACCAGTACTAAACCAAGAGCGATAATTAAAAATACCGCTGAGGCAATTTTAAATCCTTTATTTTCAATTGTTGAAATCTCGGGTGAATCGGCAAGATTATATAATTGAATATCATTGTTTAAAGGCATAGTTGCATTTAATCGCGGTTCAACAATTTTGTCGGTAACAAACCAGCAGGCTATCAATACAAAAAACGTGCCGCCAAAACTTAAAAAGTAGTTACAAAGTACATTGACTTGATAGGTTGGATCGATAATTTGCGCTGCACTTTGGGTAAAACCTTGCATTATCGGATCAATGATTGATGGCGTATAACTTGAACTAAAGCCTCCCGCGAGCCCCGCGAATGCCGCAGCTATTCCCGCTAATGGATGACGGCCGGTAGCATAAAACATCATTGCCGATACTGGCATTAAAATTACATAAGCAGAATCTGACGCAATATGACAAACCATACTGACAAAAATAACTGATGGAGTAACCAATTTTTTTGGGGTGATTGCCAATAATTTTTTCAGCAGAACATGAATATAACCGCTACTCTCAGCAATGCCAATTCCTAATGTAGCAACAATGGTAATCCCAAGTGGTGGAAATGAGACAAAATTTGATACCAGCTTAGTAAAAAAAGTCACTAACTGGTTTGGTGCTAACATGTTCACCACAGCCAGCTTTTCTTGAGTTACTGGATTAATATAATTAAAACTGACAAAAGAAAGTAATAATGAAGCAACCAGACAAATGATTAGAGCATAAAAGAAAAGAGTTGTGACATCAGGGATTTTGTTTCCAATTCGTTCTATTGTATTTAAAAAGCCACCGTTTTTTACTGGTGACGGATTTTTTGTTTGATTCATGAAAAAATAAAGGTAAATATTATTCGGTAAAACAATTTAACATAGATTAATAATGTAAGTAAACAACGTGTTGGTGATGTTTTAGCGCCTTAAAAAACCCCGCTCCTCAACTTTTTTTACATTATTTTTACTTATGGAATTAGCTAATTTTCAATTTTCTTTAATGTGCATAATATTTGATATTTCGCTAGTATAGGAATTCTATTAACGATAGTATCTAAATTTGTTGTTTTTAATCAAAGTTAACAGCAAGTATTATCGTAAGATTGCATAAAACAAAAATAATGCTATATTGTTATGAATATTTAATCATAAAAAAAGAATAAATATTCAATTATCCCGATTTTGAGTAAGGCTCTAAAGGATATTATAATATAAGCAATGGGAGCTTAATTATGGTTTTCGATATTGATTTAATAAAAAATATTTATCAACATTATCCACAAAAAATTGATCTTATCCGCCAGAAAATTGGAAAACCATTAACCTTGACGGAAAAAATTCTCTATGCTCATCTGGCTGAAGGAGAGGAACTTAAAGCTTATAAACGAGGGGAAGATTATGTAAACTTCTCCCCCGATCGTGTCGCGATGCAAGATGCAACGGCACAAATGGCATTATTACAGTTAATGAATTCTGGCCGTAAACGGGTCGCGGTACCTTCAACTGTTCATTGTGATCACCTTATCCAAGCTTATAAAAATGCCCATGACGATCTGATTGTAGCTGAAAGCAATAACCACGAAGTTTATCAATTCTTACGCGATGTTTCGAACAAATATGGCATCGGATTTTGGAAACCTGATGCTGGTATTATTCACCAAGTGGTACTTGAAAATTATGCCTTTCCTGGTGGCATGATGATTGGTACTGATTCACATACACCAAATGCTGGTGGTTTATCCATGATTGCAATTGGTGTTGGTGGTGCTGATGCCGTTGATGTAATGGCTGGTATGCCATGGGAACTGAAAATGCCAAAAATTATCGGTGTAAAATTGATTGGCAAATTATCGGGTTGGGCATCACCAAAAGATGTCATTTTAAAATTAGCAGGTATCTTAACGGTTAAAGGTGGTACTAATTCCATTATTGAATATTTTGGCGAAGGTACTGAGTCATTATCCGCCACCGGTAAAGCAACAATTTGTAATATGGGGGCAGAAGTGGGAGCAACGACTTCAATCTTCCCTTATAGCAAAAAATCTGCTGATTATCTTAGCATGACAGGTCGTCAAGAAGTCGTTGATTTAGCTAATACATTAACCGATTGTTTCAATCCTGATGAAGCGGTACTAGAACAACCTGAAAATTATTATGACCAAGTTATCGAGATTAACTTATCGACGTTAGAACCTTATGTAAATGGTCCATTTACACCTGACTTAGCTTATCCAATTTCACAGCTAGCAAACGCAGTTCAACAACATGATTATCCTGATAATATGGAAGTTGGACTTATTGGATCATGCACTAACTCTTCTTACGAAGATATGATGCGCGCAGCTTCAGTGATTGATAATGCCAATAAGTTAGGTTTGAAAGTAAATGCCAAATTAATTATCAATCCAGGCTCAGAGCAAGTTAAAAATACTTCAAAACGGGATGGTATTTTAAGTCGTTTTGAACAAGCAGGTGCAGCTATTATGGCTAATGCATGTGGACCTTGTATTGGACAATGGCGTCGAGATGATGTTGCCGATGAACACAAAAATTCGATTGTCACTTCGTTCAATCGTAATTTCGCTAAACGTAATGATGGTAGCCCAAACACTTATGCATTTGTTTGTTCGCCCGAAATTGTAGTAGCGCTATCAATTGCTGGTAAATTAAGTTTTAATCCATTAACCGACAATCTCATCAATGATAAAGGTGAAAAAGTGAAACTCCCTGAACCCATCGGCGATGAGTTACCAAAACGAGGATTTGCTGTCGATGATGCCGGTTATATTGAGCCGATGGCTGATGGTAGTTTAGTTGAAGTTCGTATCGCTCCTAATTCAGAACGGTTGCAACAGCTGTTACCTTTCTCACCTTGGGATGGTAAAGATATTCTTTCGCAACCATTATTGATTAAAGCAACTGGTAAATGCACCACTGACCATATTTCAATGGCCGGTAAATGGTTAAAATTTCGTGGTCATTTAGATAATATTTCCAATAATATGTTAATTGGTGCGGTTAATGCTTTTAACCAGAAAACCAACAGTGTGTTGGATGCACAAACTGGCGATTATGTTGAAGTCCCTGCGTTGGCTCGTAAATTAAAAGCACAAGGAGTCGGCTCAATAGTCGTTGCTGAAGAGAATTACGGTGAAGGTTCGTCAAGGGAGCATGCCGCAATGGAGCCGCGTTTTTTAAATGTTAAAGCAATTGTGGTTAAATCGTTTGCGCGTATTCATGAAACTAATCTGAAAAAACAAGGCATGCTTGCATTAACCTTTGTTAACAAAGATGACTATGACAAGATCCGGGAAGACGATCAAATTAGTATTACAGGATTATGTGATTTTGTACCGGGTAAAAATTTGACATTAACTCTTCATCATCGTGATGGTAGTCAAGATTCTTTTGCAGTAGCGCATACTTATAATCAAGCACAAATTGAGTGGTTCAAAGCGGGTAGCGCATTGAATAAGTTAAAAGAAGAATTTAAATAAGAAATAAGAGGAAGAGACAATATGAATCAGCAAGTTTCAATTGAAAATGGACAATTAGTCGTTCCGAATCATCCAACGATTCCTTTTATTGAAGGCGATGGCGTTGGTAAAGAAATTTGGCATGCAGCTCAAACCATTTTTGATAAAGCAGTTGAAAAGGCTTACCAAGGTAAACGTAGTGTTCAATGGAAAGAGGTACTTGCTGGTGAGAAGTCGTTTAATGCAAATGGATCATGGTTACCGCAAGAGACTATGGATGCCTTCAAACATTATCTTATCGGTATCAAAGGACCATTAATGACACCAGTTGGCGGTGGGATCCGCTCACTCAATGTTGCTTTGCGTCAAGAGTTAGATCTTTATGTCTGTTTGCGCCCAGTGCGTTGGTTTAAAGGTGTTGAATCACCGTTAAAGCACCCAGAAAAAGTCAGTATGACCATTTTTCGTGAAAATACTGAAGACATTTATGCCGGTATTGAGTGGCAACAAGGTACAGCTGAAGCTGAAAAGTTTTATCATTTTTTAGCTGACCAGATGAAAGTGACCAAAGTCCGTTTTCCTAACACTTCGGCTTTCGGGGTTAAACCTGTCTCTATTGAGGGATCTGAGCGTTTAATCCGAGCCGCAATTAACTATGCATTACAACATAAATTACCATCGGTTACTTTAGTTCATAAAGGTAATATTATGAAATTCACAGAAGGTGGATTTAAGCAATGGGGCTATGAACTTGCGGAAAGAGAATTTACTGACGTAGTATTCACCATGAATCAATATGCTAAAATTCAAAAAGCCGAAGGTAAGGCAGCAGCTGAACAAGCATTACAAGCCGCGAAATCAGCCGGTAAATTGATTATAAAAGATGTGATTTGTGATGCATTTTTACAAAATACCTTGTTAAAACCCGAGGATTATTCGGTTGTTGCGACATTAAACCTTAATGGTGATTATGTTTCCGATCAGCTTGCCGCCATGGTAGGTGGGATTGGTATTGCACCGGGCGCTAATATTAACTATTTAACCGGACATGCTATATTCGAAGCGACCCATGGTACCGCTCCTGATATTGCCGGCCAAAATCAGGCCAATCCATCATCACTTTTATTATCTGGCGTGATGATGTTTGAATATTTAGGATGGCATGAAGTTGGGCAACTAATTACTAATGCAATGGAAAGCTTATTTCAATCAGGCAAAGCAACTGCAGATTTAGCGCGCTTTATGCAAAATGGGCAACCATTATCAACAACCCAATTTACTCAAGCCGTTATCGATAATTTATAATTCAAAGGGGATGGTTAATGAAAGAAAAGTTCTTAGTTTATAAATTATCGGAAACCATTAAAAATACCAGTAAAATTGAATCTCAGCTATTCGAACAATTTAATGTAAAACGTGGATTACGTAATGCTGACCATACCGGTGTTTTAGTTGGGTTAACCAAAATTGGTGATGTATTAGGTTATGAACGCTTAGATGATGGCTCACTAAAACCAATTGCAGGTAAATTATTATATCGTGGTATTGATATTGAAGAGCTTGTGCATAATGCTCAACAAGAACAACGTACAGGTTTCGAAGAGACTATTTATTTACTTTTATCTGGTTCTTTGCCCGATAAAGAAGAATTACGTGATTTCTCACGTTTACTTTGTGAATCAATGGCATTAGAAAAGCAAACCAAGATTGCAATTATGGAGCTTGAAGGGCACGATGTAATGAACATTTTGGCTCGAACTGTTCTAGAAATGTATACTTATGATCCGGAGCCTGACGATACCTCACGCGATAATTTAATGCGTCAATCCATAGATCTGATTGCTAAATTTCCAGCTATTATTGCGTATGCTTATAATATGTTAAGCCATAGCGCTAAAGGAAAATCCTTACATATCCGCCATCCTCATGAGGATTATTCAATTGCGGAAAATTTTCTTTATATGATGAAAGGCTCAGGAGGATATACAGAGTTAGATGTAAGAGTACTTGATTTAGCCATGATAATTCATGCTGAACATGGTGGCGGGAATAACTCAACTTTTACTGTTCGAGTAACGAGCTC
>CAMLIK010000030.1 GCA_946480175.1 uncultured Gilliamella sp.
CACGTTGATATTTACCCGAATTAAGCGCTTTAATAATATCACCAACAATAATGGTTGCTGGATAGCATATATCGTTATTACAATATTTAAGTCCCCACTCAACCGAACTTTTATCCGGTTTTGGTAAGGTTTCAAGCTTATAACCTGATAAAGCAAAAATTGGTGGTAATAGTGGTGAATAAAAATCTGAAATAAATGGCGCCAAAATAGTACGCCGCTGCTTATCTTGCTTAATAAAAATAGCTGTCTTCTTACGCTCAACCATTTTCAATGGTTGCTGATGATTCATGCGAATTGACTCAATAATCGAACGTAAGCGTAATCGCACTGAACCTGTTGCGGTGATCTCATCAACACGAATAATTGTACAGGTCTTACCTTTAGACTCTAAAATTGCCTTACACTCATCGGTCACAATCGCATCAGGGCCGCATCCAAAGGAATTTAGTTGTACAAACTGAATATTTCTTGGTTGCTCGGCAACAAAACTCGCTGCAGCATATAAGCGATTTGGATAACTCCATTGTGAACAGATTTGCAACTCAGGCGATAATTGATTAATCGCACCTAATACTGAATCCTCGGTTATCACATCACAACCTAAGGCATTTAAAATCTCTGGGGTTTTATGATTGATCAAACTATCGCTATGGTAAGGACGACCTGCCAAAATAAACACATATCGCCCCGTTTGTTTGGCATTATTCAACACCTCAATAGCTTTTTTATAAAGCGATTGCTTATACTCCGCTTGGGCAACTAATGCATCAGCAAAAGCCTGATTAGCCACTTTTTTAGTAATACCTAAGGACGTTAAATAATTGATACAACTCCTTTTTAATAATTTTTTATCACTAAAATTGATTACCGGATAATCCAACGGCACATCATATTTCGCTTCAGGATTAATCGCGCTATTTACCACTTCGGCATAACTACTAACAATTGGACAGTTATAGCTATTAACCGCATTATCAAAATGATCAGACTCAAACACTACCATTGGCATAAAAATACGGTCGACCTTTTGCTCGATCAGCTCCATAATATGCCCATGTACCAGTTTAGCAGGAAAACAGATACTATCTGACATCACCGTCCCCGCCCCTTTCTCATAAATCTCATGGGTTGAATATGGCGAAAGTGTCACATTAATTCCACTACTTTTTAACAATGTATGCCAAAACGGAAAGTTTTCATATTGACCTAAAACACGAGGAATACCGACATTAAGCTTAGCTTGAGCATTATGAATATTGGTTCGTTCAAATAACAACACATTTTTATAATCAAACATATTAAATGCATTTTTATCTTGATATTGGTTGTTACTTAAAAAGCGCTCACACTTATTGCCAGAATAATAACGCTGACCATTAGCAAAGCGATAAATCATAATATCGCATTTATTCTCACAACCCTTACAGCGGGAAGGTTTCGCCTTATTATCTTCAGCTTTTTGTAGATTATTTAAACCAATAAATTGTGAAGGGGTTTGATTTTGCTGATAGTGATTTTTTGCCACTAACGCTGCACCATAAGCTCCCATTAATTCAGGAATATTGGAGCAAGCAATCTGAGCACCCGTTAACTGTTCTAAAGCACGAAACACCGCCGGATTCTTAAAAGTCCCGCCTTGCACCACAATATGATCGCCCAATTTACGCATATCATGTAATTTCAGCACTTTATGAATAGCATTTTTAATCACCGAAAAAGCCAATCCCGCTGAAATATCACCCATAGTGGCATTTTCACGCAGTGCTTGTTTTACTTTAGAGTTCATAAACACGGTACAGCGCGTCCCTAAATCACAAGGATTATTAGATTTACACGCGGCATCGGCAAAGTCGATAGTATTGGAATTAAGGGATTTTGCGAAAGTCTCAATAAATGAACCACAACCCGATGAACATGCCTCATTCAACTCAATATGATTTACCACGCCATTAGCAATAAAAATAGCCTTCATATCTTGGCCGCCAATATCCATGATAAAACTCACTTTAGGATCGATATGTTTAGCCGCGGCAAAGTGTGCCATCGTCTCAACCAAACCATCATCAATCGCAAAAGCGGCTTTTAACAACTCCTCACCATAACCAGTGACGCCACTGCGAGCAATCATAATCTCTTTACCGGATGCGGCAATCTCATCTTTAAGTACCGTTAAACCCTTAATTAGTGCTGTAATTGAGTGACCATTATTCGGTGCATAATAAGTAAAAAGTAGCTCATCATCCTCACTAACCAAGGTAATTTTAGTGGTGGTTGATCCACTGTCGATACCTAAATAAGCATTCTGTTTTTGATAAGCGTTTAAAGTTAAGCGAGGTATTTCTATATACTTGCGTTTTTGTTTCCAATCATCAAAGGTCAACGACTGATTAAATAACGGTTTTAAGCGAAAAGACTGATTTACTTGAATCTTAGTTGACGTATTTAACCTCTCAATAAAATCTGTTAGCGAAAGCTCGCTACGCTCAATAGCATGAATTGCTGCGCCCCAAGCCGACAATAAGGTAGGATATTGAGTTGTGACAATCTGATCTTCGTTTAACTTTAAGGTATCTAATGCCGCTTGACCTAAAGTTGGAATAAATGAAAACGGCCCGCCTATTAGCATCACCTTTGGCACAATATCATAACCACGAGCCAAGGTATTAACCAATTGAATACAAACCGCATGTAAAACGGAATAAGCGATATTAGCTTTAGACACATTACGGCTAATTAAATTTTGCACATCAGTTTTGGCAAACACACCACAGCGCGAAGCAATAGGGTAGACTTTATCATGTTTAGTTGCCAACAGATCAAATTCTTGTACCGGCGTATTTAATAAGGTTGCCATCTGATCGATAAAAGCACCTGTCCCACCTGCACAGCTTCCATTCATCCGAATATCTGGTGGACGATCAGGAAAAAAGAAAATCATTTTACTATCTTCTCCACCGATATCGATTAAGGTGCGCACTTGAGGATATTTACGTTGCACAACCTCCGAAGCGGCAACCACTTCCTGAATAAAAGCAATATCTGCCTTCTCAGAAATTCCCATCCCAGCTGAACCTGTCACCTTAACCGACAGCATAGCATCATCACCAATATGCTGTTTAATTTCATCTAAAAGGGACAACACGGTAGGAACGATATGGGTGTTATGACGAACATAATTGGTATAAACAAAATTATCCTGCTCATCAAGCACGACACACTTAGCGGTTGTAGAACCAACATCCAATCCAAGCCTGTACATTTTTGGCATAAACAAACTCACATTTTGCAAATTTAGACTCAACCTATGAAAGGATCACAAAATCTATAAATAATTACTATACTTTTATGAAATTATTATAGCGAAATCTTTAAAATTTTTAATCAATTTGTTTGAAAAATGACATTTGGTTTTTTGACTAATAGAAAATGAATAAAAGAAATCAATTTGGCACTAGGCCTGATCTAAACCCTGCTTAGCAATAGCGATCACATTTTTCAAATCGACACCTTGAGCTTTTGCCGCAAAAATACAACCACAATAGCATTGACGATAAACATCATATTCCTTACAAAGCTCGATAGAACGCTTAAAACCATTATTCTTCTTAAAATCAGAAGGTAGATAATTAACAGAAAAAATCTCTTGAATTTCAAAGCCAAGTTGGTTGATTTTTTGACTATTCTTTTTCGGACTCAGTGTTAATGCACTTGCAAAATAATCAAATCCAAACTCTTGCGCCTTAATTGCCGCCAAATCTAAGCGCATCTTATAACAAAGATGGCATCTCTCACCACCTTCAGGCGCATCACGCAAATGTTCCACTTCTTTAATAAACTCAGCCGGTTGATAAGGGGCCTCTAAAAACTGCACATTATTACCTGTCTTTTGATTAAAGTCGGCAATAAACTTTTGCTGAACAACACTGCGATACTCATACTCCACACGAGGATGAATATTTGAATTAGCAAAATAAATCGTGATATCAGCATACTGCGCCAAATACTCAAGTACATAAGTACTACAAGGCGCACAGCAACTATGAATCAATAATTTAGGCCGCACCGACGCTAACTGCCAATCGGCAATCACCTCTTGCAAAATCGAATCATAATTCACTTTATTATGGGGATTTAATTTTTCGAGAATATCTTTGGCGTTGATTAACATTCGGGTTCTTTAACGTTTTGCTGCAAGATTAATGGAAATTAAGGCAGATATAATATAGTGAACTCAAAAAGCGTTCAAGTTTAAAGGAAAATATTGTTTCTTCGGATTAATTGAAAACGCCAACCCCCCCACTCCTCAACATTTAAGTAATAGGGTACTGTCTACACGGCATAAAACGCTCGATCGGATTCCATTTCTGCTCTCTGATTTTCTAAACTGCCTACACGGCATAAAACAGCATAAGACATACTATAAACATTGTTGAGCAAAAGACAAAGAGCAATTTTCGTTTAAAAAACCCTTTTTTTTATCCCCTTTGCAATATTATGATTTTTAATGATTTAATTCTTGATCTAAAAAAAGGTAATAATGGTAAGATATTGCAGCTCAAAAACCGCGTTCTCACATTTTTTTGATGTTAAAAAGTGCCTTCCTCAAAATATAATATCCATAAAAATTTTTCCAATCTTTCATAAACCAATAAAACTTGTTTAAAGATCATCGTTTTATATGAAGAATAAAGATAAAATGACCAAATTTCAGTTTTATGATTGTTAAATAGAACTTAGATTATATGATTGCTACTCTGACTGAACAGTTTGCGGCGATGCAATATACAGCCACAGTAAAACCATTTGGTTATTTTACTGCGGTTAAAATGGGTCAAGGTTTTATGCTTTATATTAGTCATCATGAGATGTCCTATTAGCAGGTGAATTCTCATACTTCATTGATAGGTGGTATTGCTGAAGCTTATGAGGTTTTGGCATTCTGTTCTAAAATAAGTAGATGCCTACTGATTCAAATGATCACCGCCGATTAAATTAATCAAACCTCGACAGATGTAATAACAAAAAAGCTGGTTGCTGTTATTTGATTGATATCACAATAATTTAGATTTAATTTGTAAATTAAAGCCAAAATAAATCTTCAAAAATCATTAAGTTGATCTGGAATAGAAGGTAGAATATGAAGTGTCAATAAATATGCTGATAAAACATCATACAAGAAAACTTAGTTATCGCGCCACACTTCTACCTTTAAAAATCTAATTTTATCGAATTTTTACATCATATAGCCGAAAGATTACACGGTATTATCATACGTAATTTAGAAAGTCATTATGGCTTCAATACCTAGGCAATTAATGTCAATGAAGAAAATTATTTAATACAAACACACGATCGTATCGTTTTTATATTTCCGACACATTGGTTTAACATCACCCTAAGGCTAAAGGCTTATTTGAATGGGGTTGGTATGGGGATGCCAGATATACGGAAAGGTAAAAAATATCAGTTATAACCACTGCCGCTCAATACAGTAAAATCTATAGTAAAAATGAACGACTGTTTGTAGAATTTTCAGATATCTATCTGCCAATGAAAACCACCGCCTTGTACTATGATATGACTTATTTACCTACATTAGTTTACCAAATGGTGAAACCCAAAGAATTATCAAACTATCAACAACATTTTAGAAAACGATTAAGTTAATAAACAGTGAATGATTAAGTAGCAACATTGTGCTTTTTTAAAATAATGCTTAATAAAATATTAAATTAGTTGTTAATTGAAAAGTTTGGGTTTAAAAACCTCTTTTCTCAACTTTTTTATCTTTAGAAAAATGTTATTCTAAATCGCTTTAAAATCGTCTTTAAATTTTTGTTAAGATGTTTAATGGCCATTATTGGATGGTAAATCATCATTCTTGGGCCGCTATAGCGCATCACTTCTTTAATTCGTTGTTTATAGTCTTTTCGGTAGCAATGTTTTGGACAGAGTTCGCAGGTGGTTTTATATTCACCGAATCGGCAAATGGTTAAACGTTGCATGGCGTATTGTAATAGATCATTACATTCATCACAGAGCTGGTTTTTATGGTGTTTTTGGTGACAAAAGAGCTGTATCATCACCTTTACTGTGGCTTTTTCTTGAGTTATTTTAGGGCCAGTGTTGTTTACAACCATAATCAAATATACATCGGTCAAAAAAATGTTAGAATAGTAAATTAATATGATCACAAGGATTTTGGTTAATGGCAAGAATTATCAATAAAGATACTATCGTTTGTATGTCTCTATCTGCAAGACCAAGTAATTTTGGTACTCGCTTTCATAATTTTTTATATGAAAAATTAGATTTAAATTATCTCTATAAAGCATTTACCACCAATAATTTAAAAGATGCGATTTATGGTATTAGAGCATTGTCGATTCGTGGTTGTGCAATTTCAATGCCTTATAAACAAGCTTGTATTAAATTTATTGATGAATTGGATGTTTCCGTACAATCCATTCAAGCAGTCAATACCATTGTTAATACTAACCATTATTTAAAAGCCTACAACACTGATTATATTGCTGTTGAGAAACTAATTAAGGCCAATCATATTGATAATAATACGCCATTTGTTTTAAAAGGTAGTGGAGGTATGGCAAATGCGGTGATTGGCGCTTTTTATGATGCCGGTTTTAAACAGGGGATTGTTTGTGCACGAAATCAGCATAAAGGCAAAGCTCTAGCTGATCGTTATCATTATAAATGGGTTAAAGATGAATCAACTATCACCCCAGAACAAGCAAGATTAATTATTAACGTTACTCCTATTGGCATGCAAGGCGGAGTTGAGGCCGATCAGCTATCGTTCGGTGAAACACTAATTAACCAAGCAGATATCGTATTTGATGTAGTCGCCCTACCGGTTGAAACACCGCTGATAAAATATGCCAAAAAATTAAATAAAACCATCATTTCCGGTGCGGATGTTGCAGTGTTACAAGCAGTTGAACAGTTTGTTTTATACACTGGCATAACCCCTAGTGATGAACTAATCAAACAAGCAGGTGAATTTGCTAGACAAGGTTAATCCAAACTATAAATACCTAATTTACAAAAGGGTTATCACGAACGCTTTTTGATCGCGCGTCGTTTTATCATTAAAGATTAAAACGCTCTAATGAACTTAAAATACGTTTAATCCTAAAAAAACTAGGAAAACAATTTTTTATTCAAAAAAAGTTGAGGAACGGGGTTTTTGGCGTTTTCAAATCATTAAATTAAGAACGATTTACGCTATTAATTCCTTTTTTTAATTAAAAATACGGCGTAAAATTCTTAGTAACTGTTTTACTCGCCCGATTAATATCAACCAAGTTTGGCATAGCGCTTCGTCCTCTTTTTTGCTTATTTGCAGCACAAACCGATAAGTTAGCAAACAATAAGGTCTTCTCTAATGGCCAACCATAACTAATCCCATAAGCAAACGCACCTTGAAAAATATCATTTTCGGTCATCTTATCAACCGATTGGCTTTTAAAACTTGGAATAATAACGGCTTGCTGATGATCAAGAAATGCACTACCTTTTTCGTCCAAACGAATAATGATCTTACCGCTAGTTAAACTGCGTAATTTTTTGAGTGCGCTTTTAATCTCTTCTTTATGATTAAAGGATTTTAATTTCAAAAATGCACAAGCAAATTGTTCTGTCACAATCAAATAATCGGCATGTTGAGCTAGATAAAGGCTCGAATCAGACAAATTATCCATGCTCATAATCACCTTTGTTTTAGGTAAATGGTCGATGATATATTCACTTAATTCAGCCTCATATCCATCCACTAAAATAACAATATCGTATTTATAGCCACTGAGAGTTTGTATAAAGTGATTTAATTTATTTTTTTCAGCCTCGGTTAGCTTTGGCGGAGTGGTTAATCGGTGGGATATCACCGTCTGCGATCCGGTTTGCTCATCAATAGTGATAGCCTCTAATGGTGTAACCATTTTTTCAGAAAAGATAAACTGCCCGGTATTCACTCCAGCATCGGTAAGTTCACAAACAATCTGATTACCATAAGGATCGTTGTTTAAATGACTAATGTGATAAATAGTCTCTCCCCAAAGTGCAAGCAAATAGGCTGTATTAGCACACGAACCTCCTCCACTACGGACAATATTATCGGATGCAATAGGATCGTTTTGCTCCAAGTCAGTTGAAGTAAAACAGATTAAATCTAAACAAGCAAAACCTACGGTAAGAATTGTCATCATTTAGCCTCAATAAATAAATTAATTTAAAAAAACTAAAAATTGAAAATGAATAGCTATTTTTGACTTAACTTTGTTCTACTTGATTTAATTAATTATATTAGCGATGAAAATAGTAGAGAAAAATGGAAAGCAATAAGTAAACCTAGCTTATTGCTTTAAATTAAAAAACGATGCCTCAAAGGGCTTTATTATGCTTAAAACAATCTATAATTAGACCAACTAACTATAGAATAATCCAACTAAGGATTGGATTTATACTAAGTGAAATAGTTAAGTTTGGTAAGCACAAAATTAAAATTATGTGACAGATGTCTCAAATATAATCTTTTTATCACTAAATATCAAATCAAAATCAGCGTCAAATCATCAGTAATAACCATTTTAGCTTATTACTGATGATGAAAATCACGACTTAATACGATGATTTACTTTAACAAAAAACAACCTTTTTACATGGTTTGTTGTAATTTATAATAGACCGCTAAAAGTTTTTGATGCATAACAAATTGATCGATTGGATTTTTGCCATCATGCTCTGGGCTAATCAAATCAGTAAGACCAAAAAATTGTTTTTTGGCGGTGGCATATTGCCACATTTCGTCAACACAGTTTTTTCCGTACATTTTATTAAACGCCTGTTGGTAATTGCGATATTGGTTCTCCCCGCGTTCAATAATAAAATTAACTAAGGTTTGTAAACAACGATAGGCGTGATTGCGTTCGCTAGTAAAGATGGACTCATTCATCTCTACCGTCCAATCGATCCACAATTTTGCTTGCGGTAAATCACCGGCGGCTAACGCTAACATGGCTTTTAATTCACCAATTCTCAGGGTTAACCAAGCATTATCTTTACCCGTTGCAATACCTAACAATTCACGAACTCGAGCAAAATCGTCTAAACCTTCATCATCGAATTGTTCAATAACCGCCAGCAACTCTTTTGCAGTGCGTTTTTGATGAGGAAGGGTTAAGATTAGTTCGCGTAAATGAATTGCCATATTATTGTTGGCAATCAATAGATCTTCAGGCGGATAGATTTCTGACATACCGACCGCTAAAATGCGACACGCATAAACCCCAAGATGTTGGTAATCCATGATTAGAACTTCAGTCTGATGACGATCAAAAATAGCCATTAAGTTAGCAAACTCTTGTTCTGTCGTGCCCGAAAAATCCCAATCTACAAATTCATAATCTGATTTTTCATTAAACAAATCCCACGAAATTAGACCACTTGAATCAATAAAATGGGTTTCTAAATTACTCAAATCCGCCACATTATCATTATCAAAACTTGGCGGCGAAAATACGTTAAGATCTTTAAGACTTCGACCTTGTAACAGTTCGGTAACTGTTCGTTCGAGAGCCACGCCAAAGTTAGGATGTGCACCGAACGAGGCATAACAAGTACCATTTTGTGGATTAAATAACACAACACAAATAACAGGAAATTCACCGCCTAAAGATGCATCAAAACAGTAAATAGGAAAACCTTCTTTTTCAAGCGCATCAATTGCCGCTAACACAGTGGGATAGCGATTGAGTACTTGGTTAGGAATAGGTGGCAAACTGGTTGCTTCGGCAATAATTTTATTTTTAGTATAACGCTCGAATATTTCAGACAAACCTTGTACTCGCGCTTCGTTTGCCGTGTTTCCAGCTGACATTCCGTTAGAAGCATATAAATTAGCAATTAAGTTAACAGGCACATAAATAGTTTTACCATCGGATTGTTGCACAAATGGTAGTGCACAAATTCCACGTTTGCCATTACTTGATTGTAAATCGATTAAATCGGTTGCAGTTAATTCGTGATCCGGATCGTAAAACTTCATTAACTTTGGCGATAATAGCCCTTTTGGTAAGCTGTTATCTTGCGGTATGGCAAACCATTTTTCAGATGGATAATGAACAAATTCACCATTGGCAGCTTTGTCACCTAAATAAAAATCGGAGAAAAAGTAATTGGTTGAAAGTCGTTCAAAATACTCGCCCAGCGCTGACGCTAGTGCCGCTTTTTTACTGGCTCCTTTACCATTAGCAAAACAAAGTGGACATTTAGTATTTTGAATGTGTACTGACCACACATTAGGCACAGGATTGAGCCACGAAGCTTCTTTAACGGCTAAATCGAATTTGTCTAATTGTTGTTGAAAATAGTTAATTGAATCTTCAAGTGCAGCATCTTTACCGGGAATAAATGTTTTCATTTAAAAAAACCTTTTTAATATAACTTAAATAATTTACTTATTATTGATATTAAGTTCACTTAATGGCCATCTTGGTTTAACTTCAATTGCCAGTTCAGCAAATTGCGATGCTTTAAGATGGATCATACCTGCATAAGCAATCATCGCACCATTATCAGTACAAAATTCCAATCGAGGATAATAAACTTGGCCTTTGCGGTCAGTCATCAGTTTGGCAAGCTTGTTACGTAAGGTTTTATTGGCGCTAACACCACCTGCAATAACTAAGCGATTAAAACCGGTTAGATCTAACGCACGACGAGATTTAATTAACAAAGTATCGACTAATGCATCTTCAAAAGCTCTTGCGATATCAGCTTTGGTTTGCTCATCAAGATCTTGTTCTTGCTGATGAATAGTATTTGCAGCAGCCGTTTTAAGGCCAGAAAAACTAAAATCTAAACCAGGCCTATCCGTCATTGGCCTTGGAAAATGAAAACGTGATGCAGCACCTTGTTCCGCGAGTTTTGACAATTTTGCTCCGCCAGGATAATCCAAGCCTAATAATTTTGCTGTCTTATCAAACGCTTCACCTGCAGCATCATCAATTGATTCGCCAAGTAAGGCATATTCACCAACACCAGTGACTTTAATTAATTGAGTATGACCACCTGACACCAATAAAGCTACAAATGGAAATTCAGGGGGATTATCTTCCAACATAGGAGCCAATAAATGGCCTTCCATATGGTGCACCGCAACCGCAGGAACATTCCAAGCATAAGCTAGTGAACGCCCAACAGACGCCCCGACCATCAAGGCTCCAATTAACCCAGGTCCTGCTGTATAAGCCACGCCATCAATATCATTTGCCGTTAAATTCGCTTGTTTAAGTGCGGCCTTAATTAACGGCACAGTTTTACGAATATGATCGCGGGACGCCAGCTCAGGGACGACGCCACCATAATCTGCATGTAATTTAATTTGTGAATAGAGTTGATTAGCGATTAGACCTTGCTTATCATCATAAATAGCAACACCAGTCTCATCGCACGAGGTTTCAATACCTAAAATCTTCATTATTAATGTTTACTCATCAGATCAGAAATTTCGTCCTCACTCCAAAGATCTTGTTCAGTAAGTTCTTTATCAGCAATACGATGTTCTTCTGTTGCCCAATCACCTAAATCTATTAATTGACAACGTTTGCTACAAAATGGACGATATGGACTTTTTTCAGACCATTGAACCTCTTTTTGGCAGGTAGGGCATTTTACAACAGTATTTTTATTCATTAAACGCTCTTAAATTTTATTTGACTAACAACATGCAAGTTCAAATTCGATTTCATCAAAATTGCTATTATTGTCAGTATAAAGGGGTAAAAAACGAATATTATAACGAGATATATGACCAGAAACTTGAGGATATACATTTTTATCCAAAGCAACACGAATTCGAATCAAACTCACATCACCATTTGTTTCTTGGAAAAAGTTATTGGTACAAGCATAGCTATTAAATTCCCCTAATTGGCGAATAAACTGCAAACAAGTTTTTAAAGGTTCATCAAGCAAAGCAATATGTTGAAACCATTTATCAATCTGAATATCACGCTTTTCTTGCGATTGATTTAGCCATAAATGAAAAGAGGGCAAATCAAAACTACAACAACCTCCGGGGATCATTAAACGCTGACGAATTGTCGTAATAAAACGGTCATCTTTCAAAGCTTGACCTATGCGTAAACTTGAATTATATTTTATTAAAAAAAGATCATATTTTTCAAGCATGCCCTCAAGTAACTCTTTATCTACACCATCAAGCTCTATCCAAGATAAAATTTTTTGTTTTTGGCCTTCGATCTCTTTTATCAAATCGCCTTTAACATCATTACGCTCGAGGATTTCGAGTAATTCAGATAATGCATGAAAAAACAGTAAAGCATTTTTTTGTGTAAAATGACGATGCAAATGTAATTGCATAAGTAAGAACTCAATGCGTAACCAAGTACGCATTCTTTCATTCAATGGGTGTTCAAAAATTATTTTATTCATAGCTTTTTAACTTTTAAGTTATGTAGGTACTGCTTATGCAAGCAATCTACTTGAACTGTTAATGACGCTAAATCACCATCATTTATAATAATATCATCTGCAAAAGCCAAACGTTCGCTTAAAGAGGCCTGAGATGCGATCATTCTTTTTGCTAATGACTCATTAATTCCATCTCGATTTATCAAACGTTTTAATTGTAACGCTACCGAAACATCAATCATCAAAACACGATCAGCCTGTAAATGATTTTCGATTAATAAAGGCACTACCCAAATCACATAAGGAGCGGTCTGCTGGGCAAACTGTTTTTGTGTCTCTTGCGCAATAATTGGATGCAGTAAATTATTTAACCACAATCGTTCATGATCGTTATTGAAAATGATCTCTCTTAATTGACTACGATCTAACTCACCATTTTCTAACAAGATTTCTTGACTAAAATGTTTAACAATTTGCGCCAAAGCAGGTGTACCTACTTCAACCACTTGGCGGGCAATAATATCAGCATCAATAATTGGCACGCCTAATTGAGCAAATAGATGGGCAATAGTACTTTTGCCACTTGCAATGCCACCACTAAGTGCAACAATATAAGACATAAAATCAAATCCCAACTAAATGACTATTTAGTAAAATTATACCATAGAACCGCACAACAAAATATAGAGCAATCTACCCCTAAAATAAATTTAACAATTCCCGAAAAAAGTTAATATTATAAATTTTAGTATTTTTTTATATAATTGCTCGAAATTTATTTTTATGAAAAAATGTTATCTCACTTGTGCGATTAAGCACGAGAATATCACTTTTTTGAGATTTTTATCATCTAATATCAAAAAATTAGATAAAACAGTTGTTTTGTTTGTATGGCTGTATATAATTACATATGTTTGTGTATAAAAACAGGAATAGACCATGAGACCTTTAACCGAACGTCAACAACAAATTTATAATTTAATTAAAAAAATCATTCAAACCACAGGAATGCCACCTACTCGGGCTGAAATTGCACAAAAATTAGGATTTCGATCTGCTAATGCCGCCGAAGAACATTTGAAAGCGTTAGCTAAAAAAGGGGCTATTGAAATGATTGCCGGATCATCGCGAGGAATTCGTTTATTACTTGAACAGCCAGAAGAAACATCCGAATTTGAAGGCATCCCACTTATTGGTAAAGTTGCTGCTGGCTCACCAATTTTGGCACAAGAACATATTGAAACTCATTATCAAATGTCACCAACATTATTTAAACCACATGCAGATTTCTTATTAAGAGTACAAGGCATGTCAATGAAGGATATTGGTATCTTAGATGGTGATCTACTGGCCGTACACAAAACCCAAAATGTAAAAAATGGCCAAGTAGTAGTTGCGCGCATTGATGATGAAGTCACTGTTAAACGATTATCACAAAAAGGTCGACATGTAAAACTTGTTGCTGAAAACCCTGAATTTGCGCCCATTGATATCGATTTAGAACAACAAAATTTTGCTATTGAAGGTATTGCAGTTGGTATTATTCGTAATGGTTCGTGGATGTAATCTTAAAGATAGTATAAAATAACCACTAATTGTTGATTAGGAGATAACAATATGTGGTTATTTTGGTTATATGAATTTTTAGGATTTCTCGGTGTTATATTATTAGTCTTCGCCTACTGCCGTATTCGTAAACAGGGTTTTTGGTCTTTTTTATGGCACAACTTAAAATGGATTTCTATTAGCATTGCTGGCGTTTGGCTATTAATTGCAATTATTTGTCGAAATGACTTATACAGCGCAGCAAAATGTTACTTCCGCGGTGAAAGTATGCACGCTAATACCAAATATTCTATCTTTTGGAGCGAGTGCCAAATCGAAACTTCTAATGGCAATTACTTACCAATTGACCGTACTCGAGCGCTACCTGGAGCGAAAGATCATGATAGTCATGATGGTGGCGTTCCCGTTGATGATTTAATCATCAACTGATTAGTATTAAAATGAAAAATAGACAATGCAACATATTGTCTATTTTTTATTCAATTTGTTCTAATTAGCTTTTAATTAGGTAGCATTTGCTTCATTAACTCGGATGTAAGCTAAGCAACGTTTTTCAAGTTGTTTAAACCCCAAAATCAAAACAAAACTTACACACAAATAGATCATCGCCGCAATCCCGAAAGCATGAAAAGGTTGATAAGTTTCGGAATAAATATCACGCGCAACCTTCATTACATCTTGAACCGTCACTGTAAATGCTAACGCCGTAGAATGCAGCATAAAAATCACTTCATTACTATAAGCAGGCAACGCAATTCGAAAAGCTCTTGGCAAAATAATATAGCGATATAGTTGCCAACGATTAAAACCAAGTGCGCTAGCAGCCTCTATTTCACCACTTGGCACATTACGGATCGCTCCCGCAAAAACTTCAGTAGTATAAGCACAAGTATTGAGCGTAAAAGCTAAAATAGTACAATTTAATCCGCTTTGAAAAAAATTACTTAAATACTGATGTTCATTACTCAACAAAGTATAGATACCGGTATAAATAATCAATAACTGCACATACAATGGTGTTCCCCGAAAAACATAAGTAAATAAGCAAATCGGCCACTTAATATAAATTTGGTTTGCATTGCGCCCAACTGCCAAAACTAATGCTAAAATTCCACCTAGTGACACTGACAGAATCAAGATCCAAAGTGTCATTGCCAGCCCAGTAATATGATAACCATCTGTCCATAACAATGCTTTCCAATAATCTTGAATAATTTCTAACATAATAAGGCTCAATTATAATTTTGTTTTAGTGATCGAATAATGCTTCTCAAGCCACCATAAAACCACATTTGATATAGAGGTAAAAAAAAGATAAAACGCACCAGCTAACAGTGCAAAAAACAGCGGTTGATAAGTCGCCTCACCAGCCGTTTTGGTTGCTTTAACCAGATCGAACAATCCTAATAAAGATACCAGAGCCGTAGCTTTTAAAATTACTAACCAGTTATTAGCCACGCCAGGAAGCGCATAACGCATCATCAACGGAAATCGCACATAGATAAAAACTTGGTGTTTACTTAAGCCTAATGCAGTGGCGGCATCGATTAGCGTTTTGGGAACAGATTGAAAAGCACCGCGAAAGGTTTCGGTGAAATAGGCGCCATAAATAAAACCTAAGGTAATAATGCCAGCCACAAACGGATCGATTTCGATCATATCCACATCAAAAAAATCAGTAATACTATTTAACAAAAACTGCAAACCAAAAAAGATCAGCATCATCAAAACCAAATCAGGCACACCGCGAATAAATGAGGTATAAACCTGACAAAACAGTTGCAAAATTGGTTTTCGCGATAATTTGCCAAGAGCACAAATTACTCCTAAAATCATGGCAAGAACTAGTGAACTGATCGCCAACTCAATTGTGACCAGTGCACCTTTTAATATTAATGAACTATAACCTTGCATGACCTATTTTTTATTACTATAAACGTTGAAATCAAAATATTTATCATTGATTTTTTTATAGGTACCGTCATTTAAAATTTCGATAAGAGCTTTATTGAACGCTTCGCGTAACTCATCATCCTTTTTACGGAATCCTAACCCAACGCCAACATCAAAATAACCTTTATCGTTAAGTATATCACCTGCAAATGCAAAACCTTTACCTTGTGGTTGTTTTAAAAAAGCATAACTACCAGTGACTTCATCTTGCAATGCTGCATCTAAGCGCCCTGCCACTAAATCGGAAAACACTTCTAGCTGATTTTGATATGGCACAATCACAACGCCATTTGGGCGCCATTTATCATTAACAAAATGTTCTTGCGAAGTTCCTTGCTCAACACCAACACGCTTACCTTTCAATGATTCAACAGTAGGTAATAATCCAGAACCCTCTTTAGCGATTAAGCGGGAGTTAGTGATAAAAATCTCGTCCGAAAAAGCAATTTGCTTTTTACGTTTTTCTGTCATCATTAATGAAGACGAAATCATATCGATTTTACGAGACAACAAAGAAGGAATCAGCGCATCAAAATCAGTAGTTTGAAATTCACACTTAATCTTAGCCTTTTCACAAAGTGCTTTCGTGATTTCAATATTAAAGCCCGTAATTTCACCATTTTTATCAATAAAATCAAATGGTGCATAAGAAGTATCCGAACCAATTTTAATCGACTCTGGCATTTTAGCCTGACTTGCCCAAGCACAACTCAACAACATAACAACCGTTGCAACTTTAATTAATCTCTTCATGTTTTAATCCCGTGATAATTTTCGAACGCATAATATAGCGTGTTCTTAACCAAATTTATAATAAAAAAAATTATCAATGTAAGGAAGATAATTTAGTGATGATTATAATTAACGATTTTAAAAACAGAATTATTAAACTTCAAAAACCCCATTCTTCACTATTTAGAAAGTGTTTTATATTATTGAATTTACTTTCGTTAATCATGACAATATAGTATGCTTTGCATTATTATGTTAACTCACTTCAAACACTAGAAAACGTGCATTCTTTTATCTTATCCTTACGCAAAGTTTTTTACAGCAGTAATTTGCTATTTAGTATTCGTATGCTAGTTAGTTTAACTGGCTCTACGCTTGTACCATGGTATTTTGGCTCGATTTCATTGGTGATACCTCTTACTTTAGGTGTAGTTGCTGCAGGATTAACCGAGATTGATACTCGATTATTAAGTCGCTGTATTAATATTTTGCTTACGTTAGTTTGTTTTGCGATTGCGACGTTCTCAGTCGAGTTGCTATTTGATTTCCCAATACTGTTTATTGTTGGACTGGTGAGTTCGACATTTATGTTTATTATGCTTGGTTCACTTGGGCAACGTTACGGCGTGATTGCTTTTGGTTCGTTACTGATTGCAGCTTATACCATGCTAGGACACAATCTGTTTGATGATAACTATACCCTGCCTTGTTTTTTGCTATTGGGTGCGCTTTGGTATAACCTTGTTTCGTTAATTGAGTCGATAATGCAACCAATTCGCACAACTCAACAAACGTTAACGAATTGTTTTCTAAAATTATCACTTTATCTTGATGCCAAAGCGGCCATGTTTGATCCTGATGAGACAGATGACTTTAAACGACAAACTCTTGAGCTTGCAGAATGCAACACTCAAGTGATTAATGTGTTTAACAGTGCCAAACGCTCACTGTTTAATCGTTTGAAGGGGTTTCGTGGACAAGCTTATATCAGAAAGATGTTAAGTTATTATTTTGTTGCTCAGGATATTCATGAGCGAGCAAGCTCGTCTCATGGTGATTATCAGGCGCTCAGTGAACATTTTAAGCATAGTGATCTGTTATTTCGTTTTGCGCGAATTTTAAATTTACAAGCTAAAGCCTGTGCCAAGTTAGCGGTGTCGATTAAATTAAATCAAACTTATCATCATAACCCGTTATTTGCTCGTTATTTTACTTATCTGGAAGAAGCAATAGCTCAGTACCAACGGCACTCTTATGCCAATTTGTTGTTAATTAAATCGCTACAAAATCTACATCAAAATTTGCTCGCCATTGATTTGTTGTTAGCCAATATTGATACTGAACAACATCTGTCTAAAACGCAAAAAGATAATCAATTAATCGATGAAGAGCTAACTGGCCTCAATGATATATTTGCAAGACTTAAGCAAAATTTGACGCTTAAATCGTCACTATTTCGCCATGCTATTCGTATGAGTATAGTGTTGTTTATTGGATATATGATAATTTTCTTTTCCAATCTTTCACATGGTTATTGGATTATTCTAACCAGCCTATTTGTGTGCCAACCAAACTACTCAACCACCAAATATCGTTTAAAATTGCGAGTAATTGGTACTATATTAGGCATAATTGCTGGTATTCCTTTAACTTATTTGCTCCCAAGTATCGAAGCGCAATTAGTATTAATTATTATAACTGGTTGGTTATTTTTCCTGTTTAAAAACTCACAATATGCTTATGCCACTGCTTTTATTACCTTATTAGTATTTTTCAGTTTTAGTTTGATCGGTGAAAGTAGTATCTCCGTTGCCATTTCACGAATTATAGCTACCTTAATTGGCTGTTTTATTGCTTGGTTTGCTGTAAGTTTTATTTGGCCTGATTGGAAATTTAGAAATTTAACAAAACTACTCGATAGCGTTTGTTACGAAGGAAGCCACTATTTAGCAGTTATCGGTAGTCAATATGTCTCAGGAAAAACTAATGATCCCAAATACCGCGTTGCTCGGCGAGCAGCACATGATAGTAATGCCGATTTATCATCCTTAATCAGCTTAATGAGCAAAGAGCCACATGTTAAACAAGGCATGATTGAACAGGGTTTTAGATTATTAACCCTTAATCACACCTTGATTAGTTATTTATCCACTTTAGGGGCACATCGAGATAAACGTATTTCTCCACATACTCTGGAACTTTTTGATGATGTTTCAGTTTATATAATTACTATGTTAAGTGACCAAAAAATCAATTCTGAATATCAACCTTTGAAAAAGGTGGTTGCCAATTATATTGAATCAATATCAATCAATGATGATCAAAGCAATAATGATCTATTAGTCTTACAACAGTTGGCCTTAATCTTAGATATTTTGCCAGAAATAATTTCTCTTATTGGTGTATTGAATAATAAAACCGCTCAATAGGATTGTTTTAAATACCTTTAATAAAGACAACATTATATTTTTATCAAACAATTTAATAATGTGACAAATAATTTAAGGGATGTTAACTTTGTATTCGGCAAATTTTATGACCATATCTTGTCGCCAATCATCGTCGAAAATAAATTGAAAATCATACAAATTAGTTTTTAACTGGTGAAAATTCGCTGATATCGTACCGGCAAATTGTTTAATTGTGCTCATATTTTCTATCTATATAATTAAAATACTCATATAAAAACTTAAATTTACCCTTTTATATTTATTATGAAATTATAATCAAAACCATAAATAGGATTAACTGTAGCTACTAAATAATAAACATAATGGTGCAAGATAATATGAATATTTCATAAATTATTCCTTAATCCTTAATTCTTAATCCTTTCCTTAATTTTTGAAAAGTAGCGTTTAAAAATCGCAATTTTTTCTCGGTAATCATCTAATTTATTTGTCATTTTTATAATTCCATACTTCCAAATCCACCTTTCAGATTAGTGAGCGAGTTGTTTTTCAATATTGGTTATTTCTTGTTTATAATTTTGAATTAAACAAAACATAACTTTAGATAAATAAGGATCGGTCTTTCTCCTATTACCAGAAACTGGAGGTGGTAATTCTAAACAACTTGAAGCCATTTTTTTCTGTAATTTTAAATAAGATTTTTTTATTGTATTATTCTTTTTATTCAATAAGTTAATTTTTTGTTTTAATCTATTATTGTAATGGTTATAAACATCTATATAGCAATGATGATATTCATCTTTATTATAATTATCTTCACATGACTTAAGTTTTTGGGGATCGATTTTTGTAATCGGTTGATTCGAAATAACGTTAAATTGATTTGGATAAATAATTTGATACAGTTCCCCATCTTTAACATTGACTAGCATATCTTGAAGTACAAACTTCATTTTTTGATTATCAATTTTATAATGCTTCCATAACATTGGAAAAATACCCTCTTCTGTCTCTATCAAATATAATGTATATACTTCTCCCTCTGGTGATATAAAATAGCGTTGAAAACCAACCGCAAAGTTAAAAAGATAAATATAATTGTCAGCTAAAAAAATCTGATCTTTTACAATATTATTTTTAACTATTGATAGGAATATATTACCACCATAAATAGTAGCACCGGATTCAATATTATTATCTTGATTATCTTTAAACATACCTAAAGTCAGTTGAAAACCTTTTCCGTTATAGAGAATTACTGGCTTTTTATAAATAAATTTATATAATCCTCTAAAATCAAATTTGAGATTATTTAAAGGGCAAAGCTTCCGTATTTTTTCTTGTTTTGAGTCACTTAATTGCAAATAATTTGGAAGATAAGTACAATCTTTTTCTAATTTATTCATATCGATTTTTCTAAAAAATGGGGCGCCACGATACTTGTCTTCTATTTGATAGTGCTGACTGTAACAGTAAGTGCTAAATAATAAACATAATGATGCTAGATAATGTAAGTATTTCATCTGTTAACCGTTAATCCTTTCCTTATTTTTGCAAAAGTAGCGTTTAAAAATCATAACTTTTTCTCTGTAATAATCTAACTTACTGGCTAAAATATGATTTAATAAAACACTACTATAAAATTTCCTATTTTTATATTAGTACGATCTAGATTCTAATAATTTAAAATGTCCTGTAGTATCGATTTTATAATGCCTCCATTTTGTAACATGATGAATTGAATCATCCCCATAAAAATTCAATAACCAAATATTTTTGAATTCGTTATCAATACAGTCATACTGCAAAAGAGCGGCTGATTGTAAAATATTTTCCTTATAAATGGGTAAACGGTCTATTAGTTTATTATTCTTGTCAATATTCAAATATATTTCGTATTCAAATTCTTTTATTTGATTTTTAGTAAAATAGAATTTATCTTTATTTTTCTCAAAATTATATTCTTTTTCGTCTTCTAATTTGTTTATAACACTAGCAAAATTTATATGTAATTCTGTTAATGGACATTTGTTATAACTGTTATACTCATAAGTACCATCAGCAGGAAAATCACACTCTTTATTTATTTTAGGGGATAGTTACTTTATTTTTCCATTTTTATCAATGTAATAATAAGTTACTTTAGTTTGTTCCGATAATAATCTATCATTTTCTTCTATATCTAAGCATATTTCATTTTCTATAATTTCAAAATTTCTATTTTTATATAAACGAATTCTTTTATTAATTGAACATTCTGCTAAGGCCCCATCGACAACAATCATTTTGTCTATAAAATTATAATTTTTATCAAAAATCTGCATTTCGATTGTAAATAAATTTAAATATGAATCTTGTTCATCTGGATCTAAATATGCAAAGAGAAAAATTTTTAAATTTTTATCCAGATGTATTTCTTTAAAAAATTTAGCTTCACCTGTATAAGGCTTTCTATGATTAACCATACTATTCAATGGGGTATTTGGTTGAAAAAGTGAATTTGATGAATTATTTTCATCATAAACAACATGATTATCATTGAAAAAATTTTTTAACGTATATTCAGGGGATGAGACCTTTGACGAATATTCTTTAAACTCATAAAGAATTTTATTATTAAATTTATCTTGTGCATTAACTTGAAAGACTAATAAAATTACCACCAAAAAAATACAAAATTGTCTAATCTTGCTCATATTTTATTCCTATATAATTAAAATACTCATATAAAAACTTATATTTAATCTCTTATATTTACTATTAAATCATGATCAAAACCACAAATATGTAAATGATGGTGGTGCGCATATCCACCTTTACCCTCTTTGTGCATATGTTTGGTATAATTCAATAATGTATTTGATTTCTTTTTATAAGTAAAATATTCAGAATACATTAACGAAGTTCTTGCCCAACCAAATTTATATAATGCGTCATTAAATTCATTCTGTTTTTCAAAATCGAAATGTGAATCAGTTAAAAGTGTCGGTTCTCCTAGTTTGTAAATTGATAAATATCTCAAATAATCTTTTTCTAATTTATTTATATTGATTTTTCTAAAAAATGGGGCGCCACGATATTTATCCTCTATTTGATAGTGCTGACTGTAGGTGCTAATTAATAAATATAATGATGCTAGATAATATGAATATTTCATAAATTATTCCTTAATCTCTTCAAT
>CAMLIK010000031.1 GCA_946480175.1 uncultured Gilliamella sp.
AAGGTAAAGATCCATTTAATGAAGTGGAATTAATTTCAGGTAAAGTTTACCGTGCCGTAAAACAACGTAAAACCCTTAATTTTCAATTGGATGGCCAATCCTATTTTATTAAAATTCATCGTGGCACAACGGTTAAAGAAATTGTAAAAAATCTGATTTCGCTACGCTTACCGGTTTTAGATGCGAAACAAGAGTGGGATGCGATTCATCGTTTAGAACAAGTTGGTGTCAATACCATGGATGGCCGAGCATTTGGACGCAAAGGATTAAATCCTCTGACCCGACACTCTTTTATTATTACCAAAGACCTTAATCCTACTATCAGTTTAGAAGATTTTACTAAACCATGGCTAACTAACCCACCTAGCTACCATTTAAAACGATCATTAACTATTTATTTAGCAAATATGACCGCAAAAATGCATGGAGCAGGCGTAAATCATCGTGATTGTTATTTATGTCATTTTTTATTAGATTTACCTTTATTTGAAAATAATCAGCAAATAAAACTCTCGGTGATTGATCTTCATCGTGCTCAAACTCGCGATAAAGTTCCTACCCGTTGGCGTGATAAAGATTTAATTGGACTTTACTTTTCATCAATCAATATTGGACTTAACCAACGTGATATTTGGCGTTTTTTAAGAAACTATTTTAATAAACCAATTAAAACCATTTTGCGCGATGAACATAAATTAATTGCTAGTGCTAAGCGAAAAGCTGAGCGCATCGCGAAACGAACTGAAAAGTATCATCTTTAATCATAAGGAAATGGCATGTTTATTGAACAAATTGATATCAAAGGGTTTAGGGGGATTAAGCAACTTTCGTTAAAGCTTAATGCTAAATCTAGCGTACTTATTGGTGAAAACCAATGGGGTAAATCGAGTTTAATCAGTGCATTAAAATTGCTAACTCTAGATAATAAATTTTATCAATTTGTCGAATCAGATTTCTATTATGATAAGGATGATGGCAATCACATTTCAATAAATGTTGTTTATTGTGAATCTTATGCAAATCAATTAACTGAACAAGCTTATCAGCCTCTGACAGCCGTTAGTTATCGCTTACCAGCAGACAATTTATATCGAATTACTTACCAAATTAATGCCCAAAAAAATGGTGATACTATTATCACTGAACATAATTTGTTGGATGAATATGGTGAAAGGTTAAATCTAGATAATCCAAAATTATTAATCGCTATTTTAATTAATTTAAATCCGGTCATGCCGCTTAAAAATTCAGTGAATGCTAAGGATTTACCTGTCACAAATGAACCTTTATCACAATACTTTATTGAACAACTATCTGATCAATTAAAAGCACACTCGGCACAATTAAGTCAAGATGAGCTTAATCGTGGCTTACAAGCTGCTCGTTCGTTATTAGAATACTATTTTGTTGATTCTCAACAACGATCTAAATATAAACAATTAGCACAAAAAAATAGCCCGAAAACCGAGGATTGGAATTCGCTCGAACGAATCAATAATGTCTTAGATGATTTAGATAATGATTATCTTCGCACCGCACTTTTAGGTATATTTGGTTCGATTGTTAATGCTAAAGGAGATAATCCTCTCTCTCACAGTTCAGTACCAATTTTAGTTTTAGAAGAACCTGAAAGCCAGTTACATCCAATTATTTTATCGGTTGGCTTTCGTTTATTAAAAAATTTACCTACCCAAAAAATTATTACCTCTAACTCAAGCGATTTAGTTTCTCTGTTTCCATTAGAGAGTATTTACCGATTGATCCGCCAACCGGATCAAATTGTCAGTAAGTATATTGCTCCTCATGGGTTAAGTGTTGGCGATAGTCGACGCATTTTGTTCCATGTCCTTTATCGACGCCCTACTGCACTATTTGCCCGTTGCTGGTTACTGGTTGAAGGCGAAACTGAAGTTTGGTTACTCAGAGAGCTTGCCGAACAAAGCGGCTATCATCTAAGTTCGGAGGGAATCCAATTGTTGGAATTTGCTCAATGTGGTTTAAAACCATTAATTCACTATGCTAATAAAATGGGGATCCGCTGGTATGTCATTACTGATGGTGATATGGCAGGGAAAAAATATGCTGAGACGGTACAATCACAATGTGCACCCGGCGAAGATTTAAATGATTATATCACCGTATTGCCAGCCCGTGACATTGAAAATTTTCTCTTTAAACATGGTTTTAGTCACGTATATAAGTTAGCTGCTTATAATACCGTTGCCCATATTGATATGTCAGTACCGAAAATTATTCAAAAAGCAATCCACAAAAGTTCCAAACCAGATTTAGCGATTGCCGTTTGTGATGATGCTAAAGCGCGTGGTACCACAGCCATTCCTCGATTATTAACCGATACTTTCGCTAAGTTAGTTAAGACATCCAAATCCTTGCTGTAAATTTTTTTATTTATTCAGTAATAAAAAAAACCGCCGATAATTATCGGCGGAATTTTTTATAAAGCTATTTGGCAATTCGTTTATATTTAGCACGTTTAGGTTCAAGCGCTTCTGCCCCTAAAGTGCGTTTTTTCCACTCTTCATATTCAGTAAAATTACCTTCAAAGAACTCAACATGCCCTTCGTCTTGGTAATCTAAAATATGAGTGGCAATACGGTCTAAGAACCAGCGGTCATGCGAAATGACTAACGCACAGCCCGGAAACTCTAATAAGGCATTTTCCAGTGCACGCAAGGTTTCGACATCAAGATCATTGGTCGGTTCATCAAGTAATAGTACATTACCACCAACTTGTAATAATTTAGCTAAATGTACACGCCCGCGTTCACCACCAGACAGCTCACCAACACGTTTTTGCTGATCAACGCCTTTGAAATTAAAGCGTCCGACATAGGCACGACTTGGGATCTCAAAATTACCAATGCGCATAATATCTTGACCATTAGAAATTTCATCCCAAACGGTTTTTTTATCATCCATACTATCGCGGAACTGATCGATAGAAGCGAGTTGGACGGTATCACCTAAAGTAATAGTGCCTGAATCCGGTTGCTCTTTACCTGATAACATTCTAAATAGCGTTGATTTACCGGCACCATTAGGCCCAATAATACCCACAATGGCTCCTTTCGGAATGCTAAATGAGAGGTTATCAATTAATACGCGATCGCCATATGATTTGGTTAAATTAGCCACTTCGATAACTTTATCTCCTAAACGTTGCCCAGGTGGAATAAAGAGTTCATTAGTTTCATTACGTTTTTGGTAATCATTGCTATTTAATTCTTCAAAACGCGCTAACCGTGCTTTGCTTTTTGCTTGACGACCTTTTGGATTTTGACGTACCCACTCTAATTCTTTTTCAATTGATTTACGACGCGCCGATTCGGTTGCCGCTTCTTGAGCTAATCGCTGATCTTTCTGTTCAAGCCAAGATGAGTAGTTACCTTCCCATGGAATACCTTCACCACGGTCTAACTCTAAAATCCAACCAGCAACATTGTCTAAGAAATAACGGTCATGGGTAACAGCAACCACTGTACCTTCATAATCATGTAAAAAGCGTTCTAACCAAGCAACCGATTCAGCATCCAAATGGTTGGTTGGTTCGTCAATTAATAACATATCAGGTTTTTCAAGCAATAATTGGCAGATAGCAACACGACGACGCTCACCACCGGATAAGTTCTCAATCTTAGCATCCCAATCTGGTAGGCGTAAGGCATCAGCTGCACGCTCTAATTGGTTATCAAGATTGTGGGCATCTTGCGATTGAATTATTGCTTCAAGCTCGGCTTGTTCTTTGGCTAATTTATCAAAATCGGCATCAGGATCGGCATAAGCGGCATAAACTTCATCTAAGCGAGCTAATGCGTTTTTAGCATCACCAACCGCCTGTTCAATTGCTTCACGTACAGTTTGTTTAGGATCAAGTTTAGGTTCTTGAGGTAAATAACCGATTTTAATATCTGGTTGCGGACGAGCTTCACCTTCAATCTCGGTATCTACGCCAGCCATAATGCGTAATAATGTAGACTTACCTGCTCCATTTAAACCGAGAACACCAATTTTAGCTCCCGGAAAAAAACTTAAAGAAATATCTTTTAAAATATAGCGTTTAGGGGGAACAATCTTCCCCACGCGGTTCATGGTATAGACATATTGCGCCATAAATCATTATCCGTTTAATTAATTAAAACTAGCAACTCAATGATATTACTAGATGATTGATGGCGTATATTGTAATGATTCTGAAAGCTTGGTCTAGCGTTATTTGTAAGAATGTAATGAATTTATTATATATCAATTCACTAATTAATAATGAATGTTTGAAAGATTAATTAAACTATCAATTTTAACCCATTTGAATTCCGTTCTAATTTTGTGCATCACTATTTACTATTTCACTTTATGGTTCTATACTGATAATTATTGATTTTTACCTCAATTATACGTATTTAAGGAAAAAATAGTATGGGAATTGAATATGGCATTATTGCAATGGATAACTCTGTTCGGCAAAACATGGTTTTAAATGCATTTAGTCCGTATTGCACGAAAGTAAATGATGAAGAATATTCATTAGAATATGGAGATGAGATTTATGATGACAAAATTATATCTAACTCTTGTACCTTAATTTTCTCTTTTGACGAAGAGGATGAAAGTATAGTCTCATCAATCGATATTTTAAGTCCTTGTGATCATATTGAATTAGAAAAAGCTATTTATTCACTTATTCACCAATATCCGATGCTTTTTACTTGTTCAGATTTTCCACTAATGACGGCCAATAAAAAATGTATGGATTTATTAAAAGAGGAAGATTTAGAAACGTTCGAAGAAACAACCCTAGTTACTTCATTTGATGAATTTTCTAGCCTATTAGTTTAAAAAAACTTATCAATTCAAGTGCAATGATATTGGCTCATCTAGCCGAAAAGATGTTGCAATAAAGTCTGGGTGGATATTCTCCATATTCATTTAATATGGAGAATATTTTTTGTCATTTTATAAAAATGTAAAAATCTGTTCTTTTGGTAACCGCGATTTTGGACGATGGGCATTACCATCATTCTCAGAACGATAACCTAATGTTGCAATAACTAGGCTTTTTAGGCCTTTTCGTTTTAATTCCAAAATTTCATCCATTTTGTCACAATCAAAGCCTTCTACGGCAGTTGAATCAACACCAATAGCAGCAGCGGCAAAAAGTAATTGTCCTAATGCTAAATAAGTTTGTTTGCCTTCCCAACTCTGTTGGGACTCAATTGTTTTACTGTTTTTTGTGACAAAGAAACGTCTTGACTCATCCTGAGTTTGTTTAAGTTCGGATGATGGTAATCTGCCATCTTTCTCTTCTTGGTTAAGTAAATTAACTAAATGTGCATCTTCTAAAGGTGATTTAATACAAAATAAAATAGTATGAGAAGAATCAGTTACTCGTGGCTGATTAAATTCAGCAATAGCTGGTAAAATTTTATTTTTAGCCGCATCATTATCAATAATATAAAAATGCCAAGGTTGTGAGTTAACCGACGAAGGACTATTTCTTAATACAGTTAGTAACTGTTCAAGTTTATCTTTAGGAATCTTTTTGGTTTTATCATAATGTTTGGTGGTATAACGTTTTTGTGAAATTTCGACGATATTCATAATGGCTCCAATAAATGATAATTAATGTTGAAATAGCGTTATTTGGGTAAATCTATTTTTAGAGCAGAAATGGATACATAAATAATGAGCATTCTTGTTATTGAAATGATTATTTTGAATCTATTGAAAACTACTTATCAGGCGCTTATACCCTAAACTCCAACCATTCTGCATACTATTGGACTATTTTTCAATTTATTTCTTAGCATTCTTTTCATTGATTATTAATAAAATATGCTAAATGCATCATATCTAATCAGATCTTAACTAAATTTAGCCATGCAAAAATTCATAATTAGAATATCTTCCTTGACATAGGTAAAAATTTTTGATAAAAATTGTACAAATATTTCAATAAATAATATTGAGAAGTTAATGATTAAATTTACAAACCTCCTACTCAGCCTCCTCCTCGCATCAGTTTGCGCGGATAGCTTGTGTGTGGAGTAAAAGTGATTTAATAATTAACTCGACAAATTAACAAGAACCCGCGCTAAAGTGCGGGTTTTTTGTTTTCTTAACTTGAAATACCGAGATAGCGCTAAAATATAAAGGAAATAACAATGAGCGATCAAATTATTATTTTTGACACAACATTACGTGATGGTGAACAAGCGTTACAAGCAAGTTTAAGTGTTAAAGAAAAACTTCAAATAGCTTTAGCATTAGAAAGAATGCAGGTAGATGTAATGGAAGTTGGTTTCCCTATCTCATCTCCAGGTGATTTTGAATCAGTACAAACTATTGCTAAAACCATTAAAAATAGTCGTGTTTGTGCGTTGTCTCGTTGTATTGATAAAGACATTGATGTAGCAGCCGAAGCTTTAAAAGTAGCCGATCAATTTCGTATTCATACTTTTATGGCAACATCAACGCTACATGTTAAAGATAAATTAAAAATGACATTTGAAGATGTCGTTGAACAGGCTGTGCACTGTGTTAAACGTGCACGTAATTATACAGATGATGTGGAGTTTTCTTGTGAAGATGCAGGCCGTACCCCAATTGATAACTTATGTCGGATTGTTGAAGCAGCAATTCAAGCAGGGGCAACAACGATCAATATTCCGGATACTGTCGGTTATACTGTCCCTTATCAATTTGGTGGCATTATTCGTACCTTATTTGAACGTGTCCCGAACATTGATAAAGCGATTATCTCTGTTCATTGTCATGATGACTTGGGCATGTCGGTGGCTAACTCGATTAGCGCGATTCAAGAAGGTGCTAGGCAGATTGAAGGCGCGATGAATGGTTTAGGTGAACGCGCTGGTAATACAGCTTTAGAAGAGGTTATTATGGCGATTAAAGTCCGCCAAAATATCTTAAACGTTCACACCAATATTAATCATCAAGAGATCTATCGTACCAGTCAAATCGTCAGCCAAATTACCAATACACCGATACCGTCTAACAAGGCGGTTATTGGTAGTAATGCCTTTGCGCACTCATCCGGCATCCATCAAGATGGCGTGTTAAAAAATCGTGAAACCTACGAAATCATGACCCCTGAGTCGATCGGTTTAAATCAAATCCAATTAAATTTAACTTCTCGTTCAGGCCGAGCTGCAGTAAAACATCGTTTAGCTGAATTAGGTTATCAGGATAACGATTATAATTTAGATCAAGTTTACCAAGCCTTTTTAGAACTTGCCGATAAAAAAGGCCAGGTTTTTGATTATGATTTAGAAGCATTAATTTTTATTAATCAAATTAAAGATGATGAAGAGCATTATGTATTGGATTATTTTAATGTACAATCTGGCTCTACTGTCGTTTCAACCGCTTCAGTTAGTTTGATTATTGGCGATCAAAAATATTCAGATGCAGCAACAGGTAATGGCCCTGTTGATGCTGTTTATCAAGCGATAAATCGTATTACTGGCGAACCTATTTCAATTGTGAAATATCAATTAGCATCTAAAGGACAGGGTGAAAATGCCTTGGGTCAAGTCGATATCGTTGCCGAATATAAAGGACGTAAATTCCATGGAGTTGGGCTTGCTACCGACATTGTTCATTCATCAGCATTAGCATTAATTAATGTGTTAAATAATGTTTATAGAGCAAATCAGGTTGCAGAACAAAAACAAAAATTGCACCAAGACTAAAAAGTAAACATTGTTTCGTTACTTAATAACGAAATACTTAAAATATAATTAGATTGTTAAGGAATAGATATGTCACAAAATTACCATATTGCAGTGTTACCTGGTGACGGTATAGGCCCAGAAGTGATGAAACAAGCCTATAAAGTGTTAGAGGTTATTCGTCAAAAATATAACCTAGCCATTACAACTAGTGAATATGATGTGGGTGGTGCAGCAATTGATATTCACGGTTGCCCATTACCAAAAGAGACGTTAGAAGGATGTGAAAAAGCTGATGCTATCTTATTTGGCTCAGTTGGTGGACCAAAATGGACCAATTTACCCCCTGACCAACAACCTGAACGCGGTGCACTATTACCACTACGCAAACATTTTAAATTGTTTGCCAACATGCGCCCTGCTAGTTTATATCAAGGGTTAGAAGAATTATGTCCGTTACGTGAAGATATCGCTAACCGTGGCTTTGATATTTTATGTATGCGTGAGTTAACTGGTGGTATCTATTTCGGTTTACCTAAGGGTCGTGAAGGAACTGGCCCACAAGAGCGTGCTTTTGATACAGAAGTTTATCACCGCTTTGAAATTGAACGAATTGCCCGTATGGGATTTGAAGCAGCGAAAATCCGTCGTAAAAAAGTAACGTCAGTAGATAAAGCAAATGTTCTACAAACTTCTATTTTGTGGCGTGAAGTTGTAAGTGAAGTAGCTAAACAGTACCCAGATGTCACATTAGAGCATATGTATATTGATAATGCCACTATGCAATTAGTGAAAGATCCTGCGCAATTTGATGTATTACTTTGTTCTAACTTATTTGGTGATATCCTATCAGATGAATGCGCCATGATTACCGGCTCAATGGGAATGTTACCTTCTGCCAGTTTAAATGAAGATGGCTTTGGTTTATACGAACCTGCTGGTGGTAGTGCGCCTGACATTGCAGGTAAAAATATCGCTAATCCTGCTGCACAAATTTTATCATTAGCACTGTTAGTTCGTTATAGTTTAAAACGTGATGATATTGCTAAAGCTATTGAAAATGCAGTTAACAAAGCTTTAGAACAAGGTACTCGCACTATTGATCTTGCTCGTGGTGGTAGTTATGTTTCTACCGATGAAATGGGCGATACCATTTGTCGTTTAATTTAATTTTTAAAGTAAGGGTTAATCGATCGTATTAACCCTTTTGCAAGAATATTAAAGGAATATAAGCAATGTCTACAAAACCAAAAACATTGTATCAAAAATTATATGATGCACATGTTGTCTATGAAGCACCTAATGAAACCCCTATTTTGTATATCGACCGCCATTTGGTTCATGAAGTCACCTCTCCTCAAGCCTTTGATGGTTTACGAGCAATGAATCGTAAAGTCCGACAATCGCATAAAACCTTCGCCACAATGGATCACAACACCTCAACGAAAAGTAATGATTTAAGCGCTTGTAGTGAGATGGCACGAATTCAGCTAACCGAATTAGCTAAAAATGCAGAAGAGTTTGGCGTCTCTTTATACGGTTTACAAAGTCCATTACGAGGTATTGTGCATGTTGTTGGTCCTGAGCAAGGGATGACATTACCGGGTATGACCATTGTTTGTGGTGACTCACACACCGCAACACATGGCGCTTTTGGTGCATTAGCTTTTGGGATTGGGACATCGGAAGTTGAACATGTTTTAGCTACCCAAACATTGAAACAAGGTCGAGCTAAAACGATGAAAATCGAGGTCAAAGGCAAAGTCGCTGATGGCATTACCGCCAAAGATATTATTCTAGCGATCATTGGTAAAACCACCAGTGCTGGTGGTACAGGTCATGTCGTAGAATTTTGTGGCGAAGCAATTACTTCTTTGTCAATGGAAGGCCGAATGACATTATGTAATATGGCCATTGAAATGGGTGCCAAAGCTGGATTAGTTGCACCAGATGAAACCACATTTGAATATTTAAAAGGTCGTCAATTTTCACCTAAAGGTGAAGATTTTGAGCAAGCTGTTGCTTACTGGAAAACCTTAAAAACAGATGAAGGAGCACATTTCGATACGATTGTGATTTTAGAAGCAAAAGATATTGCTCCGCAAGTAACTTGGGGAACTAATCCTGGTCAAGTAACCGCTATTGATTCTCAAGTACCAAATCCTCAAGATTTTTCCGATCCAATTGAAAAACATTCAGCTGAACGTGCATTAGCTTATATGGGATTAACAGCAGGTACCAAAATGTCAGATATCAAGATCAATAAAGTATTTATTGGATCATGTACTAATTCCCGTATTGAAGATCTGCGTGCCGCTGCTGAAGTTGCCAAAGGTCGTAAAGTCGCCGATGGTGTTCAAGCTTTAGTCGTTCCGGGTTCCGGTCCGGTGCGTGAACAGGCAGAGGCTGAAGGATTAGATAAGATTTTTATCGATGCCGGTTTTGAGTGGCGTTTACCAGGATGTTCAATGTGTTTAGCGATGAATGATGATAAATTAGCACCAGGTGATCGCTGTGCATCTACCAGTAACCGTAATTTTGAAGGTCGACAAGGTCGTGATGCAAGAACACATTTAGTTAGCCCGGCAATGGCAGCAGCGGCGGCCATTACTGGTCATTTTACTGATATTCGCAAACCGTTTTAAGGAGACTTGTCATGGCAAAATTTACAACACATACAGGATTGGTCGTTCCTTTAGATGCGGCGAACGTTGATACTGATGCGATTATTCCTAAACAATTTTTACAGAAAGTTACTCGTACCGGATTTGGGCAACATGCATTTCATGAATGGCGATTTTTAGATGATGCTGGCAAACAACCTAATCCAGAATTTGTATTAAATAAACCTCGATATGCAGGTGCGAGTATTTTATTAGCTCGTGAAAACTTTGGTTGTGGATCATCGCGTGAACATGCACCATGGGCATTAACCGACTATGGATTTAAAACTATTATTGGCTCGAGCTTCGCTGATATCTTTTATAATAACTCATTCAATAATCAACTATTATTAGTTAACTTGTCTGAAGAAGAAGTTGATGAGTTGTTTAAATTGGTTGAAGCCAATGAGGGAATTGAATTTACTATTGATTTAGTTAATGAAGTCGTCATTGCTGGCGACAAACAATATTCATTTAAAATTGATGCCTTCAAACGCCACTGTTTATTAAATGGTTTAGATAATATTGGTTTAACCCTACAACATGAAGATGCTATCAGCTCTTTTGAGCATAAAATTCCTACATTCTTAAATTAATTTATTAAGGCGCGTAAGCGCCTTGTATAGGAAAAATTAATGACAACCCATCATGATAAAGTAAATCAACAGTTCGGCCAGCAAGCTAACGCCTACTTAACCAGTAAAGTTCATGCACAAGGAGCGGATCTTGAATATCTATCCAGCTTTTTAACTAATTATCCTAATGCTGAATTTTTAGATATGGGATGTGGCGCAGGCCATGTCAGTTTTATTGCAGCAAAACAGGTTAAACATGTCACAGCTTACGATCTATCAGAGCAAATGTTAGCAGTGGTTGAACAAACTGCGGATGAGCGTAACTTAAAAAATATTGCCACCGTGCATGGTTATGCTGAGCATCAACCATTTGACGATAACTATTTTGATATTGTCGTCAGCCGTTATTCTGCCCATCATTGGCAGGATGTGGGTAAAAGTTTGCGTGAATTACATCGTATCACCAAACCAAATGGTAAATTAATTATTATGGATGTGGTTTCGCCTGGTCAGCCTGTTTTAGATATTTGGTTACAAACGATTGAAGCACTACGTGACACTTCCCACGTACGCGACTATACGTCAGGCGAATGGCTGACATTTTTAAGCGAAGCTGGATTTACTATTGATAAGATTCAACGCTATCGTTTACCCTTGATTTTTGATAGTTGGATAAAACGTATGCGTACACCGAATAATTTAGTAGATGCGATAAAAAGTTATCAAATAAGTGCATCTCAAGATACAAAATCTTACTTCGAATTACAATCAGATGGATCTTTTACCTCTGATATGATGATTATTGAAACGCAAAAAGTGATTTAGAAATTAATAGTAAAAGAATCGAAAACAGCTAACTAATATTAAAGCTGTTTTCGTTGATTTGACGGTGGTATCGACAATGCCTCACGATATTTTGCTACCGTTCGCCGAGCAATAATTATGCCTTGATTTTCAAGGATTGAAACTAATTTGCTATCACTCAAAGGTTTTTTTGCATCTTCCTCGGAAATATATTTTTTAATTAAAGCCCGAATGGCTGTAGATGAAGCTTCACCACCTGATTCAGTATTAACATGGCTTGAGAAGAAGAATTTTAACTCAAAGATGCCGGTTGGGCATTGTAGATACTTTTGTGTTGTTACTCGTGAGATTGTCGATTCATGCATATCAATCGCCTCAGCGACATCAGACAAAATCATTGGCTTCATATATTCAGCACCTTTTTCAAAGAAAGCTTGTTGGCGCTCAACAATAAATTGGCTAACTTTTAATAAAGTCTCGTTACGATTTTCGACACTTTTAATAAACCAATTAGCATCTTGTAAATGTGAACGAATATATTGACTGTCACTTTCATTACTTATTTTTTCCATCGCAGCATATTGTTGATTGATGCGAAGAGTTGGGACAGTATCATTATTCAATTCTGCTGTCCATTTACCTGTAATTTTTTTAACTATAACATCTGGAATAACATAATCAGGTGGCGTGGTGTTAACCGAATCGCCGGGATAAGGTTGTAAATGCTGAATGAAATTAATCGCCTCTTTTAACTGCTCATCAGAAGCATCTAATCGTTTTTTTAAGGTTCTATAATCATGACTTGCCAATAAATCTAAATAATTACCGATGATCTCTGTTACTAATGCTGGTGGTGTTAAATGTTGAATTTGAATAGATAAGGATTCTTGTAAAGTTCTAGCTCCAACGCCAATTGGATCAAAATGCCAAATTCGCTTTAATACAGCTTCAACTTCGTCGATCTCAATCTCACTATTACCTTGTTCCTCTAAAATTTCTTGAGTCGAAACTGTTAGGTAACCTCTATCGTCAATTGCTTCAATAATGGATAGTGCAATTGCACGATCAATATCACTAAAAGGCGTTAAATCTAATTGCCAATTTAAATAGTCATGTAATGTTTCATGCGTTTCACCTTGATAAATTGGTAACTCATCATTACGATAATCCCAATAGGTTCCTGATGGTGTGCCGGCAGTATAAATATCATCTAAAGATGCATCTAAAGGAATATCGTCTGGAATTTCTTGGCTATCTAGTGCTTCGCGGGTATCAATATTTTCGTTAAGCTCATGCTGCTCAACGTTGACTTCATCATATTGATCAGCAATCTCTAATAATGGATTGTCTTCAAGTGCGGTTTGAATTTCTTGTCGTAATTCTAAAGTCGACAATTGCAACATACGAATTGCGAGTTGCAATTGTGGCGTCATTGACAACTGTTGCGAAACCTTCAGTTGTAAGCCTTGTTTCATCATAATCTATAATCTGAATTCATGTCCTAAGTAAACGCGTTTAACATAGTCATTATTTAATATACTATCTGGCGTACCTTCAGCAATTAAATGACCTTTATTTACTATATAGGCGCGCTCACAAACATCAAGCGTTTCACGGACATTATGATCGGTAATTAGCACCCCTAACCCGCGATCTCGTAGGTGTTTAATGATATTTTTGATATCAATAACTGAAATCGGATCAACGCCAGCAAAAGGTTCATCAAGTAAAATGAATTTTGGATTCGCAGCTAAGGCTCTAGCTATTTCAACTCGTCGTCGTTCACCACCAGATAAAGATTGGCCTATATTGTCCCGAATATGTGTGATATGAAATTCTTCAAGTAGCTCCTCGGCCCGATTCAATTTCTCATTTTTATCAATATCCTTGCGCGTTTCTAAAATAGCCATAATATTATCAATAACAGATAATTTTCTAAATATTGAGGCTTCTTGAGGTAAATAGCCAATACCCTTTTGAGCACGTTCATGTAACGGTAAAATACTGATATCATGATCATCGAGATAGATTTTTCCAGCATTCAAAGTCACAATGCCAACTACCATATAAAAAGTAGTGGTTTTACCAGCACCGTTAGGGCCAAGTAAACCAACGATTTCGCCAGAATTGACAGTTAGACTTACATCTTCAACAACACGCCGTTTTTTATAAACTTTAGCGAGGCTTTCGGCTTTTAAAATTGACATTTTATTTATTCATCTCTTTAACTTGAATTGGGATGATAGTAGTTTTTACTCGTTCATTTTTACCCGGCTGTGCAATTATTCGTTGATTTTTTACATCATAAGTAATAATTGAACTTTTTATTCGATTATCTTGCTGAATCAGCTCGGCATCACCTTGCAATACAACGTTACTTTCCTTCACATCATAGATAACCTGCGATGAGTGACCTGTCACAACTTTATTATTTTTAGGTATAATTTGTTTATATTTTACAGGGTTACCATATCCTGTAATTTTTTGTTTAGTTGAGTCTTGCATATCGGTTATCACGACTTTATCAGCCCAAATAGTTAGACCATCTTGAACAATCTGAACATTACCATTAAAGGTGATGATATTTTTTTCAATATCAATTTGTTGGTTATCAGCATCAATTGCGATAGGTTTGTCATTAGCAAACATCTTTTGGTCTTTTGGGGAGGAAGAAGATTCCGCAGTCGATTCATCTGCAAAACAAGTAAATGATAAACAGAATAAAAAATACAGTAGGTAAATTGCTTGTTTTTTTAATCTCATTTTTTATTGTGCCTCAGTATTATAGAAGGTTTTTATATTTTCAAGTATATTTGCCGTTTTTTCTCTTAAATTGCCAACTAAACCTGTACCAGTCGAAAAAAAGCCAATTCCTTTAATTTTTACTGGATCATCAGACGTTACAAGTTGTGTTTTTAAATCGACTACTGCATTATCTGTTAATACTTGTTGTAATTGCGAATCAGGCGTTAAATTTGTTAACACTACATCTTTATAAAGGTAGATTAATTTATCATTAGTCAACATTGCGCGTTTTGCTTGAATATGCCAAGTCGCAGCATGCTCCTGATCGTAAAGAGTGACATTAGGTAAATCAAAATCTGTATTTTCAGTATTATCAAAATGTTTTACTTTACTTGATTCAATCTTATAGACCATGGTGCCCGATAAATCATAGACATTAGTTGTCATATCATCACTCTGATAAATAGGTGTATCAGGCGAGTTTGCTTTTGATGGGGCGATCGTAATGCTATCTTCTGTTTGGTAACTATAATAAACACCAATTATCAAAATGAGTAGTAAAATACAGATTAAATTTTTTTTATTCATAGTTTATATTAATTACGTAAATAAGATTAATCATTAATAAAAATGGACCTTTATTACTAATCACCAAAAATTGCCTTATTTTACTTTATTTTTTGTTAAATTAATATCTGACATTAAAAGAAGTTAAATCATGTTCAGGAACCAATTTCGTAACATGGATATTGGTTATGCGAGCAGATGCAGGACCGCCTTGTTCAATCCACTGTATTAACTTAGCTATTGTCAAACTATCCCCTTTAGCAACTAATTCGACATCCCCATTATCCAAATTTTTTACATAGCCTGCTAACCCTAACTTAGCAGCCTGTTGATAGGTAAAAAAACGGAAACCCACACCTTGAACACGGCCAGATACTCGGATTTTAACTTGTTTTATCATGCTAAAAAGTCTCGATTGATAAATTATGCTTAATTCAAAAAATAAAGTCGCTGATTAGTTAGTATTATTATTTGATAATAATTTAATCAACAAACCACTCATTATGTTGTTGCGATACTATTTTTATCGTCTTTAATATAGTCGTTAAATGCTCATGAAGTGCAAATGCTGCCATTTCTGGATCATGTTTTTTTAGTGCAATAACGATTTTTTCATGTTGTTTAACCAAGTCTTCTGGTGGAGAAACATCTTCTAAAGTGAGATATCTTACCCTATCCATCATTGCTTTAATATTTTCGACGGTTTCCCATGCCATTGGACAATCAATAACATTCATCAAAATTTTGTGAAATTCATCGTCTTTTTCTAAAAAATAACGGATATCTTTATGTTTGTTAGCGTCAATTTGCTCTTTTAGATTTTTTTCGAGTGATAATAGATCAGAATCACTAATTTCTTGTGCAACACGTTTAATAATTGCGCATTCAACTGCTTCACGAATAAATTGACCATCAATTACTTTTTTAACCGATATTTTGGTTACAAATGTCCCTCGTTGCGGAAGAATTTTAACCAACCCTGCTTCAGCTAATTTGATGAAAGCTTCGCGAACTGGTTGGCGCGATACATTGAATTGAGCAGAAATTTCTTTTTCAGAAAGTAAAACGCCAGGTAAAACCTGACAAGTGATAATCGCTCTTCTTAATGTACGATAAACTTGTTGATTAACAGGCTCTGAAATATTCAATTCGATAAGTTTAAACATATACCATTCTTATTTAATTAATTGTATTAAAGTGAATAGTAGGTGATTTTTAATTATAAGAAAAGTATTTTAAAAAAAATGCTATATATTAAATATTTGGGGGGCTAAATATAAAAGGTGTAATTGCTAAATAATGCGATTACACCTTGATTATTAATTATTGTTAGTTATCTCTGTAATTTTAAAAAAGTTGAGTTAAATTTTCAACTGTCTTTTTAGCGCCAAAATCTCGTAAAGAGAGATATGCTGTCGTTACCTTCTTAACAAAAAGTGAATTATTTGTTAAATCACTACCAAATACATGAGTTAGGGATAACAGTGCGTTGACTCTATTTTCGTCATCGGCACTATTAGCAACTAACTGTTTTATTTTGCTAATTGATGGATCACTTACATCAATCAAATTACCCGCATCATCAACCCCACTTACATAACGCATCCATGCGCCAACACCTAAAGCAAGGCAATCAAATGAGGTATTGTCAGCTAAGTGATAGCGAATTGAATCAAGCATACGTTGTGGTAATTTCAAGGTTCCATCCATGGCTATTTGCCATGTTCGATGCTTTAGACCTGTGTTTCGATAACGATCTAATAATGAATCAGCATATGCAGGCAAATCAACATCTTTTACTCGCAAAGTAGTTGCTTGTTCATTTAACATTAAATGTCTAGCTGCGTTAACATAATTAGGATCCTGCATGCATTCATCGATATGTAAATAACCTGCTAAATAGCCTAAGTATGCAAAAAATGAGTGACTACCATTTAACATGCGTAATTTCATCTCTTCATAAGGCAAAACATCAACAACGAGTTCTGCTCCAGCTTTCTGCCACTGAGGACGACCAGCAACGAAGTTATCTTCAATCACCCATTGTCTAAATGGCTCACCAGCAATACCTGCTGGATCATCAATTCCACCAAGTTGTTTTTTTATTTTAGCCATTGTTTCAGGTGTGGCTGCTGGTACTATTCGATCAACCATAGTTGATGGGAAAGTCACATTTTCGTCAATCCATTGAGCTAAATTTGCATCTTGCTGTTTAGCCAGCGCTAAAACAACATTACGAGTAACATGGCCATTTTCAGGCATATTGTCACAAGACATAACGGTGAAAGGTTTTACCCCCTTTTCTTTACGTAAACGTAAGGCCTCTACAATAACACCTGGAACTGATTTAGGCGCATGAGGATTCGCGATATCATGACTAATTAATGAATTATTGGTATCAATTGATGATGTTGAAGGCAAATAACAATAGCCCTTCTCGGTAACAGTTATCGACACAATTGCAATTTCTGGCCGAGTCATCACATCTAAGATTTTTTGTATTCCATCAATATCTGCATGTAATGCTTCTTTTACAATACCTACTACGCGGGTATTCCAGTTATCATAAGACATTTCACATACACTAAATAAGCAATCTTGCTGTTTTAAATCTTGAATTTGTGTTTCACCACCAATCAAATTAACTTCACAATAACCCCAATCACTATCATGCTGTGCGGCTAATATATCTGCATAAACTGCTTGATGGGCACGATGAAATGCCCCAAAACCAAGATGAACAATTTTGGTTTTGATTTTGCTTCTATCATAAGTTGGAACAACTACCTCTTTAGGTAGTTGTGATAAAGTTTGATTTGATAATCTCATTATTTTTTCCGTTTAATTTTTACTATCTGCTGCATCATTTAGGTCAGCTAAATCACGATCTTTTACCTCAGGCATAAGGATAGCGGAGATAAGACCAATACAAGAGTAAACGATAATCATAGCCACAATTGGCCACCAATCATCAACCATGTTACAGAAAATTCCAGCCAAAATTGGACCAAATCCTACTGCAATTAATCCTCCTGCTTCTTTAGATATTGCCATTTGTGTAAATCGATTACGAGCACCGAACATTTCGGCCATAGTAATGTTTTCTAGGGCAAATAAACCTAAAACGGCAATATTATGAATGAGAATTAAACATAATGTAATAGTATTTACAGAATGATTTATATCGACAATGATAGATAACATTGGATAGGCAAGTATAATTGACGACAATGTCAGTATAATATAAGGAATTCTTCGACCGATCTTATCAGATAACCAACCTAAAAAAGGAATTGTCAAGAAACCAACTATTGAACTAAACATAATTGCATCGGTTGGAATACTTTTATTAAAGAGTAATGCTTGTACTAAATATCCCGCTAAGAAAGTTTGGATCAAACCAGAATTTCCTGCTTGTCCAAACCGTAATCCTGTAGCTAACCAAAATGATTTACTTTTAAACATTCCAAGTAATGAGATATGTGCTTTATCATCATTTTTTGGTGCATTTGTATCATTAACTTCATCAAATACTGGGCTTTCTTTTAAATTCATTCGTAACCAGATTGCGAAAATCATAACAATTACACTGGCAATAAATGGAACACGCCATCCCCATGCAACTAACTGATCTTTATCTAATAAAATGAACATAAATGCCCATATTGCTGTTGCACTTAATGTTCCACAGTTCGTTCCCATCGCAACTAATGAAGAAATTATTCCTCTTTTCCCTTTTGGTGCATATTCAGCAAGCATAGTTCCAGCACCTGAAATTTCAGCACCTGCGCCTAACCCTTGAATAATACGTAAAACAACCAACATCAATGGTGCAAAAATACCAACTTGAGCATAAGTTGGTAACACGCCAATTAGTGTGGTACATACGCCCATCATGGTAATTGTAATGAATAGTACTTTTTTACGGCCAATTGCATCACCCATGCGACCAAAAACGAAGGCACCAACGATTCGAGCTACATAACCAGCACCATAAGTACCCATTGCTAAAATCAACGCCATAATAGCTGATTGTTCTGGGAAGAAAATTTCATGGAAAACTAAAGCAGCACCTAAAGAGTACAATTGAAAATCCATAAATTCTAAAGCTGTTCCGAGCCAGCCTGATACTGCGGCTTTAACTAAATCCGAAGTATCCCTTTCATTCTTATTTCCTATCTTATTCATACTGTTCTCACTTTTAATATTTTATCTGAAATTCACAAGACTTTTTCTAGTGCTAACTAAAGGTTAATAGGACCTTACAACAGTTTTTCTGATCTTTTTCAAAAGTTTCAATTGCTTGAATTACTTTCGTATAATCAAATTGATGTGTGATTAACTTCTGAGGGTCGATTAATTTTTTCTTTAACCAATCAATAACAACTGGAAATTTATTCGCATTTAATCGAGAAGAAAAAATGGATAACTCTTTACTGGTTATTCCTTGTTGAGTAATTTGACAAGGATCACTTGAAAAGCCCATTATTAGGATTCTTGCCGCTGGAGAAGCAATGGTAATTGCTTCTTGCAAAATCGAAGGGTGACATGCTGCATCAATAATAACTGTTGGTTTAATATTAAGTTTTTCTAATTCTTCTTTTAATGATAAATCTGTATTATTTATAACTTTATCTGCACCACTTTTTTGTGCCATAGCTAAACGTTCGTCAATTCGATCAACAACAATAACTTGTTTAACTTGATAAACACCTTTTAGTGCTTGTACTGATGTTAGTCCCATTGGACCTGCACCATAGATTAATGCAATATCATCTGCAGTTGGTTTTAAGTGACCTGTAGCATTGGCTGCAATAGTGAATGGTTCAATCATCACAGCAAATTCATCACTTATTTCATCAGGAATCGTATAGGCATTTTTACTTGGTACGGTTGCATATTGACTAAATCCACCATCACGGTGAACACCTAAAACGGTTAGGGATGAACAAACATTAGGGCGACCAACAGAACAAGGATAACAACATCCACAACTAATAACTGGATCAACGGAAACACGTTCACCAATCCTTGAAGGATCTATCCCTTCACCAACTTCGTCGATAATGCCAAAAAATTCATGCCCAATGACTCTTGGATATTTTGCAAATGGGTTATGTCCTCGATAGATATGACTATCCGAACCACATATACCGGCTAGTTTTACTTTGACTCTTACTTCACCTTTAGCTGGTTGAGGAACTTCACGTTCCTCAATTTCTAGTTCATTCGGCTTTTTGACTACAATACTTTTCATATAAACTCCTTCACTCTACCAATTCCACAATGTGCCATCTTCTAAACGAGCAATTGGCAAATACGCTGGGTTGTATGGATATTTAGCGGCTAGTTTTTCATCAAAATCGATTCCTAAACCTGGTTTATCACTTGGATGCATATAACCATCAGTGAAGGTCCAGTTAGGCGAGAAAACTTCTAACATTTGCTCTGAGTAACCCATAAACTCTTGCACCCCGAAGTTAGGTACCCACATATCAAAGTGAAGTGCCGCTGCATGACAGATTGGTGATAAATCCGATGGCCCGTGTGAGCCGGTTCTAACTTGATAAAGCGCGGCAAAATCGGCGATTCGACGCATGTGCGTGATGCCGCCTGCATGGGTTATGGTGGTTCGGATGTAATCAATAAGTTGCTCTTCAATTAGCTGTTTACAGTCCCAAATACTGTTAAATACTTCACCAACCGCTATTGGCGTGACGGTATGTTGGCGAATCAAACGAAAGCACTCTTGATTTTCTGCTGGTGTTGGGTCTTCCATCCAAAATAGACGATAATCTTCGATACTTTTACCAAAACGCGCAGCTTCAATTGGCGTTAAACGGTGGTGCATGTCATGCAATAGATGTTCATTAAAACCAAATTTATTTCTTACTGCTTCAAATAATTTTGGCGTGAAATCAAGGTATTTGTCGGTTGCCCAAAATTGCTCTTCTGGATAATTACCTCGTGTTGCCGGCTCATAAGCCAGATTTTTACCTTTACTTTGACCGTAAGTGGTCTTCATTCCCGGTATTCCACACTGAACACGAATGGCTTTAAAACCCATTTCCTTATGTTTAGCGTAATCATCTAACGCTTCTTCAATATCTTTACCAGTGGTATGGCAATAAACCATGACACCAGTGCGTGATGCTCCACCTAATAACTGATAAAGTGGCATATTGGCTACTTTACCTTTGATATCCCATA
>CAMLIK010000032.1 GCA_946480175.1 uncultured Gilliamella sp.
GGTGGTCGTACTGTTGGTGCTGGTGTTGTTGCTAAAGTTATCAAATAATTTAAGCTTAATCAGCTCAAAAAGGTGCACTATGTGCACCTTTTTTTATTGTCCTCAATATTAAATTATGCAAATTAAACAAGCCAATTAACTTATTTAACTCAATTCTGTTTATTTTTTGTCATATTTGACAAATATCATAGTGTTTTTTATTTATGCAAATAACAATCATTATCATTAGATAAAATGAAAAGTGAGATGTTATGTGCAGAAAAAATAAAGCTATTCAAATAAGTATATTAACCCTATTCTATTCGCCTATGATGTTTAGTGATTATATATTAGCCGAGGCAAGTCATGATACAATTACCCCTAATGATAGTGATAATAGAAAAAATTCATTGTCTCCGACTTTTCAGCAGGAACAAGTTAAACAGAAACAAACTGCTGGGGCAACTAACTTAATCATTCCAGAACAGAAAAATAGATTATCGACACTACAAGATGCGCTTGATTATCAACCTGGAATTATTATTCAAAACTTTTTTGGCGGTACAGATCAACCAAGATTAAACATTCGTGGCTCCGGAGTGCAAAGTGCCCCGCTATCACGAGGTGTCTTACTATTACAAGATGGGCTACCTATCACGGATGCTGATGGTGATTTCCATATTAGTACCTTAGATATGCGTGAAGCTCGGTTAATTTCAGTCTACCGTGGAGCCAATAATACTCATCCTCAAGCTAATAGTTTAGGGGGAGAATTGAATTTCATCTCATATACAGAAAAAGATGAACTTGGTAGCACTCGTTATGAATATGGATCATTTGGTAGAGAAGCTACGCAAATCGCATTAGGTTATCGCGATGATGACATGGATAGTCGCATTAGCTTATCTTATCACCATTTTGATGGTTATCGAGATCATTCAACCTCGCAACGTAAAAGCAAAAGTGATCTAAAGAGTATCTTTAAAATAGTGATAATGAGAGATCCACATCGTAATGTTCAACAAGGTCGTATTGCTAATCGTGCAAATTGGAGCCTAGATAACCAATCAGTTGAGTTAGGTTTATGGTATCAGCGTACACATGATAATTTTGTTACGCTAACCGATTATGTTTTAAGTAACACTATTAAAACATTTAGAAAAAATAAAAAACACCTTAATTATATTGCAGTGTGCAGTGTCAAACCCAAATAGGAAAAGAGAATACCATGACGAAACAGCCATTTTTTGCTATAGTAACCGCCATTTTATTTAATTTGGAATAATGAAAAACTATGGAATCGATACCTAATTGCCCTGTTTGCCAATCAGAACACACTTACCATGATGGTACCTTTTATGTCTGCCCTGAATGTGCACACGAATGGGACCCAAATCAAGAAACTTCAACTAATGATGAATTACAAGTTAAAGACAGTAATGGTAATTTACTTGTTGATGGCGACGATATTATTTTGATTAAAGATCTAAAATTAAAAGGATCATCAACCGTTCTCAAAAAAGGAGCTAAAGCTAAAGGCATTCGTTTGGTAGAGGGCGATCATGAAATTGATTGTAAAGTTGATGGGATGAAAGTCATGCTTAAAGCTTGTTTTGTTAAAAAGGCTTAATTACGCAAATCACCATTCAACTTATTTTCTATAAGCTAATGAACTTACTTCGTTAGCTTATATATTAACTATTTCAATACTATATCAAATAACCGTCAATCCATACTTAAAATGATATAAGGTTAAATACTGCTGGTAATCTTAATTTAAATGTGGTATAAAACGCGCGCTATATTTCAGATTATTTTTATCGAAAATAATAATGAAACATCAGCATAAAATTTAATAATTAATTAACGTTATAACACACACATATCATTACTCTTTGCCGGGGTGCCTTTTACTTAAAGTAATAAGGTCGGATAAAGCGGATATGTGGAGGCATAACCCCAACGTAAAAATGAGGAAATCATGACTACAGTATCAATGCGCGATATGTTACAAGCAGGTGTACACTTTGGACACCAAACTCGTTATTGGAACCCAAAAATGAAACCATTTATTTTTGGTGCTCGTAACAAAGTTCACATCATCAATCTTGAAAAAACAGTACCAATGTTCAATGAAGCATTAGCTGAATTAAACAAAGTTGCTGCGCGTAAAGGTAAAATTCTATTTGTTGGTACAAAACGTGCTGCAAGTGAAGCAATTAAACAAGCAGCAGAAAGCTGTGGACAATACTACGTTAATCACCGTTGGTTAGGTGGTATGTTGACTAACTGGAAAACAGTACGTCAATCAATTAAACGTCTTAAAGATTTAGAAACACAAGCTAATGATGGTACATTTGATAAATTAACCAAGAAAGAAGCACTAATGCGTGCTCGTGAAATGGCTAAATTAGAAAATAGCTTGGGTGGAATTAAAAATATGGGTGGCTTACCCGATGTGATTTTTGTTATTGGTGCAGACCATGAACATATCGCAATCAAAGAAGCTAACAATTTAGGTATTCCAGTCATTGCTGTTGTTGATACTAACTCAGATCCAGATGGTATTGATTACATTGTTCCTGGTAATGATGACGCAATCCGTGCAATTCAATTATATGCAAATGCAGTTGCTGAAGCAGTTCGTTCTGGTCGTGAACAAAATCAATCTCCAGTATCTGAAGAAAGCTTTGTTGAAGAAGCTCCAGCAGCAGAATAATAAACTCAAATATTTTCAGGGTCGGTAATAACATCGACCCATTCTAATGAAAATCATCATAATGGTTAAATAGAGGATTTAAAAATGGCTGAAGTTACCGCTTCTATGGTAAAAGAACTGCGCGAAAGAACTGGCGCAGGTATGATGGAATGTAAAAAAGCATTAGTTGAAGCAAATGGTGATATCGATCTTGCTATCGACAACATGCGTAAATCAGGTCAAGCAAAAGCAGCTAAAAAAGCTGGTCGCGTAGCAGCTGAAGGTGTAATTATTTCTAAAATTTCAGCAGATAAAAAAGTTGGTGTTATTTTAGAAATTAACTGTGAAACTGACTTTGTTGCTAAAGATGCTGGTTTCTTAGAATTCAGTGATAAAGTAGCAACAGCTGCTTTAAATGATAAAATCACTGATATTGCAGCTTTACAAGCAAAATTTGAAGAAGAACGTACTGCATTAGTTGCTAAAATTGGTGAAAACATCGGTATCCGTCGTGTTCAACAAATCACTGGCGATGTAGTTGGTAGTTATCAACACGGGGCACGTATTGGTGTTTTAGTTGCAGCAAATAGCGGTTGTGATGAAGAATTAGTTAAACACATTGCAATGCACATTGCAGCAAGCAAACCAGAATATGTTGACCCTAGCGATGTACCTGCAGATGTGGTTGAGCATGAACGTAATATTCAAATTGATATTGCAATGCAATCTGGCAAACCTCGTGAAATCGCAGAAAAAATGGTTGAAGGCCGTATGCGTAAATTCACTGGTGAAGTATCACTTACTGGTCAACCATTTGTAATGGATCCAAGCAAAACAGTTGGTGCTTTACTTGCTGAGAAAAAAGCGACTGTTGCATCATTTATCCGCTTTGAAGTGGGTGAAGGTATCGAAAAAGTCGAAGTTGATTTTGCAGCAGAAGTGGCTGCGATGTCGAAACAATCTTAATTGTTTTATCAAAACCGCCTTCATGGCGGTTTTGTTTATCCACAAAATATTTTAAAATGATTGCCAGCTAGTTATGCTAGCTTTTTAAGTAATTAAATAACGAAATAGTGAGACTTCATATGGTAACCCCTTTCTATAAACGTATCCTTCTCAAACTTAGTGGTGAAGCGCTGCAAGGTGATGAAGGTTTTGGTATTGATCCAACCGTTCTTGATCGTATGGCTCAAGAAATTAAAGAACTTATCGACATGGGAGTTCAGGTTGCTGTTGTTATTGGGGGTGGTAATCTATTTCGTGGCGCAGGACTTGCTAAAGCAGGCATGAACCGTGTTGTTGGTGACCATATGGGTATGCTTGCCACAGTAATGAACGGTCTTGCTATGCGTGATGCATTGCACCGAATTGAAGTTAATGCCCGTTTGATGTCGGCAATTCCATTAAACGGCGTTTGTGATGATTATCGCTGGACTGAAGCAATCAGCTTGCTTAAGCATGGCAAAGTCGTTATTCTTTCAGCAGGAACTGGCAACCCATTTTTCACAACTGATTCAGCAGCATGTCTGCGCGGAATTGAAATTGAAGCTGATGTGGTTTTAAAAGCAACCAAAGTTGATGGTGTTTATTCAGCCGATCCGGTAAAAGATCCTAATGCAACACTTTATAAAACACTTAATTACGAGAAAGTGTTAGATGATGAATTAAAAGTGATGGATTTAGCCGCATTTACATTGGCTCGTGATCATAATCTACCAATTTGTGTGTTTAATATGAATAAACCCGGTGCATTACGTCGCGTCATTCTAGGCGAATCAGAAGGAACATTAATCAATAATCAGGCTACAGTTAGCTGCTAGTCTTATTTATTTAAAAAGGTTTTTATTATGCTAAATGAGATTCAAAAAGAAGCGCAAGAGCGCATGGAAAAAAGTATTGATGCGTTTCAGAATCATATTTCTAAAATTAGAACTGGTCGTGCATCGCCAAGTTTATTAGATGGCATTATGGTTGAGTATTATGGTAGCCCAACACCACTTCGTCAATTAGCCAATATCGTTGCTGAAGATGCAAGAACCCTTGCAATTACAGTATTTGATAAATCATTAACACCATTAATTGAAAAAGCAATTTTAACTTCAGATTTAGGATTAAATCCGGCATCAGCGGGTACCGTTATTCGAGTTCCTCTGCCACCGCTTACTGAAGAGCGCCGTCGTGATTTAACTAAAATTGTTCGTGGTGAGGCAGAGCAAGGCCGTGTATCGATCCGTAATATCCGTCGTGATGCCAATGATCAAATCAAAGCATTATTGAAAGATAAAGAAATTTCTGAAGATGATGAACGTAAATCACAAGATTTAATTCAAAAAGCAACCGATGCTGCTATTAAAAAATTAGATGCAGTACTTGCTGAGAAAGAGAAAGAATTAATGGAATTCTAATCTATTTCAAAAATTCATAAATACCATTTTGACGCCCAATTTTATTAAATTGGGCGTTTTTATTTATTTCTTTAACATATTAATAGCAGTTGTTATATTTCAAATTCTCACAAATTAGCGATATAATGTTATTAAAGTAACATTATTTGGTTATGTTTGTTATTTTTATAACATTACTATTTACAGATTAACAAAATTAACTAGATTTAACATTAATAAAAAATTTAAGGAAACCCTTATGGATTATGCAAAGTATATTGATCATACTTTATTAGCGATGAATGCGACTGAAGATCAGATTGGAAAACTCTGTGATGAAGCAAAAGAATATCATTTTTATTCTGTGTGCGTTAATTCTGGCTATGTACCTTTAGTGGCAGAGTTATTAAAAGGTAGTGATGTAAAAGTATGTTCAGTAGTCGGTTTTCCACTTGGTGCTATGCTTACGTCAGCTAAAGCTTATGAAACAGAAATGGCTGTTAAAGCTGGTGCAGAAGAAATTGACATGGTAATCAATGTCGGTTGGCTAAAAAGCAATAATTGGGATGCAGTTAAAAATGATATCGAAGCGGTATTCAAAGCCTGCGGTTCAGTACCATTAAAAGTTATTTTAGAAACTTGCTTATTAACCAAAGAAGAAATTGTTAAAGTTTGTACAATTTGTAAAGATATTGGCGTTGCTTTTGTCAAAACATCTACTGGCTTTAGTACTTCTGGCGCAACAGTTGAAGATGTAAAATTAATGCGTGAAACGGTCGGTAAAAATATGGGCGTGAAAGCGTCTGGTGGTATTCGTGATCGTATGACTGCCGAAAAAATGGTTCAAGCTGGTGCAAATCGTTTAGGCGCAAGTGCTGGTATTGCAATCGTTTCAGGTAACAGTACATCATCTAGCAATTACTAATCAATCATAACAATAAGTTACATATATATTATGTAGCTTATTGTTATTTAGGAAAAACAATGGAAACTCAACCACAAAAAAGAATAAATGAACTCCTTGAAATCCTAAAAAACACTGACAAGATCCACCTAAAAGCAGCGGCTGAACAATTAGCCGTGTCAGAAATGACTATCAGGCGTGATCTTAACAATTACCCCTCCTCATTAATTGTCTTAGGTGGCTATATTGTCAATGAAGACCGTCATTCAATCGCAAAGTATTTCGTTTCAGATCAGCAGGATAAGCAAGTTGAAGAAAAAGCTTATATTGCAAAACTTGTTAGTCAATTTATCAATGAAAACGATACAATATTTTTTGATTGTGGCACCACCATGCCTTTTATCATTAATGCAATAGATAATGATATTGCATTTACTGCTATCTGTTATTCATTAAATAGTTTATTGGCACTACAACATAAACCTAAATGTAAGATCATTTTATGCGGTGGTCAATTCCAACCAAATAATTCTATCTTTACAAGTTTACATCAATCCAACCAGTTAGATTCTATCTGTCCGAATAAAGCCTTTATTTCAGCAGCAGGTATTGATTTGCAACAAGGAGTAACTTGTTATCATTTTGAAGAATTAGATATGAAGCAACAAGCAATGAAAAAATCAGCGCAAAAAATATTGATTGCCGATCATACTAAATTTAATCAAATAAAGCCGGCATTTATTAGTGAATTGACTTTGTTCGATCAGATAATTACTGATAAACTGCCCGATGAGAGATTTGTCTCTCTTTTTAATGAAAACAACATAAGTTTAATTTACTAATATGAAAAATATCACAATTTTAGGTTCAACTGGTTCAATAGGTTGCAGCACTTTGGCCGTTATTCGACAAAATCCAGATTTATTTAAAGCATTTGCTTTAACTGGTGGGCAGAATGTTGGCAAAATGACTGAACAATGTTTGGAATTTAGGCCAAATTATGTCGCAATGGCTGATGAAGAAGCCGCACAGCAACTTAGAAAAAATCTCGTAGACCTAAAATTAAATATTGAAGTATTTCATGGTCAACAAGCTATATGCGATTTAGCTGAGCTTACTGAAGCCGATATGGTTATGGCTGCTATCGTCGGAGCAGCAGGATTAAAACCTACCCTTGCCGCCATTAAAAAAGGCAAACGGATTTTGTTAGCGAATAAAGAATCTTTGGTAACTTGTGGCCATTTATTTATGCAGGCAGTTAAACAATATGGAGCACAGTTATTACCAGTTGATAGTGAGCACAATGCAATCTTTCAGAGCCTCCCATCAGAAGTTCAACAAAATTTAGGATTTGCTAATTTAGCCGATTATGGCATCACCAAAATTGTCCTAACCGGTTCAGGAGGACCATTTCGAGATTTACCGTTAAATCAATTAACCACAGTTACGCCTGAACAAGCGGTTGCTCATCCTAATTGGTCAATGGGTAAGAAAATCTCTGTCGATTCTGCTACCATGATGAATAAAGGACTAGAATATATTGAAGCTCGTTGGCTGTTTAATGCCAGTGAAGAAGAGATGGAAATTATCATTCATCCTCAATCAATTATACATTCGATGGTTCGTTACCAAGATGGCAGTGTGATTGCCGAGCTCGGCATTCCAGATATGTGTACACCAATTGCTTATGCAATGTCTTATCCTGATAGAATTGCATCAAGCGTGCCGGCATTAGATTTTACGCAAATTTCATCACTGACTTTTTCTCAACCCGATTTTAACCGTTATCCTTGTTTAAAATTAGCGATTGATGCATTTAATCAAGGACAAGCGGCAACAACGGCACTTAATGCGGCTAATGAAATGGCGGTAGCAGCATTTTTACAAAACAAAATCGGCTTTATGGATATTGCTAAACAGGTAGCAACGGTTTTAGAAACACTTGATTTTCCTGAACCAACCACGATTGAAGAAGTATTTGCTATTGATCTATGGTCAAGAAAGTCCTGTTTAAAATTATAGCAATACCTCAAACGTTTAATATTATTGCGCTTCTAATTTTCTATGTACCCGGCAAGGTGTGCCCATGGCGATAACATTGCTAGGTATGTCACGTTCGACAATGCTCCCAGCAGCAATAACGCTATTATCACCAATTGTAACCCCTGGTAATACAATAACATTACCACCAATCCAAACGTTATTACCGATTGTTATTGGTTTGGCAAACTCTAAACCACTATTTCGTGTTTGGCTATCAAGTGGATGACCTGAGGTATAAAAGCCACAATTAGGCGCCACAAGTACATTATGACCAAAGGTTACTTTGGCTGCATCTAAAATAATGCAATTAAAATTAGCAAAAAAATTCTCACCAATTTCAATATTGTAGCCATAATCACACTGAAAACCGGGCATAATAGTAAATTGCTCAGTAGTTTTACCCAATAATTTTTTTAAAAGTTGTTGCCGTTTATGTGCAGCTGACGGTGGTAGTTGGTTTAACTCAAAACAAAGGTCTTGTGCATAAAGCCGCTCCGTTTCAAGCTCATTAATGCAAGGATTATAAAGTAACCCTATTAACATTTTCTCTTTTTCAGTCATATTGCTATCCCATCTGTTTTGCAATTAGTGCAGGATTATCACTAATAAATGACTGTAAAAATGCACTATCCGGTAAGGCGGTTAATGCTCCTTTTTTGGTAGTAGCCAATGCCCCACAAGCACTGGCAATGGTCATCATACTTTCCAACATTAATTTATCTTCCGGCATCCCTGATGAAGCAATACTACTAAGCAATCCAGCAACAAATGCATCACCAGCGCCTGTTGTATCAATACTATTAACATGGAAAGAGTCAAAACTAAACGTTTTGCCTTGCCATAACACAATACTACCGTCTTTACCTTTAGTAATTAATTTAAGTGGTGCATTATAATGTTGTTGAAGCTTATTAAGTGCTACATGCCAATTTTGGCTTTCAGTCAACCAGAATAACTCTTCATCTGAAAGCTTAAGAATATCTGCATCGTGGCAAAATTGGGTAATAATAGTGCGCATTTCATTTTTATCCTGCCACATTTGTTCGCGCAAATTAATATCAAAGCTAATTAAGCCATTTTTGACAGTCAGTTTTTCAATAGCGGCTTTTAATGTTTGTCGACAAGTTGATCCTACTAACGCTAAAGAACAAAAATGCAGAATGTCCTGGTTAAAATCGGGAAGTGCTTGTTCAGATAAAAATTGATCAGCAGAATATGAAACAAGAAAGGTAAAACTTCGTTCGCCATTTTCGCCTAAATCAACAACAACAGTGCTGGTTCTATGTTCATCATCCTTTTCAAGACTTTGGCAATCAACATGATATTCACCAAAAGTCTTTTCCATAAAATGCCCAAATGGGTCATTACCAACTCTACCAATAAAACCTGAAGGAAGACCTAACTTAGCAATACCAATAGCAACATTTGCAGGAGCACCACCAGCACAAGCTCGATAATTCATTTCACCAAATGGTAATAAATCAATAACAGCATCACCAAGAGACCATACTTTTGTATTATTCATTTTGTCACTCATATTATCGTTGAACAGGATTGAATTATTAATTCAGCATACTTAAATTAGTTCATTGAACACTAATTGGCTGATATGTTGATAGTCAATATTAGCAATAAACTAAGTCATTTATAAAAAAAATTGTTGTTAACGTTAAAAATATGTGACTATCATCACATATTTTAACGTTTATTTCATTATAAGTTAACGTTAACAATTAATTTAATGTAGTATGTAATCATATTAACCTAACTCATGATGAAAGAAGGGAATGTTATGACAAATGCAATTGATAAAGCTAACCAAGCGGTAAAAAAATTAGAAAAAGAAATGAATAAACAATATTATCCTCATTTCCATTTATCACCTCAAGCTGGTTGGATGAATGACCCAAATGGCTTAGTCTATTTTAAAGGACAATATCATGCCTTCTACCAGCACCATCCTTATAATGAAAATTGGGGACCAATGCATTGGGGGCATGCAGTAAGTGATGATCTTATTACTTGGCGAAGGTTACCAATTGCTATTGCCCCAGATCATGATTATGACCAAAGCGGATGTTTTTCCGGTTCAGCCGTCGATAATAACGGCGAATTAAGCTTAATTTACACTGGCCACATCTGGTTAAATGGTCAAGGTAATGATGAACATATCCGAGAAACCCAATGCCTTGCCACAAGTAAAGACGGTATTAATTTTAAAAAAAATGGCACGGTACTTACTCCTAAAGAAGGGATTATGCATTTTCGTGATCCAAAGGTTTTTCAACAAAATGGTAAATGGTGGATGGTAGTTGGCCAACGAGAAACCAATGATGTCGGTCAAGTGTTACTTTATCATTCAACTAATTTGAAAGATTGGAAATTCGATCAGGTACTTATTAGTGATATTGATCCAGATGTTTATATGCTTGAATGTCCAGACTTTTTCCCGTTAGGCGATAAATGGGTATTAATGTTCTCACCACAAGGTATGCAGGCAAAAGGTTATCAATATCGAAATCGGTTCCAATCAGGGTATATTGTCGGTGATTGGCAACCGGGTAAACCATTCTCAGTAGTTAAATCGTTCCAAGAGATGGATTTTGGGCACGATTTTTATGCACCACAATCATTCCTTGCGGCTGATGGTCGCCGTATTATGTTTGGTTGGATGGATATGTGGGAATCAAAAATGCCAAGTAAACACGATAAGTGGATGGGAGCCTTTACTTTACCACGCGAATTAATTCTAGATGGCCAAAATAGAGTTCGTAATCGACCAATTAAAGAGCTAGCTGAGCTTCGTGAAAAACCAAAATCATTGACTACTATTGAATTAAATAGTGAATTAAAAAATACCGAAATTGAATCAATCAGTTGTGAACTTAATGTTGAAATTGATTTAGCCAATAGTAATGCTGAGCGTTTTGGCTTACAACTTGCTGCAACTCCAGATGGCAAACAAGCGACATTATTGTATATTGACCGACAAGCTAACCGTATTATTCTCGATCGAAGTCTTTCTGGAATTGACTTAAAAGGTTATCGAAGTGTGCCATTACCAAAAACTAAAAAGCTGTCACTGCATATTTTTGTGGATGCTTCATCAGTCGAAGTTTTCGTCAACAAAGATTTATATAGTCTTTCAAGCCGTATTTACCCTAAATTACCAGCAAAAAGATTAATTAACTTATTTGCCGAAAATGGACAAGCCAAAATAACCAAATTGGATAGCTGGCAATTAAAATCAATTTATGAATAGTTTATAAAAAAACCACCAGGCATGGTGGTTTTTTGTTATAAAGATTCTCTTTCTAAATAAGGTGATGGTATATGAATAATGTTTTTTTCATTTTCACCATTTATAATATGCAAGGCTGCTTTTTGACCTATCTCGTAATGAGGTAATTGCACGGTCGTTAGCGAAGGATAAAAAAGTTCACCGGTACCAACCATATTGTCATAACCAAGCACTGCAACATCCTTAGGAATATGAAAACCTTTACCAAGTAAAAATTGATAAGCTACAAAGGCGATTCGGTCATTACCACAAACTAATACATCAAAATCCGGTTTTTTAATACAGTGCTTTGCCAAAATTTCAATCGTCATCATATATTCTAAAGCAAGGTTTTCAGGTGACATCGAGGTATGATAACTCTTCATATCATTTAAATCATTACCTGCATCTAACCACGCTTGTTCAGCAGCTTTACGCCTAATCTTACCAGCTAAGGTATTTTCTGATAAATAGATACATAAAGGTCTTTTATAACCCTTATTTATCACATTTTGCATCGCTTGATATTGACCAGCATAATCATCTGGAATGTAACAAGCTAGCTGCTCTGAATCACTAATACAGTTTGCTAATACCACATTTTTACTAAGTAATTTATCGGGAAGTTGAACTTTTCTTAATCCCATGGTGGTATAGATAATGCCATTGGGTCGATAAGATAAAAGGGTATTCATCGCATGATCAGCATCCTTATCATCAAATAAATTAACGATAAACGTATTCCAACCATGTTGCTGGGCGGTTTTTTCTATTGCCTGAAGTAATTCGACTGAAAACGGTGTCGTTGCGGTTTCTAATGCCAGCACACCAATAGCATGAGGACCAGAATCATCTCCTCGAATCTTGCGTGCCGATAAATCCGGTACATAATTAAGCTCCTCAATAGCTTTCTTCACTTTTTTATAGGTTTCTTTATTTAGTTTCTCAGGATTATTGATTGCTCGAGATACCGTCATCAATGAAACTGATGCCAATCTAGCAACATCCTTTAGTGAAGCCATAGTTTAATCCTTTTGCTCAACATTAAAATAATCATTAATTTTTACTTAGTGTGATGATACCACAAATAAAAATGATAAAAAGTGTGAGGTAAGTAACATTTATGACAATTGATTGTTTCTATTTTATTCCAATTATGACAATAATGTTAACATTAACATGTTAACGTTAAACTTCGACAATAAAAGAGAATAAAAATGAATATAGATATGATAAAAAATAGAAATTATTGGTTCTCATCAGGCTACCTTGTTACCTTTTATGCTGCATGGTCACTTTGGTGGTCTTTTTATGCCATTTGGCTAAAAAGTCAAATTGGTTTATCTGGTGAACAATTAGGGGTTGTTTATTCTGCTAACTCTGCTGCCGCCATGTTTTTTATGATTTTTTATGGCATTATCCAAGATAAATTGCAGATAGGCAAAGCAGTAATTACCTTCCAAAGTATTATTATGCTACTCATTGGTCCGTTTTTAATCTATGTCTATGAGCCTTTATTACGAAATGATTTTATTTTGGGCGTTTGTATTGGTGCTCCGGTTTTAAGTGCAGGTTTTATTTCTGGATGTGCTTTGATTGACTCATTTATCGAGCGAATTAGTCGATTATTTGGCTTTGAATTTGGTCCTGCAAGATTTTGGGGATCATTTGGTTATGCCGCTGCAACTTTTGTTGCTGGGATTTTATTTGGTATCGACCCACATATTAACTTTTGGATGGCATCTGGCATTGCAGCTATCTATTTCACTATCAATTTAATTTTCAAACCTAAACAACAATTTTCAAAAAACGGTAAAGCAGTAGTACAAAAGCCAACCATCCCAACCATGAGTGAAATTTTCTCACTATTTGGTATGAAAAAGTTTTGGTTATTTGTCTTCTTTATAATTGGAACTAATAGCTTTTACACCATTTATGATCAGCAACTATTTCCAAATTTTTACACCAGTTTCTTTGATAAACCTGAAAATGGCTATCAAGTTTATGGATATTTAAATTCCTTTCAAGTCTTTTTAGAAGCAGCTTGTATGATTTTAGCCCCTTATTTTATTAACAAAATTGGCGCTAAAAAGGCATTACTAACCGCTGCTTTGGTAATGGTTTGTCGAATCTCCTTATCAGCAACCTTAGATAATGTTTATCTAATTTCATTCGTTAAACTTTTCCATGCAATTGAAACACCATTATTTATTTTAGCGGTATTTAAATATGCTGTTGCTAACTTTGATGCGAGACTGTCATCTACTTTATATTTAGTTGGATTTAATATTTCATCCAATGTTGGGGTAATTGTATTGTCATGGATGGTCGGTAAATTATTTGATAATACTGGATATTCAACCACTTTTTATATTCTTGCCGCAATAGTATTTGTCATTCTATTTATCGCAACATTTACGTTAAGTGACAATAAGCAAAAAGTAAAAAAATAACTATACAATCGTTCAGTGTAAAATGGGAACAAATTGTTCCCATTTTTTAATCTCAATAGAGAAAGCTTGCTTCTATTCTTGGTTTGCGAAACAATATAAACCATTAAGACTAACATTTAAATCAATATAGGTATTTGGTGTGAATACGAGCAAAAAAGTAGTTAAAACTGATATGTTATGGCAAACAATCCGACAAGAAGCATCCAAACTCGTTGAAAGTGAGCCAATGTTAGCGAGTTATTTCCATGCAACGTTACTTAATCATGAGAATTTAGGTGATGCATTAAGTTACATTCTTGCTAACAAGCTAGCGACTCAAGTTGTACCTGCAATGGAAATTCGTGAAATTGCTAGACAAGCCTATCAAGCAGATGACAACATTATCTATGCGGCTATTACCGATATACTTGCTGTTTACATTCGCGATCCAGCAACCAATTACTATTCAACACCACTACTTTATTATAAAGGTTTTCTATCACTACAAGCTTATCGAATTGCGCATTGGCTATGGAAACAAAATCGTAAATCATTAGCAACCTTCTTACAAAGCCAAATTGCCATTGTTTTTGGCGTTGATATCCATCCAGCAGCTAAAATTGGTTGTGGTGTTATGTTTGATCATGCAACAGGGATAGTCATTGGTGAAACCGTAGTTATTGAAAATGATGTTTCCATTTTACAATCAGTCACATTAGGTGGAACCGGAAAAGAAAATGGCGATCGTCACCCTAAAATTCGCGAAGGTGTAATGATTGGTGCCCACTCAACTATTTTAGGTAATATTGAAATCGGTAAAGGTGCTAAAATCGGTGCTGGTTCAGTCGTTTTAGAGCCCGTTCCGGAGCATACCACAGTTGCTGGTGTTCCTGCGAAAGTTGTTGGTTGCCCTGATTGTGATAAACCAGCATTAAACATGGATCAAGATATCTGATCTAGTAGGTGATTCCGTTGCTGATTGCAAACGGAATACCATATTGAAATTTAGGACTGGTTATTAAGATTTATATCCATAGTTGGGTATGGAATATTAATACCATTTTCAGTTAGCCCATTTTTAATATTTTCAAGTAATACCGCTTTAACTGATCCGTAATTAGCATTTAACGTCCAAACTAAAACATTAAAATTCATGGATGAAGCATCCAGCAAATCTAGACGAATAGTTGGCGCTTTACTCTTTAAAATATTATCGGTTTTATTTACGGCCTCACTTAATACTTGATAGACTTTTTGAATATCTGAATCATACCCCACATTAACGACCAAATCTAAACGCCTTTCTGGCAAGCGAGTATAGTTAATAATATTTGCACTAACTACTTGGCCGTTTGGAATAACCACTACTTCATTTGTTGGTGTGACAATAGTGGTTGAAAAAATTTGAATTGAATCAATATCCCCTTTTTGATTATTAATAATCACTGTTTCCCCTACTTTAAAAGGGCGAAAAATAATTAAAATCACGCCTGCTGCAAAGTTTGACAATGAACCTTGTAAAGCTAAACCTACTGCTAAGCCAGCTGCACCAATTACCGCAACAATCGATGCTGTTTGCACACCAAGTTGCCCTAACACAGCAACTAATGTCATAACAATAATGGCGTAATAAGATAAAGAACTAACAAATTTAACTACCGTTGGATCAACATGACGATTAGTTAAAATTCTTCGAAGTTGGCGAGCAACAAATTTAGCAATGGTTCGACCAATGAAAAAAATAACAATGGCAAAACAAAAATGGGCAATATAACTAATTACCACCCCATCATATTTCTCAATAAACAACCAAATTCGGTTTGCTATATTTTCAAAATTCATGAAATTATCCTCTGTAAAAAATAACAGAAATAGTTAAGTGAATAATTGCAATTAAATAGGTTCAAATTAATTGTTTGGCTAATAAAGCCCAACGGGTTTCAAAATTTGTTGTTGGTAGATATTTAAAACCAGAACGAGAATAGCGTGCCATCATTCCTTCGCAAAAAGCCAGTAACTGGCTAGATAAAATACGCTCATCAGTGGTAAAGGCCACGCCTTCACGAATCTTCCTTTCCCGTATAACTTGCTTTATCTGCGTTTCAATGCGTTCAAACAATTGACTAATTCGTTCTTGTAATTGATCTTGTTCAAACATTAATGCATGTCCGGTCATAATTCTTGTCAGTCCCGGATTCTTTTCAGAAAAACCAAGAATTAAAGCCAAAATAAGTTGAAGTCGCATAAATGTTTTTGGTTCATCTTGCAAAATTACATTAATGCGAGAAAGCAAAATGTCTTCAATATAAACAATTAAACTTTCAAACATTTTTGTCTTACTTGGAAAATGCCTATACAATGCCGCTTCAGAAACTCCAACCGTTGCTGCTAATTTAGCTGTGGTTATCCTTTGTGTTCCTTCATTGGATTCAAGCATAGTTGCTAATGCTTGGAGTATATCTTCTTTACGATTTTTATTTTTGCTACTCACGATTATTTCTTACCTGAATGCCCAAATCCACCTTCACCGCGTGTTGATTCAACAAAATCATCAACAATATTAAATTCAGCTTGCACGACTGGCACAATAATTAATTGCGCAATTCTATCGCCCGGTTCAATAACAAATGGGGTTTGGCTTCGATTCCAAACTGGCACAAATAATTGACCTTGATAATCAGAATCAATTAAACCAACTAAATTACCAAGTACAATACCGTTTTTTGAACCAAGTCCTGAACGTGGTAACACTAATGCCGCTAAAGATGGATCAGCAATATGCATTGATAAGCCGGTTGGAGTTAAGATTGTTTCACCCGGTTTGATTTCAGTTGTTTTATCAAACATCGCTCTTAAATCAATACCTGCTGAACCTTCGGTTGCATAAGTTGGCAATGGAAACTCGTTACCTAAACGTTTATCTAATACTTTAATATCAATTTTTCTTTTCATCATGACTCGCTTTATATCGTGTTATAACTACTTGAAGCAATTCTTTTGCTAGTTGTTGTTTACTGCTTAATGGTAACGTTTGTTCACCATTTTGCCAATAAAGGGTTAATGCATTTTGATCAGAATTAAAGCCAATATTCTTGTCTGACACATCATTAGCACAAATCAAATCTAATTTTTTAGTGGATAACTTCTTAAGGGCATAAGCCTTAATATTATTGGTTTCAGCGGCAAAGCCTACCACAAATGGGCGACCTTTCTTTAATGCAGCAATATTGGCAACAATATCAGGATTTTTAACCAATTTAATAACAAGTTCATTATTATCATCGGTTTTTTTAATTTTTTTCTTAGCAATCGTTTCAGCTCGATAATCAGCAACAGCCGCGCAAGAGATAAAAATCGATGATTTTTTAGCATGCTTTAATGCTGCATCATACATTTCATTAGCACTTTTTACATTAATGCGATTTACATTATTTGGCGTCGCTAAATTAACGGGTCCACTAATTAGATTTACTGTTGCTCCCAATTCAGCGGCAGCTTGAGCAATAGCATAGCCCATTTTACCTGAACTGTAATTGCTGATATAACGTACTGGATCAAGCTCTTCAATGGTTGGGCCAGCGGTAATAGTAATTTCAGTTCCAGCAAGAGTTGAATTTGCTAAAAAATAGTACTCAACATGACTTACAATGGTTGCAGGTTCAACCATTCGCCCTGGCCCAAAATCACCACAAGCTTGAAAACCATCATCGGGACCTAAAATTAAGGTATTACGTGAAGCTAAAGTCGCTAAATTCTGTTGAGTTGCCGCTGCTTTATACATTTGCTGGTTCATCGCTGGCGCAATGACGATCTTAGCAGGTGTTGCAAGGCAAATGGTCGATAAAAGGTCATCAGCAATACCATTTGCCATTTTTGCTATAATATTTGCTGTAGCAGGGGCTATTATTAGCAAATCAGCCCATTTGGCTAATTCAATGTGGCTCATCGAAAGTTCGGCAGAAGGATCGAATAAATCACTTGATACTGCATTACCAGTTAGCGCTTGCAGTGTCATTGGCGTGACAAAATGGCTCGCTGATTCAGTCATTACTACACGTACCTGTGCACCCGCTTTTTTTAGATGACGGACAAGATCAGGGCATTTATAAGCAGCAATACCACCTGTTATCCCTAATAAAATATGTTTACCAGATAAACTCATGATCTCGTTATTCTCCGATCCCAATTAAAGGCGTTATATTACCATAATTAAATTAGATAATAAGTAACTCTTTCGCATTGGCAAGTGTTGCATCAGTAATTTTATCCCCACCTAACAACCGAGCAAGCTCATTTAAACGTCCATTTTTATCTAATCTTTGCATATCTGTCGATGTTTGTTTACCATTCGTTTGTTTACTAACAAAATAGTGTTGATTAGCTTGGCCGGCAACTTGTGGCAAATGCGTCACAGTAATGACTTGCGTCGATTCACCAAGTTGCCTTAATAACTGCCCGACCTTAGCCGCAGTCGGTCCACTAATACCGACATCAATTTCATCAAAAATCAACGCTGGCGTATCCATTTTTTGCGCGGTTAAAACCTGTATTGCAAGTGCCATACGTGATAATTCACCGCCAGAGGCAACTTTTACTAAAGGCTGCACCTCCTGCCCAGCATTAGTACTTACTAAAAAAGAAACTTGGTCGGCGCCATCTTCACTCAATCGATTTTCATCAAACACGACATCTATACAAAATTGACCGTTTGGCATAGATAATTCATGCATAATGGCCATGACTTTTTTAGCTAACGTTTTACTTACGGTTAAGCGTTTTTGATGCAGTTTTCTGGCAAGTTCTACCGCAATTTGTTGATACTTTTTAATCTTTTCTTTTAATTGTTCACTCTGTTCATCTTGTTGATTAATATGTTTAAACTCATTTAATAAATTTTGATGTAACTCAGGTAACGCCTCAGGAGAAACATGATGCTTACGCGCTAAAGCAATTTGCTTTGATAATCGTTGTTCAAGTTGCATCACTCTAGCCGGATCAAGTTCTAAGCTTTCACTATAATGACGTAATTCATAGCTAGCTTCTTTAATTTGAATAGAGGCGTCTTCTAACATTACTAAAACACCATTTAGCGACGGATCTAATGTTACTAGATCATCAATACTCTGTTTAACACTATTGAGCATATTGCTAACATTATATTCGTCTGCTTCATCTAATAGCATAATAGATTGTTGACTAAGATTAATTAACTGTTCACTATTTGATAACTTTTTATATTCTTCATCGATTTGTTGATATTCACCTTCAATTGGTGAAAATTCATTTAACTCTTTTAATTGATATTGCAATAACTGAACGTGAGCATCTCGCTCCTGTTTGGAAGAGAGGTATTGCTGATATGCTCGACTTGCAGATTTCCATTGCTTGTAAGCTTGCTGCATTTGTGCCAATAATGCGGGCTCATTGATATAATGATTAAGTAAAATTTTTTGATAATCACTTCGTAATAAACGTTGATGTTCATGTTGTCCATGAATTTGAATTAGCATTTGTCCTAAATCTTTTAACTGCGAAATAGGCACAGCGCGGCCATTAATAAATGCTTTAGAACGCCCATCTTGATTAATAACTCGCCTTAAAATACATTCATTACCTTCATCAAGTTGATTTTCGGTTAACCACGAGTATGCTGCTGGGATATTATCATCAAGAACAAAGCTCGCTGAAATATCTACCCGATTTGTACCATTGCGAATGGCTGAAGCATCAGCACGATTTCCTAAACAAAGCCCTAAAGCATCGATCGCAATCGATTTACCTGCGCCTGTTTCACCCGTAATTGCAGTCATTCCTGTTGTAAAATCAACTAATAACTGATCGACAATAGCAAAATTATTAATAGTAAGTTGAGTTATCATTATAATTAAATACATGCAGCTGATTAAAATTAATGCGAGTATATCAATAAAAATACTGTAAATAAATACAGCTTTTTAAATAAAATAACCATTTTATTTTACTGTATTTAATCGAGTTATTGTGCTAACTAGGTTTTCGCGAGTTTTTAGCGCTCACTCATTTTTTAATAGATAAGCAAAAAACCAACTGTGAATAATTAATTGGGGTAGAAAAAAGTCATTGATTAAAAAATCTCAATGACTTTAATCAATTAATATAATGAGCTAATAACTTCATAAATTAATTGCAGATTTAAAATTACAAGTGCAATAGTTGCTATCCACCCCAAAACGAATGTTAGTTTACTGTTAACAAACTCTTTCATGATTTTCTTATTTGAAGTGACTAAAATTAAAGGTACCATTGAGATAGGTAAAGCAATGCTTAAAAAGACCTGAGTATAGATTAATAAATTCTCAACAATATTTTCCTTATCTCCCCAAATATAGATACATAAAATTACTGGAGTCACTGCCAATCCTCGACTAATCATTCGTCTAGCCCAAAGGGGAATAGAGAGATGAATAAACCCTTCCATCACAATTTGCCCGGTTAATGTGCCGGTAATAGTGGCATTCTGACCTGAGGCTAGTAACGCCACAGCAAATAATGTTGCCATAATCGAGCTAGCTACCGGCCCAACCATATGTGGATCTTTCAAAGCCTCATAAAGTTGCGTAAATCGACCAAGATCATCAGGATTATTGCCATAAAAAAGGGCGGCGCCAAGAATCAATAATAGACAATTGATAATAAACGAAAATGACAACTGTATATTGGAATCAATGGTGGCATATTTAATCGCATCTTTTAAGCTAGTTCGATTGTTTCTATCATATTTTCTAGTTTGAACGATAGATGAATGCAAATACAAATTATGTGGCATAACAGTCGCACCAACAATCCCTAGCGCAATAACCAATGCTGAATCATGTCCTTTAATTGACGCAGTAAAAATATCAGTCCTTGGTATAAAACCATTTATAATGTCACTTAATGCCGGTGAAGCTCTTAACACTTCATAAGTGAAGATAATAAATATCGTCGCAATTAAACAAAAGACGATCGCTTCTATTTTTCTAAAACCAAACCGCATTAAAATTAACAGTATAACAACGTCAAAAACCGTTAATAAAACACCAATCAATAATGGAATATCAAACAATAGGTTCAAGGCAACAGCACTACCAATAACTTCGGCAATTTCGGTTGCTATAATCGCTAGTTCAGTCGATATCCATAAACAAAATGCTACTTTTCTACCCACCATTGATTTAGTTGCTTGAGCAAGATCCATGCCGGTGACTACACCGATTTTGACACACATGGCCTGTAATAACATGGCTATCAAGCTAGAGATTAATATCACTGATAGCAGCAAATAACTATAAAGCGCACCACCTTGAATTGAGGTGATCCAGTTACCGGGATCCATATAACCAACCGCCACTAAAGCCCCCGGACCAGAAAAAGCCCACAGTTTTCGAAGAAAACTCGCATTCGGATCGGGAATATGAACAGTATTATTGATCTCTTCCAAACTTACTGTGGATATTTTCAACATAATTAAAACCTCAAAATTGATATATTGCCATTATATATGATAATGAGAATCATTATCAA
>CAMLIK010000033.1 GCA_946480175.1 uncultured Gilliamella sp.
GATTACCTAAAGAAGTGCAAATTCAACTAATTAAGAAAAGAGCACATTTTTATATTATTAATGCCGCTAAAATTGCTCGAGAATGTAATTTAGGGGCAAGAATTAATACGGTAATGCAAGCCGCTTTCTTCCATTTATCAGAAATATTTAAAAATGATTTTAGTATTACCCAACTAAAAGAAGTTATTGCCAAAAGTTACGGCAGTAAAGGACAGGATATTGTTGAAAATAACTGGAAAGCGCTTGATTTGGCCATCGCATCACTTGAACAAATTCCGTTAAGTTGTGTTGATCAAAGTAGCGCTTCACGACCACCTATCGTACCAAGTAATGCACCTGATTTTGTTAAGATGGTAACTGCAACCATGTTAGCTGGTTTAGGTGATACCTTACCGGTTTCGGCCTTCCCGCCTGATGGAACATGGCCTGTTGGTACGACTAAATGGGAAAAACGTAATATTGCGGAAGAAATTCCAATTTGGCAACCTGAACTTTGCACCCAATGTAACCACTGTGTGGTAGCTTGTCCGCATGCCGCTATTCGTGCCAAAGTGGTAACACCTGATGATATGATCAATGCACCTGAATCACTAAGTTCACTTGAAGTAAAAGCACGAGACATGAAAGGTCAGCGCTACGTATTACAAGTTGCCCCGGAAGATTGTACCGGATGTAATTTGTGTGTTGAAGTTTGTCCATCGCGTGATCGCAATAACTTTGATATCAAAGCAATCAACATGCAATCACGCATTGATAATCTTAAAACACAGCGTGCTAATTATAACTACTTTACTGATCTACCTGATCGGGAAATAAAAATGCTTGAACGAATAGATATACGTACATCACAACTATTAACACCGTTATTTGAATATTCTGGTGCTTGTGCTGGTTGTGGTGAAACACCATACATCAAACTACTTACCCAATTATATGGTGATCATCTCGCTATAGCTAATGCAACTGGTTGCTCGTCAATTTATGGTGGTAATTTACCATCATCACCATATACTACCGATCGTAGCGGTCGTGGCCCTGCTTGGGCTAATTCATTATTTGAAGATAATGCCGAATTTGCTCTTGGTTATCGAATTACATATAACCAACATAAAAAACGAGTATTACGTTTACTTGAACATGTTGCCGGTGAAGTTTCACCAGAGATTGTTATCAATTTACAATCACCAGATTTATCTATTGATGAAAAACGAACTCAAGTTAATTTATTACGTCAACAATTAGCGCATTTAACTTCAGCTGAAGCTAAAGAGTTAATGCAAAATGCTAATTATTTGATTGATAAATCAGTATGGGCTATTGGTGGTGATGGTTGGGCTTATGATATTGGCTTTGGTGGACTCGATCATGTAATGAGTTTAACCGAAAACGTTAACATCTTAGTGCTTGATACCCAATGCTACTCTAATACTGGCGGACAGCAATCGAAAGCAACACCAATGGGTGCAGTTTCCAAATTTGCTGATTTAGGTAAACATAAAGCTCGTAAAGATCTTGGTGTCAGTGTAATGATGTATGGTCACGTTTACGTTGCCCAAATTGCATTAGGCTCACAACTAAACCAAACACTCAAAGCCTTACAAGAAGCTGAAGCCTATAACGGCCCTTCCCTTGTCATTGCTTATAGCCCTTGTGAAGAGCATGGCTATGATTTATCTAAATCTCATGAACAAGTGAAAGACTTGGTCAAATCGGGTTTTTGGCCACTATATCGTTACGATCCTCGTCGTATGCAAGAAGGAAAACCAGGTTTAGTGTTAGACTCAAAAACACCAAACAGCGATTCATTAACAGATGTGTTACTTAGAGAACAACGTTTTCGCCGTCTAGAAACACTCGAACCAGTGATTGCCAATACCTTACATGAACAATCAACGAAAATGGTTAACTCCAAGTTTAAATTCTTACAGATGCTAGCGACCTATTCCGATATAGAAACGCCAGCAGACAGCTAAACCAAAAAAACGGATTAAATGCTAATTAATCCGTTTAATTTCCATAAAATACGCTACTTATGATTTTATCAGGGCAAAAAAAACTCTCTAAAGTAGAGAGTTTTTTTATTTTTGAAATTGTTACATCTTTTTAACCACCAGTCACACGACGAGTCATCCAGTAATGTTTTTTCCAGTAATTTTCATTCAAACTAGAATAAATAACCCCTTTTGATGTTGAAGCATGTAAAAATTTACCATCAGCATAATAAATACCTACATGTAAACCACTGCGACTACGTCCAGTTTTGAAAAAGACTAAATCACCTGCTTTTGGTTCAGTAACTTTATAACCTAATTTAGCTTGTTCAGCAGCACTTCTTGGAAGGGTTTTTTGTAATCTATTTTTGTAGAAGTTCATAACTAAACCTGAACAATCACTACCTGCTAAAGTAGTACCACCATAACGGTAAGGTGTTTTCTTCCATTTTTTGTAATGTTGTTCAATTTTCGACAACATTACAGGATCGGATTTAACAGATACTTGTCCATGGCTAGTGCTACAGCCAAATAAGACGAATAGTGAGAAAATTACTGAGCTTACGAGTAGTCTTTTTTTAACGCTACCGTAGCTGCTTCGCAACTTCGTTAATAATCGATTGTCTTTTTTTGTCATTTCTTTTTGTTCCTTTATTCAACGTCGACCACTGCGAATAACGTCTTGCAACCTTTAAACTTTTAGGCAATACACCTTTTTGCCACTTGTTCTTATCTAATTTAGACAACTTAACTGAGCTAAGGTTCGCGTGACTACGATATTTTAAACACTCTTTAAGCTGAAGTAATCGTAAAGAAAGAAAACAAATGATCACATCATCAACACTGAGTTTTCTATATCCAGAAAACTGATCGCGCATTCTAGAACCATAATGCTTAGCCGTTTGCATTAAACTACCAACAGCTGCACCTATTAACGCAGCTGAACCAAACGACAATCCACCAGTAGCTAAATCAATGCTGGCGCCGATTGTCGCACCGGACACAAAACCTTTGGTTAAATGAATTCCCATCATTTTTAATGCATCAAGATTAAACAAGTCTGCTTTATAGCGGCCTTTAATTAAAGGTAGATTTTCATCATTTTCTTGACTTGAATCAAATTGATAGAGCTTTAACAAATCACAAATTGCTGACTGCTCGCGTTTTCTGACTTTGTTTTGCATATCAGCTACAGCTTGTCTATCATCAGGCTTTGCCATTTCATAAAAAGCAGTCACATCAACTAACGCTTCAGCAATAATTAAATTAGCAGTATAATTACGAGATTGGCGAATTTCATCAATGTTAACTAACCAATTATCTAATATTTTTTTTGCAGGTTCAACCAATAGAGCTAAACTTTTGTATAATTTTTCCTCACCATCTAGCGGTGGAAATACAGCGTTAAACCCTATAATAGCATGAATTCCCATTCTTGAGAGCAATATTTTCCATTCCTTTTCATTTTGCTCCTCAGTAGAAACAAAGTTGAGTACTGCAAGAATTGGTTTATCACTATTGGTTAAGATAGCTAATTCGTCATGATATTTAGGTAGAACGGGCTCTCTCACGTCGATAACATAAATAGCCGCTTCACAATTTAACATCTGTCGAATCACTTTTGCTTCTTGATTAAAAAGGTTTTCAGCTTCTGGGCTTTGTAAAAAAATCGATAATTTATCAACCCCGTCAAGTTTAGTGTTTTGTGGAATAAGCTGATTAATGTAATCATAAAGCGCCAAACTGTCTTCAAATCCGGGGGTATCATAAAATGTTATGTCGGTATTATCGGCTAAAGGCAGTTTGATGGACTCCACATGTCTGGTTGTGCCAGGTTTATCAGAAACATCACCAAAATGACTATCACGTATCAATGCTCGTAAAAGCGATGTTTTGCCAAAATTTGCATGTCCAACTATCGCTAATTTCAATGAAGTTATCATATTACTCACCCTGTTCTAACCAATTAGGATCAGCTAACGGTAAAGATAGAGATTGCCAATTATGCAATTGCTTACCTTGATTAATAAACCAAATACGACTTTGTTGTGATTTATTCATTAATTGTTGAATAAAATTTAATATTCCGCGATCGGGTGCTCGGTCAGTATCAATTGCAATTAACATTTTATAAGCTGGTTTTAATTGCAAATAATCTAATATCGCACCTCGCTCATGACGAGTATTTAAAAAACCATAAAAAGGAATTGTATTGGGAAAATTCCAATTTTCCTCAACATCAACAGCAACTAAGTAAACGTCATGTCCTTCTTCAATCTGCGAAATTGGTAATTGCCATTTATGTTGGCCTAGCTTATCTTCATCAACAACATTGCTTAAAAGCGGCTGTAATTGTTGAGAGAGAATTTGATAATAGGGATCATTCAAATTTAATTTAATTTTTCGACTACTAACAATCCAAATAACACCACAAAAAATCATCAATAAAAATCGAACTGCTAGCCCATAACAGATAAAAACACCCAGCAACCAAATAGCCCAAGAAGAACGAATATCGCCCGCACTTAACGCATGTTCACTAAGTTTAATCACATTATCGCTTGGAATGGAAAAACCAAATAAAGCTGGCAAATAACCTAAATAGTGGGTTAAATGAATAATGGTATCAGAACTTAATAATGTGGTTTTCCACTCAAAACTATAATGTTGCGTAGAAAGTAGCACGACTAAAACTAATAAAGCGCTGCTTAAAATAACCGTCCAAAACAGATTAAGAACAAAGCCAATCAACCAACGGATTCGAGAACCAAATAAAGTAATAAAAGCAGGTATAAGCTGTTGTACAGTCTTTTTTTGATAAAGCTTTTGGGCTATCCATAACCAACAATGAATTAATAAACTACCGCCAAAGCGAGAGAAGAAGAAAAACGAACCAATCCAAAGAATCAGCGTAAACAAGTGAACGCCCAATAAACTAAATAGCGCCCAATACAAATTGATTGGATTTTGGCTCAACGCGCTAAAAGTTAGTGAACTACCTAAAAAAATCGATACTAATAGTAATAAAAAGAAAGAAATTTTAATAGAACGCAAAATAATCTTCTGTGCCAAGTAAAGACCATTTGGCTTAGATAGCATCGTTGCACGAGTAACAATTCGATTAACCAAAGAGGTAGGTATAGCTTTAACTTGCCGATTGATATCTTGATCAGCAAACCGTCCTGATTCTGATTCAATTAAATGGATAGTTTCAGTAAGCCATAAAGATTTTAACTGTTGGCGCATTTAAATATCATCTTCATATTGATTATAAAAGAAACGCGACCTAAGTCGCGTTAAACAAAGATTGAATCATTTATTGTGTTATTTCACCAATTTTGGTTAAAAGAGTTTGAATACGTTGTTGCCAAACTTGTTGATCGTGTTTTAACTTCTCGTTTTCGTCACGTAATGCTTTCATTTCATCTGAACTATCATTAATTAATTGTTCAAGTTCTTGATTACCTTGCTTTAATCTTGAAATCTCTTGTTGTAAGGTATCAATGGTATTTACAGTGTGTTGAATTTTAGTTTCTAACTGATTCAATATTTCATATGACATATTTTTCCTCAAGCTCGTTTTATTTGGTGTATAATAAGTAGTATTATAACTAATTCGATCGAAAATCAACACCTTTTTAAATCTTAACTTGGAGAAAATTATGCGAAAACCTCTCGTTATGGGTAACTGGAAACTCAATGGTAGTATCGAAATGGCAAAAGACTTAGTTGCAGGATTAAGAACTGAGCTATCAACTGAAGCAAACTGTGGTATAGCAATTGCACCACCAACCGTTTATTTAGATTTCGTTAAACATCAATTAGGTGGCTCAAATATTCTATTAGGCGCACAAGATGTTGGTGTTCATCTATCTGGTGCTTATACAGGTGAAGTATCAGCGACTATGTTAAAAGAAATCGGTGTGACTCACGTTATTATTGGTCACTCGGAACGTCGCACTTATCATAAAGAATCAGACGAATTTATCGCGCAAAAATTTGGCGTATTAAAAGAAGCTGGACTTGTTCCTGTGCTTTGTATTGGTGAAACAGAAGCGGAAAACGAAGCTGGCCAAACTCAAGCAGTATGTGCTCGTCAAATTGATGCCGTAATTAATGCATTAGGTGTTCAGGCATTCGATGGTGCTGTAATTGCATATGAGCCAGTTTGGGCAATTGGAACTGGTAAATCAGCAACTCCAGCTCAAGCACAAGCTGTTCATAAATTTATTCGTGACCATATTGCTAAACAAGATGCAGCTGTTGCTAAACAAGTTATCATACAATATGGTGGTTCTGTAAATGATAAAAACGCAGCAGAACTATTTACTCAACCAGATATTGATGGTGCATTAGTTGGCGGTGCTTCATTAAAAGCAGATGCCTTCGCCGCGATTGTTAGAGCAGCAGAACAAGCTAAAAAATAAGAGTCAAGATGAAAAGACGCCTTTAAAAGGCGTCTTTTTAAATAAATGGAAATTTGTAACTTATTTTTTACCCTTCTTTTCATACCTAGATGGCCAAATTTGCTCAACAGGTACTTGCAAATATTCAGAGATAATACGTTCATATTTAGGACAATGACGATATAAAGCATTACGCAAAGTATCAGCCTGTAAACCACTTGAACGTGAAAGCGCCCTTAAATTTCCACCTCGAATTTTAATTTCACCTACAACTCTTGATGGTGTCCAGTCTTGATCTTGTTCTCTCATTATGAGATCCTCTATTGGTTAAATTTTTTGCTATTGTAAAGATTATCGGTATTACAATACTAAATTGACAAAAAGTTACCATCAAAGAATATCACACAAAAAAACGAATTAAAATAATAAAAGCAAAAAAAACACGAAAATGGAATTATATACAATGGATAACAAAGTAAAAAAACAATCAGAACAAGAAAAAACACGAGACTTAACTAATACCGGAGTAATTTATTTCAAAAATCGATTAACTATTGTATTAGAAGGCCTTTCGGGAAATGCTTTTGCGAAAAAAGTGGGCATGTCTGAAGCCGTTATTCGCGATTACCTATCCGGAAAAACTTACCCCTCACTTAATCGATTAGCCACTATTGCACAAAAATGTGAAGTACCAATTGAATGGTTAGCTACCGGTAAAGGAGAATGTCGATTACTACCTGAGACCTTTGGCAGAGGTACTGTTCATGTTCCGTTTCACAATTTAAACGAAACCAACAACGCATTCTCAGTCATTGAATCAATCCCATTTGATTTGACCTTAATTAAACATCATGGTTGTGAAGCTGAAGATCTTGCTGCAGTTTGGGCTAAAGGCAACAGTATGGAACCAACCATATCTAATCATGATATATTAATTATAAACAAAGCACATTGTAAACCTATAGATGGCTTTCTTTATGCCATACAATCTGATGACCAAATTACTATTAAACGTATTCAAAATCAAGGAACAAATTTGTTATTGATATCGGATAATCCAATTTACCCAACGATTGTCGGCGACAAAATTAAACAACAAGATTTTAAGATAATCGGCCATGTAGTTTATTTACTGAAAAATCTTAATTAACATTAAAATCTGTTTTTTCATTTTTACTCCATCGATGAAAATCGATGGAGTTTTTTACATAATTAAATTTTTTTCGCGAAAATTCAAGAATTAACTTTTCGTTAAGAAAATTACGTAATCTAAACAACTCCAAAACAGCATAACCTTATACTTTTAACCTTAGTTATGTTAAAATCGTCGCAAAATTTTTGCTCATTAATTTAGTTATTATGCCAAATGTAAACTCTCGAAAAAAAGTCGTTGTCGGCATGTCTGGCGGCGTAGACTCTTCCGTTTCTGCTTATTTATTACAACAACAAGGTTATGAAGTTGTTGGTTTATTTATGAAAAATTGGGAAGAAGATGATACTGAAGAATATTGCTCGGCGGCAATAGATTTAGCCGATGCACAAGCAGTTTGTGACAAATTAAATATCAAACTACACACTATCAATTTTGCTGCAGAATATTGGGATAACGTCTTTGAACATTTTTTATCTGAATATCAAGCTGGTCGAACGCCAAATCCGGATATTTTATGTAACAAAGAGATCAAATTTAAAGCATTTCTTGAATATGCTGCTGAAGATCTAGGTGCCGATTATATTGCGACTGGTCACTATGTTCGTAAACGCGAAGATCGCAACAAAGTCGAATTACTTCGAGGGATCGACAACAACAAAGATCAAAGTTATTTTTTATATACACTTAGTGAAGACCAAATTCGTCAAAGCTTATTCCCAGTTGGTGAACTTGAAAAACCTCAGGTAAGAAAAATTGCCGAACAAATAGGATTAGCAACTGCGGCTAAAAAAGATTCAACGGGTATCTGCTTCATTGGGGAGCGAAAATTCAGCGATTTCTTAGCACGTTACTTACCTGCTCAATCTGGTATTATTCGTACCGTGGATGGTGAAGTTATTGGACAACATCAAGGTTTAATGTATCACACATTAGGTCAACGCAAAGGCCTTGGAATCGGTGGTCTTAAACAAGCTGATGACACCCCATGGTACGTTGTTGATAAAGATGTTAACAATAACGAATTGATTGTAGCTCAAGGCCATGACCATCCTGCACTATTTTCAGATGGTTTAATTGCCCAACAACTATATTGGGTTGATCGTAAAGTTGTGAACCAACCATTCCATTGCACAGTCAAAACTCGTTACCGTCAGCAAGATATCCCTTGTTATGTTACACCACTAGGGGAAGATAAAATTGAAGTCGTGTTTGACCAACCTGTTGCAGCAGTTACACCAGGACAATCAGCAGTGTTTTATCAAGAGGAAGTTTGCCTTGGTGGCGGTATCATTGAAGAACGAATTATAAGTAGTAAGGAGCATTAATTTGAATAGTAAATACCATCATATTGCGATAGCTCTTGCTGGCATTACACAAAGTGCGACACTTATTCCCCAGCTGGCCAATACTGGGGTTTGCAATAATACGTTATATCAAATATCAATAAAAAGCATCTTAAATACATCACCAAAAACCACTGATGATGTTTATGATGGTATCAACAATATCAAAACGGGTTTAGAAACACTTATCTCGTTACTCTCATCTAATCAAAAACAACAAATTGACCTAATTCGTTATCTTTTTGGTACTTTAAGTATCACTAGCAAACTATTAAAAAACAATGTCGCATTAAATAAAATAGATCAGCGTCTAAAACAAATCTCAGGTCTTTATTTTGAAATAAATGATGAGATAATCGGCTGTCATATTGACGACCTCTCTATTTCATTAGCATGTATCTATTCTGATATCATCAGCCCATTAGCAACAAAAATCAAAGTAACGGGTAAAGCTCAATATCTACAAAATTCATTAGTTCAAGCCAAAGTGAGAACTTCACTATTAGCTTGTGTTCGTTCTGCCATTTTATGGTATCAAGTAGGTGGAAGTCGCTTTCAGATTTTATTTAGTCGTAAATCAATAGTTTATGCAGCACAAGATTTATTAAAAGAAATTAATCGTTATTAAATTTAAAAAATAGCAACGGAGTAACACCGATGGAATTATCTGCTCTAACTGCCCTATCACCAATTGATGGTCGTTACGGTGACAAAACAACAGAATTACGAACCATTTTTAGTGAATATGGCTTATTAAAATATCGCGTTCAAGTTGAAGTACGTTGGCTACAAAAATTAGCTAGCGAGGCAGATATTGTGGAAGTGCCAGCATTGAGTGAACTTGCTATCAATCACCTTAACCAAATTGTGGAAAGTTTCAGCGAGCAAGATGCGCTGCGCATCAAAACAATTGAAAAAATCACAAATCATGATGTCAAAGCCGTCGAATATTTCCTAAAAGAAAAAGTTACTAGCAACGAAGAACTACAGACGATTAACGAATTTATCCATTTTGCTTGCACATCAGAAGATATCAACAACCTATCTTATGCATTAATGTTAAAAACAGCGCGAGATGCAGTAATCGTTCCCTACTGGAACAAATTAATTGATACTATCACTACTCAAGCTAAGATTTATCGTGAGCTGCCATTGCTATCAAGAACACACGGCCAACCTGCTACACCATCAACAATTGGTAAAGAGTTTGCTAATGTTACCTATCGCCTTAAACGACAACTTAAACAACTACTATCCATTGAAATACTTGGCAAAATCAATGGAGCGACAGGTAATTATAATGCACACATGGTGGCTTACCCACAAATTAATTGGCACAAATTTAGCGAAGAATTTGTCACTTCATTAGGATTACAGTGGAATCCATACACCACACAAATTGAACCTCATGATTATATTGCTGAATATTTCGATTGTATTGCTCGCTTTAATACCATCATGATCGACTTCAACCGGGATGTTTGGGGCTATATCGCATTAAATCACTTCAAACAAAAAACTATCGCTGGTGAAATTGGTTCTTCAACCATGCCACACAAAGTTAATCCAATTGATTTTGAAAATTCTGAAGGTAATTTAGGTCTTGCTAATGCTATTATGAGCCATCTTGGTAGCAAATTACCGATCTCTCGTTGGCAACGTGATTTAACTGACTCGACCGTATTGCGTAACCTGGGTGTAGGTATCGGTTATGCGATCATCGCTTATCAATCAACCCTTAAAGGATTAAACAAACTTGAAGTAAATGAAGATCATCTACTTGAAGAACTTAACCTAAATTGGGAAGTGTTAGCCGAACCAATTCAAACCGTGATGCGTCGTTATGGTATCGAAAAACCATATGAAAAGTTAAAAGAACTCACTCGTGGTAAACGAGTTGATGCCAAAGGAATACAACAATTTATCGACTCGTTAGCGTTACCGGAACAAGAAAAAGTACGATTAAAACAATTAACCCCAGCAAACTATATTGGTTATGCCATTAATTTTGTCGATGAGCTTTAAACGGCATCTTTAAATAATAACCATTAAAGAATAATAGAGCGTCTTGATGCCTAAGGTTTTCAAATTATCGATCTTAGGCAAATCAACTTAAGACTTGACATAAAAAATAAAAGAAGCTCAAAAGTTTGAAAATTAGGAAATATCATTGAAAATCCGCATCGCAACACGAAAAAGCCCCTTAGCACTTTGGCAGGCTAATTTTGTAAAACAACAGCTGGCAACAATCCATAAAGATCTTAACGTAGAATTGATCCCAATGGTAACCAAAGGTGATGTACTTTTAGACAGTCCACTATCGAAAATTGGAGGCAAAGGACTATTTGTTAAACAATTAGAACAAGCAATCCTAGACAACATTGCCGATATTGCCGTTCACTCGATTAAAGACATCCCTGCCCAATTTCCGGAAGGATTAACGCTTGCCACCATCTGCCAACGCGATGACGTACGTGATGCATTAATATCAAACCAATATCAAAGTTTGAACGACTTACCGCAAGGCGCCATTGTTGGCACCTCAAGTTTAAGACGTCAATGTCAATTACGCGCCCAATACTCACATTTAACAATTAAAGATCTGCGCGGTAATGTAGGTACGCGTTTAACTAAATTAGACAATCAAGAATACGACGCCATCATCCTAGCTTCGGTCGGCTTAAAACGACTAGGATTACAAGAGCGAATTAAACAATATATCCAGACAGACTTAATCTTACCCGCTGTTGGACAAGGTGCTATTGGCATTGAAGCACGATCAAGTGATGATACGATCCTAAAATTACTTGCACCGCTTGATGATAAAAACAGCCGAATTTGCATTCAAGCTGAAAGAGCGATGAATCGAGCCTTACAAGGTGGTTGCCAAGTACCGATTGCTTGCTATAGCCAATTAAATCATGATTCATTAACCTTAAATGGATTAGTTGGCAGTATTGACGGTAGCAAAATTATCAAAGTAACCCTTATAGGGCCCGCGGATCAACCCGAAGCATTAGGTCAACAACTAGCTAGAGAATTATTAGCCAAAGGGGCTGATAAAATATTAGCGGAAATAAACGACTGATGATCTATATTACTCGACCTTCTCCGGAAGGAGATATGTTAACTCAGCAATTAAATCAAGCAAATATTCCGGCAACTCATCTCCCCTTTTTTAAAATCTCAGCTGGGCCGGGGCTAAATAATCTCCAACAGCAACTAAACCAACTTGCTTCATCCGATATAGTTATTGTGGTTTCACCACAAGTCAGCCACATGATAAATCAGCTTCAACCAAAACTAAATTTTCCGAAACATCTACGTTATTTTGCCATTGGTAGAAAGTCAGCTGAATTGTTTAGCCAACAAAGTGGCGTTCATGTTGATTATCCAAATGAAGAGCGTAGTGAAGGATTATTACCACTATTAACCGACCTGCAAGGCCGTTCTATAATAATTTTATGTGGAAATAATGGACGACAATTACTCTCTAAGAAGTTAATTAAAAAAGCACAGGTAACATCTGTAGAGTGTTATTTAAGACAACCCATTGTCTACCCCACAGCAATATTAGCCAATGACATCGAGCAACAAATCATACTCGTAACAAGTGTCGATCATCTGCTACAACTGGACATTTATTGCCAAGATAAACATAAATATGAAGCACAATTAATCGTAACCAGCCCACGAATTTTCGAAAAAGCCAAACAACTAAATTGGCATAAAGTTTTACCAATTGTTAGTGCAAATAATCAATTTTTATTTAAAACAATGATAACTCTATGTCATAATGCATGAGATATTTCTCAAAAATCTAAATGAGGTTAATTTATGGCATTAAGATATTATGGTGCTAATGCAACACTTTCAAATATCAGCACCACTTCATTTAGTCAAACGCCAATAAAAAAGACAGAAGCGAATAACATGATGAATATTAATAAAAAAGAGACAAAATCTCCAAATCCTCAACTCGAACAAACAAGCAATATGCCAAAAGCGCCAGTATCAAGACTCTCAATATTTGCTATTGCATTAACGGTTTGTTTAAGTGGATTGATTTACTTCCAAGGTTACAAACAAATTCAAAACCAAAAGCAAAAAATCTCAACGCTACAAACAGAAGTTGCCAATTTAAAACAAAATACTAACATAATTAAGGACCTTGAAAATAATATTAACAATGAGGTCAATAAACAAAACCAACAGTTCTCATTATTATCTCAACGTGTCGATATTAAATTGAATGACAACAAAAAAGTACAGCAACAACTCACTGATAAGATTAATGATGCAAATAAATTAAACGAACAAAATCTAAATGCGCTTAATGAACGCTTATCAGCCGTATCGAATCTTGATAACAATGTTTGGCTAATTTCACAAGCAAACTATCTTGTCCATTTAGCAGGCAGGAAAATCTGGAGTGATCAAGACTACAACAGTGCACGTTTACTACTCAAAAGCGCAGATGAAAGCTTAGCTAAAGCGAATGATCCAAGTTTACTTTCCGCACGACAAGCTATCACAAAAGATATCAATTCACTATCACAAGTCACCTTTATTGATTCTGATGGTATTATCTTAAAACTACTTGGTTTAACAGAATCAGTGACCGAATTACCATTAATTGGAAATTATAAAGATATTGACCTTGGCATGAACCAACATGACGATACCCTTCCTAACAAGACGAATAATTCATCAAACTCAGTTAACAATAACAACGTCACTAATTCAACTGATGATTGGTCAAATAATTTACTTGCCAATGCTTCAACATTTATGGATAGATTCATTAAAATCGAAAAACTGGATGTAAAAGATAACCATTTTTCTAAGTGTTTAGACAAAGCTGGCAGCGACGAAAAACAAATTGTTAGATGCCAAATCCTAAAAACGCCACTTAGTCCAGAACAATCACTTTACTTACGCGAAAATATCCGCTTGCGATTATTAATTGCCAGCCAAGCTATTCCAAGACATCAAGAACTCATTTATCAACGCGCACTTAACGATGCCGCCATTTGGGTGAGTGCTTATTTTGATGGAAATGCACCAGCAGTAAAAGCGTTCCTAGATGAACTCGAAAATTTACGAAACCAACCAATCAGCAACCGAAATATACCAGATAAACTCGACAGCATTACCGAACTTGAAAAATTAATGCAAACTCGTGTTAAATCGATATTAGGTAAATAGGAGAATAATAATGTTCAAAATACTCATTATATTCTTAGTATTAGTTGGTGGATTTTTTCTTGGCCCATTATTAGAAGGCCATCAAGGTTCTGCGGTATTTGAAGTTGCTAAATATCGAATTAGCATGTCATTTAATTCATTTATTATCTTGCAGATTGTTGGCTTACTTTGCCTTTACCTAATCTATAAATTATTTTCTAAAATTTTCAATAATAAATTGGGTAATTGGTTTAGCTTGAAATCACAAAAAAAATCGATCAAGCGCGTTGAACAAGCACAATTTTATCTACTCGAAGGTGATTATCGAAAAGCGGCAAAACTATTTATGAAAAGTGCCAAAGGTGCAAAAAGTTCGACGCTATCTTATCTACTTGCTGCTCAAGCTCAAATCGATAATGACCAACTCATCGCCGCAAATCAATCTTTAGAGCAAGCGGCTAAAACGTGCCAACCTAAAGAGTTATTCGCTTTTCAGCTTGTACAAATTCGCTTACAGATAAAAAATCATGAATATAGCACAGCGAAAATCTCTATTGAAAAACTCTTAAATGAAAAGCCGCGTCACGTTGAAATACTAAAATTGGCTGATCAACTCTATTATGAATCACAAGATTATCAAGCAGTAATTGATCTGCTTCCGAGCTTATATAAAACCAAAGCTTATCCTGATTCACAACTTGATCAGTTTAAACAAGCGGCATATATTAGTCGAATCAAACAACTATCGACAGACATCGATCCACTTGCTCTAATAAAATGGTGGAAAAAACAACCAAAATCTATCATCAACAATTTAGCGAATCAAAAAGCGATGGCCAACTACCTAAACCAATTAGGCCAAACAGCTGAAGCTGAAAAGCTAAAAAGAAACATCATGCGATTAGAATTAAAAAACGAATCTAAAAGCGGAGATAAATAAAAAAACAGGGTCATCGCCCTGCTTTTTTTATTTAAGTAATATTGCTAGATAATAAAATATCGAATCAAAGCCATACAACTCATACCAGCTATCACCACCCACATCAAATTTCGTGTTAAAACTGCCACAAAAATAGTTGGCACTGCTGCCAAGCAATATTCCAAATTAAAAACAGGAAACTCACCTTGCTTAACAATAAACAGATTTTGCACAAACAATGCCGTCAAAATACAAATTGGCACATAGGATAAAAAACGAATTACGACCGCTGGTAATTGCAATTTTCTAACTAACAAAAATGGGATAACTCGCGGTAACCAAGTCACCACACCACTACCCAAAATAATTAACAAACTATACATACTCATGCCTTATGCTCCACAATAATCCCCATAAAGCAGCCGGCAAAAGTACTAAACAAGATTGCCATTTCTGACGATACAAATCGCAATAAAAAAACCAGCATAACGGTCACGCTCAACATTGCTATAATTCGATTTTTAATCGTTTTGGTTTTATCGCCAGTTAATTGCAAATACAGTAAACCAATAAACATTGCCACTAACGCATAATCTAAACCAAACTGAGCTGGATTTGGTAGCCACTCGCCAATTAATGCACCAATCAAGCAAGATAATATCCATGCTAAATAAGCGGTAATATTAAGCCCATGCATCCAAGGTGGATTAATTGGCGCTTTATTCGCAATGGCATTCATTGCGACAGCAAAACTCTCATCGGTTAGTAAAGTGCCAATACCAATATTATTCAAAAGTGAAAAATGACGAAAAGCGGGCGCTGTTGCCATGCTCATCAAAAAATGTCGGGAATTAACCAAAAATACCGTAAATATCACAGCCGAAATTGGTGTCGGCACCATCATTAAACCAGTAATAATAAATTGTGATGCACCGGCATAAATAATGATCGCCATCAGTGTCACTTCCAAAACCGACAAATTAGACGCTTTACCCACTACGCCGGCCGCAATACCAATTCCAATATAACCCAATAAAGTGGGAACACAAGCGCGCACACCATCGTTAAATGTTAATGACATCTTCCTTTCCTTATAAACTGCCAACTTGGATAATGATAAAGATTAAATTATAGATAATTAAATCAAACCACATTCTTCTATAATCAAATTTTGCTATAATAACGCTTAATAACGTTATGTTAAAATCATTAATTATCTTACGGTAAATTTATTTATGTATACTGGCACTTTATTTATCATCTCAGCGCCTAGCGGTGCTGGCAAATCAAGTCTAATTCGCGCCTATTTAGCGCAAGCCAATCATCATCCTGCCAAAGTTTCAATCTCACATACCACACGCAAACCCAGACCAGGCGAAAAGCAGGGCGAACACTACTACTTTGTAGACAACCAAGAGTTTGAATCACTCATAAAACAAGATGCTTTTGTTGAATATGCTCATGTATTTGACCACTATTACGGCACATCCAAAGCCGAAATCGAACAATCATTACAACAAGGTATTAATGTCTTTCTTGATATTGATTGGCAAGGCGCACAGCAAGTAAGACAACAAATGCCTGAATCAAAAAGCATCTTCATCTTACCACCATCATTAAAAGAACTCGAAAATCGACTCATCAAACGTGGCCAAGATAACGCTCAAGTCATTAGTAAAAGAATGCACAAAGCCCAATCTGAAATATCACATTACAACGAATATGACTACATCATAATAAATGATGATTTTGATGAGTCATTAACTTCACTCAATGCCATCATGACTACAGCAAGCCTTGAACAATCAAAACAAGCTATTACTCATCAAAAACTGCTTGCTGACCTACTAGCACAAAAATATTAATAAGATTGGCAAAAATATCGCCGAAAATTGGCGATATTTTTTATTAATTACCTAATGCGTTACTCGCTTGACTATTTTGAATTAACTCTAACTTATAACCGTCGGGATCTTCTACAAAAGCGATAATTGTCTTACCCCCTTTAACTGGTCCTGCTTCACGGGTTACACGGCCGCCTGCTTGACGAACGTCCTTACACATCTTAGCGACATCATCAACTCCAATAGCAATATGACCAAAAGCAGTACCAAGATCATATTTATCCGTCCCCCAATTATAAGTCAGCTCAATCACTGAACTTTCAGACTCATCACCATAGCCAACAAAAGCAAGAGAATATTGATACTCAGGATTCTCACTTGTTCTAAGCAACTTCATACCCATCACACGAGTATAAAAATCAATTGAACGTTTTAGATCACCGACGCGGATCATGGTATGTAAAATACGCATTGCTATATTGTTCCTTATTACAATTAAACATTTAACTTGAGTTTATCTATTTGTAATAAATCAAGCAAATTTTTATGCTGACAAAATAGCCGATTAATGAAATATTGAATTTAAAAAAGCGAGAAAAATAGAAGAGCTTTCACTTATCGTATAATAAGTGAAAGCACAGTAAGATTTGAAAAAAGAAAAGGTTAATTTATCGGAGCTGCGCTAAGACGTTTACCGTTTGAAATCAACTTCACTTTTTGACCAGCATAAAACTGCTTAGCATCACCTTTTTGAACAATAACTATTGTTGAACCCTTATCTTGCTTGATTTCTAATTCAACAGCTGCGGCTTGACTTGCTTTATTCTCGATTGCGTCACCTAAAATTGCGCCACCTACAGCACCGGTAGCAGCAGCTAGGATTCGCCCGGTACCATTACCTATTGTATTACCTAAAACACCCCCAACCACAGCGCCACCTAAAGGACCAACAACGTTACCACCATTTTTGCCATCAGAGTTGGCTTGAATCTTAACAGCTCTTACAGCAAGAACAGTACCATAGCTTACTTGCTGAACTTGCTTCGCTTGGTCAGTTGTATAAACATCGCCAGAATAGATATCACTATTACTACATCCAGATAAAATTGCTGCAAGAATAGTTAATGTGACGATTTTTTTCATAATTGATTCCTCTTATATTTCAGTATAATTATATATACCACATTTAGCATAATATTCTTTTGCTAAAACGACAATATCATTTTCATTATTTTATCAATAGACAATACAATTTATCACCAACTTAGGTTATACTCAGCTTAATAGTTAATCTACTATACAATAAGTACATGAAACGGTTATTTTTTCCTTTAATATTATCAGTTATGATAACTGCTTGTCATGATGAAAATCGAAACCGACGACGAAAATTTAAACCGTCACTCATCAATCCAAGTTTGATTGTATGAATGACAATTCAAATCCTGACGCCATCAAAGCTGATGGTTGTTCTGTATAATAATTTTATAGGCACAGTAAAAGTATGAAAACTATCGAAATCGACGAAGAACTTTATCACTTTATCGCAGGTCAAACTAAACATATTGGTGAAGATGCCTCCAGTATCTTACGACGATTACTAAAATTTAACAAACCAACGTCAAACAAAGCAACACCTGCCCCACAAACTGAAAGCAACTACTCGGTTATTGACGAACTCATTAAAAGTGAAAGATTCACCAAAGAACGATCCACTATCAGTCGATTTTTAGCTGTCTTAGGTGCACTATACAACTACAACCCAGCACTATTTTCCATAGCAGCCACCTCACTACATGGCAGAAAACGACAATACCTTGCCAAAGACGAAAAATCGTTAGAAACCTCGGGCAAAAACACCAATCCACGAGAAATTATTGGTACCCCATACTGGGTTATTAGCAACACTAACACGGCTCGTAAAATACTCATTATCGAATCGATTATGAGTGATATGGGCATATCAGAAAGCATGATCAACCAAGTTATTCATGCATTCTCACCATCAAATAACTAAAAATTCACACAAAAGTGAATGAAAAAGAATAGTGAAAGAGGAGTAAAAAAATGGGTAGGCTAAGTCGTGCAGGATTATTAGCGCAATCATCAGACCTAATTGATCTTAAAACACTAAAAAACAATTACTATCAAATCAAACCTGATACTGACAACGTTAGCCAATTGGTTATCTTTGGTACCTCAGGCCATCGTGGTAGCTCAAACAAAGCCACCTTTAACGAAGCCCATATTCTTGCCATTGCTCAAGCAGTAGCAGAATACCGCAAAGCTAACAACATTACAGGTCCTTGCTTTATTGGTCAAGACACTCATGCCCTGTCTGAACTCGCTTTAAAATCAGTATTAGAAGTCTTTGTAGCTAACGAACAAACTGTCGTTATTGCCCAAGATTGGGGTTACACACCAACGCCAGTAATATCGCACGCCATCTTGACTTACAACGAAGGTAAACAATCACAATTAGCTGACGGCATCGTTATCACGCCCTCACATAACCCACCTGAAGATGGCGGAATTAAATATAACCCAACTAATGGTGGCCCAGCGGATACCGACATCACTAAACAAATCGAAAATCGCGCCAACGAACTGCTCAAAGCCAATTTAAATGGTATAAAACGCATTACAATCGAAAAAGCGATAAAATCAGACTACCTTCATACCAAAGAATATGAAACCGATTATGTCAACGACCTACAACACATCGTCGATCTATCACTAATCAAATCAACTTCACTCAAAATTGGCGTTGATCCACTAGGTGGCGCTTGCATTACCTATTGGCCACGCATTGCCGAAAAATACGGCATAAATCTTGAAATCGTCAACAACAAAATTGACTCGACATTTAGCTTTATGCATCTCGACCATGACGAAGTGATCCGCATGGATTGCTCAAGTCGCTGGGCAATGGCAGGATTATTGAATCTAAAAGACAAATTCGATCTAGCCTTCGGTAACGATACCGACGCTGACCGCCACGGTATTGTTACGCCAAAAGGCCTAATGAACCCAAATGCCTACTTATCAACCTGCGTAAATTACCTATTTCAAAACCGACCTCAATGGCACAAAGATATTGCCATCGGTAAAACACTGGTAACTAGTTCAATGATAGATCGCGTTGCAAACAGTTTAAACAAAAAATACCTTGAATACCCTGTTGGTTTCAAATGGTATGCCGATGGTCTTTATCACGGCAAACTTGGATTTGCTGGTGAGGAAAGCGCAGGCGGATCATTCCTAAGAACCAATGGCAAAGTCTGGACAACCGATAAAGACGGCATCATCTTATGCTTACTTGCGGCTGAAATGTCAGCAAAAATTGGCAAAAATCCACAAGAGCAATACCAAGAGCTGGAAAACAAATTTGGTATCTCTTATTATGGTCGCATTCAAGCTTCGGCTTCATTTACTGAAAAACAAAAACTTGCTAAACTCGATGCAAGCCAATTAACCACCGACAAACTTGCAGGTGAAGAAATAACCCAATGCTTAACCACTGCGCCAGCAAATAACGCGCCTATTGGTGGTCTAAAAGTCATTACGCAAAACGGCTGGTTTGCTGCTCGTCCGTCTGGTACTGAAGACGCATATAAGATATATGTCGAGAGCTTTATTAGTAATGAGCACTTAGCAACCTTACAACAAGAAGCGCAACAAATCGTGGCTAAAGCGATAAAATAAACAAAACAGATAGATTAATGTAATTAATCTATCTGTTAATAATAAAACTGGTTAATAGGGCTAAATTCTAGAGTTTAATAACACCTATTTTTTACTATTAAAAACCCCGCTCCTCAACTTTTTTGATGATGTTATGAACCGGTTATTATGCAAACAATTTATCAATACTGTTTAATAATTAACTTAAATCGCTCTCATACCTCTGGATAAACGCGCTATTATTATTGGTTGAAGTAGCAGTTTGCCGTAATCAACATTACATTTGGTACCATCTCGCATTGAATCATGATCAGCAACTAGTAGTTTGGTCTAGTTTTTTTAGTATATTTAGGCGCAGCTTTTAAGTTCAATAGTTGCTAAACTATGTATAACGATGGGTTATAATGCCCTAAATGGTTACCTTCGACAATAAAAGTAACGACTTATTCACACATTAATATCTTCAATCTTCATTTTATATTGCTCCTTTAATATTCAGGTTTATGCATCTAATAC
>CAMLIK010000034.1 GCA_946480175.1 uncultured Gilliamella sp.
CCTGACTATATTAATCCTATTACGACTACCATTATGATGACTATTTTAGGTATTGGTATTGGAACGATTAATGTTAGTATTTACACCATTACAATGATTTTTGCCAAACAAGGAAAGCAAACTGCTACAGATTATGCTATTTTTCAAAGTAGCTTATTATTCTCTGAAATAATCGGTTCCTCAATTTCAATGACAATCGCTGAATACTTTAATTATCTCATTGCCTTTTTATTGGCGCTAATAAGTATAATTGTTATTAACTTAATGATTAGAAATAAATAATAAGTTGTAATTTTTTGATATCTTTGTACAGTCTCTTGACTGTATAACAGTACGTTTTAATCTATTGATACATAACTTTAAATTATTGTTTGATTAATGATAAAAATGTATTACAACTTACCCTACTAATTTTTACACCAAAATAATTAATAAATTGATTTAATTAAAATATCAGTTAAATGACGATATCAATCATATAAAGTTTTGAATCGTATTAAACATTATTTTTTATACTAAAGTATCTCGTTAATGAAAATGGTCGCTTCACCAATAATGTTGGAAATAAATACGTTAGCGATTTTTTCGGTTTATCAAATAATTCTAATGTCCAACCACCTTCGATCAGAAAATCAAAAGAAAGCTTATTTTCTGAAAGAATCACTAAATCACTAAAAAAATCTGTATAATACATTTGATATATTTTCGCTTTATCAATTATTCGATTTTGTTGTAAATCTAATAAATAAATAGCTAAAATTTCTTCAAATGGACAATCAAAAGTAACAAAATATAATTGTCATCCACTAATAGAGCAGCCTCTAAGCAAGTTCCATCAACACGAACTTTACTTTCATGGCCATCTATGATGATTGTATTGTTATGAATTTGTATATTGGTTAATTTTTTGATCATAACGTATTCACTTTTATTAGTTTCCAACCAATGTTAGCTCACCATTTATACAAAATAAAGCAGATAATAAAGCTAAATATATATTTAATCTTTCAATTTAGTAATAATATAAGTGAAATAATCTGCTTTATATTATTTTTATGTATGCATCATTATAATCAACAAATTCATTATACTGATATTAATAAAGATTATTTCTGATTTAGTAACGTGCAAGATATCTCAACTTTAAATTTTATTTGCACAAGTATTTAATCATCTGTTTTTGTATAGTTCATTAACACATAATTTTTAAAGAGGTAAATAAAATTGGCTAAAGGAAATACTTCACTGTTAAAAAGACGATTAGATATTGCCGAAATAGTTAGAAAGCAAGGTGAAGTGAAAGTTGATGAATTATCTGAATTATTAAATGTATCTGGTGTCACTATACGACAAGATTTAAATTATTTAGAACAACAAGGTTATCTTAAACGATCTTTTGGTGGAGCCATATATTTACAACCAAAAGATAGTTTTGATAAATCCCATCAAGAATCAAACAATGAAGCCCAAAACGCTTACTCTGATATTAGTTTGATTATGCGATGTTTATCATTCATCAATGATGGCGATACGCTATGTTTATTAAATGGTAAAATAACCAGAAAACTCATACCATATTTATATAATAAAAAAAATCTCACTTTGATCGTTAATGATTTAAGCTTTGCTATGTTAGCAAAAGATTATATTCAGGGTGAAATCGTGTTAATTGGTGGAGTATTTAATCAAAAATATACTAATTTTGATAAAAATGATGTGCAAACTCTATTAGCAAAATATGAATTATCTACCGTTATATTTGAAATAGAGGCAATCAATACCGATGATGAAATTGCTATATCTAATGGTCAATTGATGGAAGGATATCAATTATTATTAAACAACGCTAATTGTCGCATCGCACTTCTACCCAGTCGAATTGAAGAAAATGATACTTTTGGATTCGCTTCTCTTCAACAAATTGATGTCATCATTCTTTCTAACTCAACAATGGCAGAATATCATCAGCAGATAACTAATTGTTCATTTAAACAATCTAGTGTCAATAAAGATAACGTTATCTATCAAAACTCAATGAAAAACTAAAATTAATTTAGAATTCCTGCAAATAAATATGATATCAGTCATGCTTATTTGATTAGCTGAGCGTTATTAGTAGTTAAGTAATTTATTTCAATAATATATTTACTAAAAATATCATTAATACAAGGAGTTTATTATTGATTTCTTAGAAACAGTAATACCTTGAATACTTTGATATCAACTATTATTTAGTTAGATTTTTTTATTTGGTATTGTAAGCTAATTTTAGTTAAGATTCGCCCTAAAATTAGTGACAACGTCACTCAAATAAACAGAAATTTTGGTAGCTACTTTCAATATTATTGATTGCTGAAGGCGTAAAATAATATATAAAAGTTATTGATAATTTTAAATAATATAATATTTTTTATTGCATATTTAATTAAAAAAGCCCCTAATTAGGGGCTTAATCATGATTGAAATCAACTATTTTTGTAGGAATTTTTCAATCTGCTCTAATGTTGACGTACCTTGCATTGGACCTTGTTTTGTCACCGCCAATGCACCGCAAGCATTAGCATAAGTTAAGGCTTTTTTGGCTGTAAACCCTTTATGAATTAAGGCGACATATGCACCACCAAAACAATCCCCTGCACCAGTCGGATCTATTTCGGTAACTAAATGAGGTTGCACATCAAAAGATTCAATTGCCGAATAATAACTCGCGCCCTTATTACCTTTTTTTATAACAATAGAAGATATACCATTATTTAAAAAATAATCGATTGCTTGTTTCTCATTATCCGTATCGGCTAATAATGTGACCTCACTTTCACTTGGTAGGTAAATATCGGTTTGTTGTAATATTGCTAACAGCGCCTCTTTAACGCCAGGCAGATTTAACATTTCCTTACGGATATTAGGATCAAAGGAAATGATACCTTTATTTTGTTTAACTATTGCTATAGCTTTTTTAGCGGTATCAAGAATTTGTTTAGAAAACAATGAAGATCCCATTATATGAAGATGATCACAATCTTGTAAAATCTTTTGACTAACCATTTCTTCATTAATCAGAGCACAAGCAGCATTTTTTATATTAAAAATAAAATCTCGACTACCATCCTCATGATAAGTTACAAATGCGCTTCCCGTAGTTTGGTCATCCATAACTTTAATATTAGAGATATCAACACCATCATCAGCAAGTTTTTTTATGTTTAATTCACCAAAGCCATCATTACCAACACAACTTATCATCGCTGCTGGTTCATCTAATTTCGCCACTTGATCGATAAAAATTGCTGGAGCGCCACTGGCAAATGGGCCCTTCCATAGTCCATCATGAGTAAATAATTGCCCTTTTTGGTTAGCCATAATTTCGACAACAATTTCACCTAGTGTAAATACTTTTTTCATATTAATTCAACTCCACTTAAACTCTGTTTTTCTTATTACGAACATCAATATATACAGCTAATAGAATGACTAATCCTTTAACAACTAGTTGATAAAAATAAGGAATGTTCATCAAGTTCATGCCGTTATTAATAACACCGATGATTAGAGCGCCTATCATTGTTCCAATAATTGTGCCGTGACCGCCATTTAAGCTTGTTCCACCTAAAACAGCTGAAGCAATAGCATCTAATTCATATCCTTGCGCGGTACTTGGTTGACCTGAATAGAGTCTTGATGCTAACAATAACCCACTGATCCCTGCCATTAATGCAGTTATCATGAATACTTGTATTTTTAATTTTTTAACATTAATTCCTGAATAAACGGCAGCTTCTTTGTTGCCACCAGTAATATAAATTTTTCGACCAAAAGTCGTTTTAGATAAGATAAAATGATTGACTAATAACAATATTAATAGCACCCATATTGGATTAGGTATTGAAAAAATATCACCATTACCTAATTCAAGAAATACATCATCCATAATCATCTCGGGTTTACCATCGGTAATGATATAAGCAATTCCGCGGAAAATTCCCATGGTTGCCACAGTAACAATAAACGATGGAATACCAGCAAGAGCCGTTAAACTACCATTTATAAAACCAACAGCAATTGAAAGTAGCAAGGCTATAGATATAGCAAGATAAAATGGTAATCCCCAAAGTAAAGCAAGTGCCGCTAATGTACCAGTTAACGCTATAGTTGAACCGACGGATAAATCGATATCACCAAGCAACAACACATATGTCATACCAAATGCAGTAATCGCAATAATTGATACTTGCAAGACGATATTCATAATGTTGGTACTAGTTAAAAAGTTACTATTCATAAATGAAAACAGAATGAATAAAGCAATTAGCCCGATAACAATTCCCCCATATTGACGGAATACTTTAAAAAAAGATTCTTTAAAATTACTATTATTCATCGAGGTATTTTCTTTAGTATTCATGCAGATGCTCCTGTTGCTATATTCATTACTTCTGGTTGAGTTAACCCTTCAGTATTGAATTCCTTTACAATTTTTTTATTACGCATAACAAATAGACGATCACTGATAGACATCACCTCGGGTAGTTCTGATGAGATCATAATGATTGCAGTACCTTTTGATGATAGTTCTCTTATTAATTTATAAATTTCCAATTTGGCACCAATATCTATTCCCCGAGTTGGTTCGTCTAAAATCAAAATTTTAGGTGGCTTCACTAACCATTTGGCAATAACGATTTTTTGTTGGTTACCACCACTTAAACTACCGGTTACTTGGAATGGATTATTGGTTTTAATAGCCATCTTTTTTATATATTTAGTCGAATTTAATAATTCTTTTCTATTATTGATGATAAAAGATGGCTCATATTGAAAGGCAATATGATTAATATTTGAATGAACATCATGCATCAAAACCAAGCCTTCTTCTTTACGATTTTCGGTAACGAAAGCAAGGCCATGTTCAATGGCTTGAGTTGGTGAATTAATATTGACTTTTTTACCTGAAATAAAAATCTCACCTTGGTATTTAGTTACCCCAAACAACGCTTTCATCACTTCTGACCTACCGGCACCAACTAAACCAAAAAAGCCAACTACTTCACCAGAATGCACCTTAAAGCTAATATTTTTGAATTCTCTAGAATGATCTAAATTTCTAACTTCTAATAAAGGTGGATCATCCTGAATTTGATGTGGTAATTTTGGTGGATAAATATTTTGTACTTCACGGCCAACCATTTCAGCAATCAACTCATCGATGGTGGTTTCGTTTTTTTGATGGGTGGCAATATACTCGCCATCACGCATAACAGAAATATCATCAGAAATACGCATGATCTCATCCATCCGGTGCGAAATATATATAATGGCAACACCTTTCTGTTTAAGCTTCTCTATTATATTGAAGAGTAGTTCTGCTTCATTATCACTTAATGATGAAGTCGGTTCATCCATGATTAATACTTTCGCGTCATAACTAAGTGCTTTTGCAATTTCAACCAATTGCCGTTGCGCCATAGACATGGTTCCAACAATTTGTGCTGGATTCAATTTGATACCATACTCAGCAAACAATGCATTACAATTTTTAATCATTTGATTATCAGAGATAATGCCGTATTTATTTGGTTCATTATTGGCATAAATATTCTGAGCAATCGTTAGGTTATTACTTAAACTCAATTCTTGGAAAACAATAGCAATCCCTATCTTTCTTGATTCTGTTGGATTCTTTATAGTAATAACATTGCCTTGATAAGTAATTGTTCCACTACTTGGCGGATAAATTCCGGCTAGAATTTTCATTAATGTAGACTTTCCTGCGCCATTTTCGCCCAATAGCGTATGAACTCTACCTTGGTAGATATCTAAACTAACATTTTTCAAAGCTTGAATCGGACCAAAATTTTTGGCAATAGAATCCACAGATAAAATGATATTATTCATTAGTTGATTCCTTGTGGAAGGGATAGATATTACCCTATCCCTTATTGTGAATTATTCTTTTCCTGTGTATACACCAGGGGTGACTGGGATTACTTCATCGACTTTTTTACCATTTAAATAGTCAATTGCAGTAGCTACAGCGATTTCACCTAATTTATTTGGATATTGTTGGATTACAGCTACGAATGTCTTTTCTTTATCTACAGCTTTTCTTGCTTCATCCATGCCATCAAAACCAATGATTTTTATATCATTATTTTTAACAGATTTCGCCGCGATAACAGCTGATAATGCAGCATCATCACCAAAACCAAAAATTCCATTTAAGTCTGGGTATGCTTGTAACATATTTTGTGCAACAACAAGAGCTTCTGCACGGGTAATTCCGGTTTGAATAGATACTATCTTGACGTCCGGAGTTTTAGACAATCCTTCTTTAAATCCATCAACACGATCAACAACTGATTGCACCATAGGATAATCAATAACACCAACCGTTCCTTTACCGTTTAATAATTTCCCCATTAACTCACCGGCAGTAACACCACCAGCATAATTGTTGGTCGCAATATGACTAACGACTTTGACGCCAACGGCAGGAACATCAACAGTAATAACTGGAATATTCGCCTTTTCAGCTTTCATAATTGCAGCTTGTACACCTTTTGAATCAACTGGTGATAAAATAATTAAATCCACTTTTTTAATAATAAAATCTTCAATGTCTGAAATTTGCTTATTAAGATCTTGGCTAGCGATGGATAGTGATAAATCAACATTTTCCTGTTGAGCTTTTTGTTTTATAGCATCTGCTAATGAGATATAAAAAGGATGTTGTTGGGTTAATAATGAAACACCTATATGATATTGCTTAGCATGTGCGCCGAAAGTGAAAAAAAATAGAAAACACACAAAAAAGAGTTTAGATATTTTTTTCATAGAAAGAGCTCCTTAATTTTAAGCATGATAATTAACCTTATAGGAAAGAATAAATCATCCAATCTTTTATTCTTTATCATCATGCAACTATCAAAATACAATACAAAGAAAAATATTCTTAAAAAGATCTGAAACCATAATTTTTCTCTATTTACTGCAATATTCGTAACTTTACGCTACGTATTATTAGTATAGTTTTTGAAACAAATTTTATTGTGACGAAGCTCTCAAATTTTCAAAATAAAAGCAAAAATATAAAAATATATTTTCATTTTAAAAGTTAAATATTATTTATAGGAGATTTAAAAGTAAGCTAGCAACATCAATATTGACTACTACAAACTCAATTAGAAACAGACAAAATAGTCTAATTAAATCTTTTTAATCGTCAAATTTTTTCTTATTTAAATTAAAAAATAATAAGTAAAACTACTTTCATTTTTAATGATAAATAATGTTATGATTAATTTGTAAAAATGAAAGATAAAAAATAAGGATGTTTACATGGAAATAAACATGACGCAATTTGATATTAAAATTCATCTTCCCAGAAAGCAGCAAATTGTATTTACCGATCTTAATCAACAACTACATGACATATTAAATATTTATCAACACTGTATAGATGACAATGCCCACTGGTATCCAACTCGAAGTACAGCCAAAGGTAAGCCTAAAGCTTTAATTTATGGTTCTGAAGGATTTACCGAATATGGATTAAAAAAACTATCACGTGCTTGTAAACAAATCGACACAAGAGGCAGTGTTTTATTATGTTTTGCCGATAGTCAAAAATTATCTAATTGTAATCTGATGTTCTATTCCGGATACAAAGCTATCGGAGGTTTTCAGGCGGGTACATCTTCCGTTGGTTTTTCTTTTGATTTACCTGAAAGTAAACAAATTATTGATAAAATGGCATCGTTTATAACTGGATTAGCACAAAAATTTAGCCATAACTTTATTACTATGAATAGTAGAGAACTTCCTAGTTCAATTTATATCTTTCCGCCACGTATAAACTTATCTTTAATGGCTTACATACCTAGTCCATTACAACATAAAGATTATCCAGAAGTTTATCAATTAATACCAATTATAAAAGAGAATAAGCATGTTGGTACTGTCATTATTTTATTTGATCATTTTCCTAATAGACAAAATATTAATGATGATATTAAAACTATGAATAATGTGGAATTGAAATTGCGTGAAGCAGATCTTTTACCTATGAAAAACGATTTATAATCTATAACATTAATATAAAAATTTGAGAATTAAAATGGTTGAAATGATAAACAATAAATCTACTTTGTTAGATGCAACTAAAATTCTAGTTAACACAGCGGCGATTATAGCTGTAATAAAATATGACCCTGATGTCAATCCATCACGAAGTGAAATTGAAGCCAAGAAAGCGATTAAAAATGGGCCGCAAACAATTAAAAGCAACTCAATATTAACAGCTGAACAAAAGGCAAAAATAACTCAAGATGTTGCTGATAAATTAGCCGAAGTACTATTTTTAAACAGAACAATTTATCATGTTGATGCGAATAGTTATATCAATGAATTAATTACCAATATGCAACGTGAACATATTTCATTACCTAATGAAAAGTCAACGCAATTATTTCAGCGATTATTGGCGGCTTATCATTATTTAGTTGATTTAAAATTTACTGAAATTAAGGTCATTGAAACCTATTTATATGCTTATGCATCTGACCCAACGTTTAAAGATAACCCTATAGTTAAGGCATGGATCGAAAAAACGGACCAACCAGCACAACAACAATTTCAAGATATGATTTATGTAGCTCGTAAATTCGATTTTATTGAAAATTATCTTAATGAATAATAAAACATATAAAACAAAGCCCTTATTTATAAGGGCTTTTATGAGTCTTGAATAAAAAACAATTAATCAATATCGCAAAAAACGATATCTTAATTATCAGAATCGATAAGAAAAACTGGCTTTAAAGTTACGTGCCATACCATAAGTATTTTCACCAAGATAGAGTCTATAATCCTTGTTAAATAAATTATCTACAGATAGTTTAACTTCTGCTTTTGGTAAAAAGGTTGGTTGCCAACTAGCAAATAAGTTATGTAATGAATACCCTGATGAAGGTCCTAATGAATAAGCACCAAGATCAGGTAAACCATCATGATTTCTATCTTCATGCCCGGTTCGATCCTGTTTTCTGACAAATTGAGCATTCCATCCGGCTCTTATATTCCATTCTGGTATTTTAAATCCGGCAGTTAACGTGGCTGTACGAGGAGCAATAGTCGCTACATAGGTTTTGTTATGCATCCAAGGTGCTTGAGGTGCGGTATCTCGTTCCCCTTTCTGTATAGAATATGTCGCACTTGAAAACCAATATTTACTATCATAATATGCTTCAAGTTCAAAGCCTTTCACAATTAATTTACCCGGAAGATTTCGATAATTAGATTGGCCTAAAGGACATGGTTTATTGGGCCCACAAATCGATCCATTAAAGCCACGAGTAACAAATATTTCATTAGTGACACGTTGCCTAAATAGCGTACTACGAACCTGTATTTTATCGTTTTCCAATATTAAATTATTAAAATCTAAAATATTACCAATTCGAATTGATAAATCGCGTTCTTTATCTAAATTACGGCTCGTCGCACTAATCTTACCACTTCCGCCATTTTTAGGCGTAAATTGCACTTCATAAGTTTGATCTATGGTTGGCGCTTGCCATGCGTAACTGATGTCACCAAAAAAGCCAATATTATTGGTTGTTTGCCAATAAGTACCAAATCGTGGCGTCCAACCACTATATGTCACCGGAGAATAATCATGTCCAAAACGTGGATCAGGATCATTATAAGCAGAGGCATAATTTTTTGTACCATGATTTCTTACATAATCATATCGTAGGCTAGGCGTTAAAACAAAATTGCTAACCGAAATTTCATCTTGTACATAAAAACTATAAGTTTGCTGTTTACCCGATGGCATATATGCTGGTTGAAAATAACCCTGATGATAGTTTGGTTTTTTTTCATAATTCTTATAATACATTAATGTATTACGATCATGTAAATGAGCTTGTGTGCCAATCTTTAATGCGTTCTTCACATCACCAATATTAATTAAACTTACATTTTCCAATTCAATCGTTTTATCAGTATAACTGACCCAACTTTCATTACCCATGGTTCCTAACGAAGAAACTGGATTATATTTAGCTGGGCGCTTATCATGTTGTTTAGTTTTAGAGTATGTAGTATGTAGTGTTAAATCAATGAGCGGATTATAAGTTGGTTGGTAATTCCATTTAAATTGGGCTGAATCATCTGTTTGGTATCTTTTTACCAATTTCCTTAACCATGCAGCTTTATAACCATATTTTTTTATCTGTGCTACTGTAGGAGGAGTCATTTTTTCGACATATTTTGCCGCCCACGGTTGCCAAGAATCACGTTTAGAGTGAATGCCAGATAACGTAAAAGTGTGCTCTTCATTAGGTCTAATATTCAACTTACCCATGTAGCTATCCATATCATCCTCAGAAAAAACAAACCTTGATCCATCTGGCCGTTTAAAATTACCGCTATTTCGCTTGGTATAGTAAACTAAACCATCAAAGAAATTATTCTTAGTACGACCATAGACTGCGCCTGTTTCCATATTTTGATGATTATTGGAATGAAAACTATATTTAAGCAATCCTCCCACATATTTATCTGGGTCTAGTAAATCAATGGCATCTTTAGTTTCCATTTTAACCACACCACCAAATCCACCATTACCAAATTTGACATCATGTGGACCTTTATTAACTTCAACTTGTTTCAATAATTCTGGTTCCACAAAAACCGAACCTTGTTGATATTTTTGGAAACCTTTTTGAGCACCGTCAACAATTATTTTGACATCTTCAACTTTACCAAATCCCCAAATATTTAATGTTTGTCCACCCGGCCTTACCGAACCAGCAGAACTTACACCTGGTAAGGTATTAAGTAATTCGGCGACATTATCTGCTTGCTTTTGTTCAATTAAACCAGAAGAAAGTGTAGAACGACCAGCAATCACACTATTGATTTTTTTTAATTCATCTTGCGATGACGAACGAGCAATAACTGTCATGACATCATCAATATCTTCATTAACTGTTTTGCTTTTATTATTTTTTTGTTGTTCTGTTATATTGTTAGACAATTTATTCTCTTCAGGCTGTGGTGCAGCTTGAAGAGAAAAACTCATAAAGAGCATTATGGTACTCACCTTCTTATAATTCATATTTCATTCCTTCATAAAATGCATTTTTAAATTGAATTAACCACACAAATAATAATGATTATCATTACCATGTTGGAGGGATGGCAAGTATATTGGGTTTAACAAAAAATAAACAGCAAAATATAAAATTTATTTAATTTCCAATATTATTTTTAATAAAAAAAGCCATCATGATAGATGGCTTTATTTTTCGTTAAATAAAAGGAACGATTAATATCGATTAACTGATCCAAATAATTTCATTCGTTCTGTTATTTTTTCTGCTACCGGACTTAATCCATGATTAATCACTTTACGAGGGTCATTAATGTCATGATCTTTTTGTTCAGCAAATAATTTTCCAACAGCAACACACCACGTATACATATTTTCAGTATTAACATTAATTTTTGCTGTCCCTAAAGAAATCGCATGTAACATATCTTCATCACAAATTCCTGTTCCACCATGAAGCACTAATGGTATTTTTATTAAATTAGAAATATGCTGCATTTCATTAAATCCTAATTTAGCTTTTCCTTTATATAGACCGTGAGTAGAGCCCAATGCTGCTGCTAAACAATCAACATTAGTTTCTTTTACCATGGTTAAACATTGATGTGGATCTGCATAGATTACTTGAGAATTAACTATTCCATCTTCACTTCCTGCAATAGTTCCTAATTCAGCTTCTACCGAAACCCCTCTTTTGTGCGCATAATCTACTATACGTTTGGTAATTTCGAGATTTTCTGCAAATGGTAAATGCGAACCATCAAACATTACTGAACTGAATCCTGCATTAATTGCGGCAAAACAAGATTCATAACTTTGGCCATGATCCAAATGTAAAGCAATCGGTACATCAATATCTAAATAATCCATTGCATTTTTGACAATAGCATGGATAGTGTTAAAGCCCAACATATGCTTAATTGTACCGCCTGATACACCAAGAATTGCTGGCGATCGATTCTCTTTTGCTGTTTTTAAAACTGTAGCTACCCATTCCAAATTATTGATATTAAATTGTCCTACAGCATAATGTTCATGATAAGCATTAGTTAGCATATCTTTCATTGAAACTAACATAATCTACCTCTTAATCCTTTATTTATTAATTAGTTATTTAAAATATTTAGTCAAATTTCTTTCAAATCTACGTTGTGCTTTATTGACTTCAGATAAATTAGGTATTGCTTTACGAACACCTTTACGTTCAATCGAAATTGCTGCGGTTAAACTTGCAAATGAAATAATCTCTTCAATGTTCCAACCATAACTTACTCCATAGGAAAATGCCCCATGAAATATGTCTCCAGCACCTGTCGTATCAATTGATTGACAAAGAAAGCTTGGGCTAACTTTAACTTTTTTATCTTCCATATAAGCACATCCCTTTTCGCCTAATGTTATAAAAGCCGAACCTCTAGCTATTGATGTTAGTTTTTTCAATGCACTCTCTAATGACTTTTTATTTGTAAATTCATCTAAATGGGCATAAGCAAGTGCAAAATTTTCACTTGCAACTAGATAATCCGTATATTTGGCTAAATAGAGATTACTATCTCGTAACGATCCAGCATCCATGACAACTTTGACATTAGGTAATTGTTTAATGACATATTCACTTAATTCTGGTTCATGACCATCAATGAGAATAACTAAATCACGCTTATTTTCTTGTAAATATCGAATAAACTGATTTAATTTATTTTTTTCGGTAGTCGTTATTGATGGTGGAGTATTTAATTTTCGCGTAATAATAGTTCGCGAGCCATTTTCTTTATTGACGGTAATAGCAGCAAGTGGCGTGATCATCTCATCTGAGAAGATAATTTGGTCAGTTTTCACGCCTATTTGTTTAAATTCAGAGACAATTTTGTTACCGTATATATCATCATGCAAATGTCCTAAGTGGTAAATATCTTCTCCCCATAGCCCCAATAAATAAGCCGCATTTGCACACGGGCCACCACCGCTTTCAATAAAATCATAAGCAAATGATTTACTGTTCTCTTTTGGATAACTAGTTGTAAAATAGAACTGATCATAACAAGCTAGTCCAATTGTCAGTATTGCCATAATTAATCCTTAATTATTCATTTAACTATAAAAATTGTTTTTACTAAGATTCATTAATTGCAAATAATGAGTAACTCATGGTTGAGAATAAAATTACTCGACCATGAAATCGCAAATTATGATTGGTCTATATTTCTTGAATCACCAACAACTTTGATAGATTTAAAGAAGAATGGCACACAAAGAACAATGATTAAAATTAAACAGATAAAATAGATAGCAGTTTGACCGAAAATATTAAATAGTTTACCAATGATGATCCCCCAAACTGCAAAATCAAAATCAGCAAAAGTTGAGTTTTGGAAACCTAAATCGCCTAATGTAGGTAATAATAATGCAGGCAAGAACGCTAATAATATTCCACCAATAAAAGATGCGATAATACAACCTCGTTTGCCACCTAATTTATCCGCAAATACACCTGAGGTACCACCACAGAAGAAATGAGGCACCATACCTGGAATAATTAATGCCATCCCCATTCCACCTAAAATAAACATACCAATTAATCCACCAATAAATGAACAAATAAAACCAACGACAACAGCGGTAGGACTAAAGGTAAAAAATACAGCACAATCAACTGCCGGTATTGAATTAGGAATTAGTTTTTGACTTATACCTTGGAAGGCAGGAACAAGATCACCAAGAATTAATCTGACACCGTTATAAACAATGGCCACACCAACCGCGAATTGTAAACCACTCAGAATAGAAAAGATGATTGGGCTTTGTTCGGTAATAGAAGCCATATATTCACTTCCGGCAACTAAGCTACAAAAAATATATATGATTACCATTACGATACCAGTTGTTACAGTTGTATCTCGTAAAAATCCCCATTTTTCAGATATTTCGGTATCGGCAAAGGAATTATTTTTATCTCCTACTCTTTTAGCAATAAACGCAGATAAATAATAACCTATCGAACCAAAATGCCCCATGGCAATCCCGCCATCATCTGTAACTTGTTTTGTGTAATTTTGACCAATTGCAGGTGAAATCGCAGACCATGAACCTAATAAAAAACCACCAATAATAATGAGTTCCCAACCATCAAATTTAGCCGCGCGTAGAACGGCTGAAAATAAGCAGGCAAGAAAGAATGAATGGTGACCAGTTAAAAATATATATTTATATTTAGTAAACCGAGCAATAATTAAATTTATAATAAAGCCCAGCAACAAAATACTCATGGTTTCAACACCTAAAACTTTTTGTGCTACCGATACTATTGCTTCATTATTAGGAATAACACCACGAATACCAAATCCAGCTTCAATAATGCTACCCAATGGATTTAAGTTGCTAATAATTACACCTGCACCAGCACTTAACATTAAGTAACCTAAAATTGGTTTTAAAGTTCCTGTCAAAAGTTTATTTAATGGAGAACGCAAACAAACTAATCCTACAAAAGCAATAATTCCCATTAAAAAAGCTGGTTGACTAAAAATCTCCGTTAAAAATGAAAGTAATAATTGCATAAGAATATCTCCTTTGAAAAAACATCAAATTTCAGCTAATTGCTGTAATTTCTCACTAATGTCTTCCTCAATTTGCTTTTTATTGACATAACTACGAATAATGACAACTTTTGATTGATCAGAGAATTGTTTAGCTAAATCTTTAATGGTCACATATAGATCTGCTTTTTCACCTTCGGCATTAGCAAAATCTATTGACGCCACATCAGCCTTGATATTCAAAGTAGCACAGATATTCTTTACGTGATTAGCCGCCATTAATGAACTACCAATACCATTTCCACATACTGTCCGAATTTTTAACATTGCTAATCTCCTTTTTTCGATTTTTGCCTAACATTGAGTTTTCACTAAAAACTAAAATATAAATTTCTTACAAATTTCTTATTTATTAAGCTATTTGCTGATTTTTATATTAAATAATGAAAATTTACCGATTCGTGATACATATCACACTGTTTGATACGGCGAGTGATTCAAGTCACAAAATAATAATAAAATCGAAGCAAAAATAAGTTGCTGAAAGGACAATATAAAAGATTAACACCATGATTATTTTAAATAAATAAAAAATTCATTTAAACTAATAGAAAAGTGATAAATTGAATTATTCAATGTTAAGACGCTTATTTTTGTGATCTAGTTCAAAAAAGACACCATCAAAAGCACAAAAAAACAGCGATTTTTATATAAAATACAAATAGCTGGATCGTAAATAGAAATGACAAATAAATTTTTACTTAATATTTGAAGTTAAAAAAATTAAAAAGAACGAAAAAAGCGCCATTAAGGCGCTTATAAGTTATCGAATCAATCATTAAAACATCGTATTATTATTTTCTGCCTGCTCTGGTACATTTTGGATCACATCCCAATGTTCCACTATTTTTCCATCTTTAACTCGGAATATATCAACTACCGCTTTACCAAGATCATCATTATTGATTTTAGAATGGACATGTAACCATACAATATCGCCTTCTACTGATGAACGAATTATAGTATTACTTGATTGTGGATTTTGTTTAAAGAAGCCTTCGAAATACTTAATCGCAGGTGCCCTACCATTAGCGACATAGGGATTATGTTGTTTATAATCTTCAGACAGCGTTTTAGTTGCCTCAGCCACTTGATGCTTATTAAAGAAGTTATTATAAAAATTGATAACCAGTGTACGATTTTCTTCCTCTTGAGCGAGATTTCTTTGCTTTAGATCTTTTGCAACGGCAATACCAGTAAAACTCAACAAACAAATACCAATAACAAAGCTTTTTTTAATTACATTCATACCAACTCCAATTTCTATTTTAATTTAGATAAACTCTTTCTATAATGCTTTATTAGTCTATAATGTAGACCACTTAAATAGTAACAATAAAAATCAAATTAAACAATAAGTAACATAAATATGACTAGGTCAACTCAATGTGACTTAATCTGTTTAGGCAAACGAGATAACGATAATTATGACAATGGCTAAAACGACAAAAAGTGAACTATTTGAATTTGACCATCCATGTCCTATTCGTGATGTTCTCGATAGAATTGGCGATCAATGGAGTCTGTTAATTCTAAAATCATTAGAACATAATGCGATGCGATTCAATTCTTTACATAGAGAAATTGGCGATATATCACGGCAAATGCTGTCACGGACATTAAAAAGACTTGAGAAAGATGGTTATATCACTCGAACCGTTTATGCACAAGTCCCTGCTCGTGTAGAGTACGCTCTAGCTGAGCTTGGTATATCATTTCTTAAACCAATGAATACATTAATACAGTGGGCCGATGAGAATCATCAAGCGATTTGTCGAGCGAGAAAACGGCAAAATTAGTCATTATTTGAATAGTTATTTTTGCAAAGATAAAAAAGCTAACCAAATATATTGGTTAGCTAATGATTTAATTACTGACAGATAAAGTTTTCAGGATTATTCGTATCCCCTTTACCTTGATAAATCGTTTTTTGAGGATATTGGCATAAAGGACGTTGTAGGGTAACCTGACCATTTTCAACTTTTTGGGCAGTTAATCTGTTTGGCGCTTGTTTTTTCTCAACCCAATTAACGAGCGACTCAAAACCATTAATTTTATCTGGGCCATCGCCACCATTACAATGGTCAACACCAGGAGCTAGATAGAGTTTTGCAAAATCATCTACTGAATCTTTACCGCCCATAATCTTCAATACATTATTATAATATTGAATTGTTCCTTTTGGTGCGATCAGGCGATCATTCAAACCATGCCAAATAATCATTTTGCCACCCAATTTTTTAAATTGGCTCAAATCGGCATTATCAGTTCCCATTATTGGACGGAATAACTCTACTGATTCATTAAAATAGTTATCAAAACCGCTGTAACCTAATGTTTTCCAGTCAAAATTAGGATCTTGTTTAATCCAATACTTTAAATAATCCTCTGGAATAGGAAAAGGCCCTTTATTACTAGCTAAAACATCAAGTGGTGCAGTCGGTTCAATGCTAAACCATAAAGATTTGCCATTTTGATCTGTTGGTCCTTGCCAAATTTTTCTTAATGTGCGAACTTCATCCTGATCAAGTCCTGTTTTATTTAGCAATTCATCACTGATTTCTACTGCTGCTGGATCACTAACTAAGCCATCTTTAATACCATCTTTTTCATCAGCCAGTTCAATAATCGCTTTTCTAACTTTTTCCAGTTTATCACTATCGATCGGTTTACCTAGCTCTTGTTGCATAACAACTTGTGGCCATATTTCTGCTGGTACAAATTTATCCCAATGGATTGCTGGTGCCGCAATATACAAACCATCATAATCAGCCGGATACCTTTGTGCTTCCATTAGCCCTTGTCTTCCACCAGTTGAACAACCATTCCAATATGCATAATTAGCAGCTTGACCATAATATGAGGCGATGACTTGTTTGGTTTTTACAGTCATCTCATGTACACTGCGATAAGCAAAATCAGTTATCGAATCGGCCTGTAATTTACCATCTTTAAAGACAAATTTGCCTTCCACTAAATTACCTGTATGTCCAGTATCTGTAGCGGCTGCAACATAACCATTTTTAGCCGCTACGGCTAATTTATCAAATGGTATAAATCCTGCATATCCACCACCACCTATTGCTTGTAATCGCTGATTCCAATTAGTAGGCAACCAAACTTCGACATTAATAGCCGGTTCAATGGATAATTCGACGCGACAAATCTGCGGTAAATCAACAATTTCTTTAGCTTTAGCACCTCTTAAAGTATCAGCCAATTTAGAACTTGGTGAAAAACGATCGGCAATTATTTCGCTACTTACTACTTTAGCATTCTCTAATTTCAAATTTGCCAATGCGTGACAACGCTCTTCGACATTAGCTTTCGCGGAAGTCGCATAAGCAGAAGATGCTAAACAACTTAACACCGATAAAAACAATAAACTGTATTTCATCATATCCTCATTCCTATCCTCAAAAAATATAATTTATAAAACTAGTTATCATTAATATTAGTCATTAGCCGTATAAATAACAACATTAATCATGATTATTTTTATCAGTGAATATTACTTATTGATAGTAATTTAATACCTAAGATTATTTATAGGCATTAACTTAAATTAAAACAATAATTAAACAAAATTATCCGCCGTTATAGAACCGACGGATTTATTTTTTCAGTCTTTTCTCTGCTGAAACTTTTCACCGTAAAAGACCAATTGGCTGTTGCCTCTCAATATAGAATAGTGAAATTGTTGACGGATATTTTTTTGCTGCTGAGTTTGTTCAGCTGCATATTGAGCTAATTTATGTGCCAATAACAATTTAGCTAACCGTTTATTTGCATGTTGACTACGTTCGGTTTGTACTTTAACACTAATTCCTGTTGCTAAATGTGTCGCTCGTACCGCTGATTCAGTTTTATTAACATGTTGACCACCTGCTCCAGATGATTTCATCGTGGTAAATTCAATGGTATTGTCATTTAACTCCATAGGGTTTGCTAAACAAGTTACTCCCAAAAACCAATTTTTTCGCTTATGGTTTGGGCGATAAGGACTTTGACAGATCCATTGTATTGTACCTAACCAACGTTGAATTAATTGGTCACATTCAACACCTTCGATCGATAGTAATACTGATCGAAAAGTATTGGGTTTATCACCCAATACGCTTTCGATAATTTCAGTGGTTAGTGACTGTTGCTCAGCCTCTTTTAAAAATTGCGTTACTGCTTTAGCAACTGCTAAAGTACACTCATCGGGTCCTCTAGCAGAAGAGAAAAACAACAAAGCCATCAGTGACCTCCCTGTGTTTTATAGTTCAATATTGGTGTCAATTGTGCAATGACAGTAACAATATTAGCTTGCTGCATTGATTCAATTACACTATCAATTGATTTATAAGCTTGCGGCGCTTCTTCAAAAATAAGGCTACTATCTTCACAAATAACACGACTACCTAGTTTAGTCCGTTTGAGTTCTTGCATTGAATAGCGATTATCCAACTTACCTTTACAGTCAGCTCGACGCCATTTACGCCCAGCACCATGTGCTAATGACATAAGTAGATCATCTCGTTGAATCGGTTTGACAAGATAGCTGTAATCACCTCGTGAACCAGGCACAATCACCAGTTCATCCATTGCCGACGATGCACCTTTTCGGTGTAACCAATAGCTCTGTTTATCTATGGTGACTTTTTGTAAAAAATTGTGACAAACATTAAGTACTTCATGGCCTTGAGTATTCAAATTAGTCATTAATCTTTCCGCCACAACTTGACGATTTAATCTTGCAAAAGCAACCGCATTATCATGTTTTTCAATATAACTTAATGCATCATCACTATCATCTGCTAAGCCTTGATAACCAAAGCGTGATAATTGATTTTGCAAAATAGCATGTCCTAAACCTCTTGAGCCACTATGCACTAATAAAAACAGTTTTTTGGCATTAAGTTGGTATTGATTAAATAATGTTGCATCAAAAATCTTACTGACTTTTTGAATTTCAGCAAAATGATTACCGCCACCAATAGTACCTAAATTATATTTGTGACGAGTATCAGGCAAATCAATATTCCCTATTTGCTTTTCTAGCTTATCAATACTCAATTTGGCAAGGTTAATGTCAGTTTGCCAAAATCCCATGCCACAGCCGATATCGCTACCAATTAATGCCGGATAAATTATTTCACGACTTAAATATGCTGCGCCTATTGGGTAGCCTTTGCCGGGATGAAGATCGGGCATCCCCATTACTTTAACCATATTAGGTAAATTAGCTGTTGTCAGTAATTGTTGTATTGCTAAACCTTCGATCCAGGTATTTTTAGATGCTATTAACCACGTTTTATCTGATAGCACCTGTATAGAATTGTCCATATATCAATCCATTTAAATAAATATTATTTTTTTCAATACTGTTTAAAGACAAATTTTTAAATGAACCGATTAAATAAAACGCATACGCAACTTAACATTAATCGTTAAGAAATGTTTAATTTTATCCAGTGACAATATGATCACTATCAATACGATTTATCAAAAATTGGTTTTACTTGAACGGTATCAAGTTATCTTTAAACAATGGGTATAAATTAATTGGCAGGGTAAGATCAGCTAAGTGAATTGAAGTAAGGATAGAAAAAGTTACTTAATTATTGGCGGATCAGCCTGCAACGGTTTGTTAAACAAATCATAATAAAATCTCCTTTGCTATTTATAATGGCGCGTATGCTAATTAAATTTTAGTCAGTTGTAAAGTAACAAATTATCTTTTTTTAATAATCTATTTTTATTTTTTTACACTCGTTTTTATTGAATTAAGTATTTTATACTGTATATTTATACATATAATTTTTTTAATACGAATCACCCGGCACGATTCGTTTTTATTAATTTTTCGGAGTCTTTTCTTGAATAAATATTGTGTTGTCCT
>CAMLIK010000035.1 GCA_946480175.1 uncultured Gilliamella sp.
CTACTATTTGCAGGAAGTTCATTGGCAAATAACAATCCTTACCAAGATAGCGAAATATATACAAATGAATCTCAATTAAGTCAAATGAAACCAATACCACAATACAATTATGTCCCAGTCTATCCTGAACGTTTAAAAACTTTTAATGAATTACTTAAAAGGGAAATACAACATAAAAAGATTACTTTAGAACACGTTCAATGTATTGATGTTGATGAAGGAGGGTTATGTGAACCTCAAAAAGTAGTTGTTAGATTGGAGTTCGATCTTAGTTATGTTCTTATTGATGGTAAAACCGAAAAAGATGTTCGACTATGGGATATGGATAATACTAATAGACAAAATGCATTTATTGATACTATTAATGATGACCTCGATAGCTGGTTAAACACTCATGGGCTTCCAATTCGTTCAAGTCGTGATCATGTATTTGCTTTAACTTTAGAAGCTAGGAAATGGTATAAAGATGCGCCATTTTACGTTGTTGGCCTACAACCAACAAAAGTTGAATATATAACTTATAAATATACTGAACCAGGGTTATCTAGAGTAGATGATGCAAACCAATACGAGAAAAGCCCTTTTTAATCTTGGTTATTTAAATTTACTAAATTAATAAAAACAGAATAATAGAACAAAATTATGAAACATTTAATTATATTACTTTTATCTATTGTATTTTCAATTAGTATGGCAAATGCACAAAACAACGATGATATTAAACAAGAAAGATTAAATCGACATTTACAAGTTATCAAAAATGGAGTTGAAACTATACTTGTTCCTGTTAAGTTTAATGGGATACGTGACTATTATGGTAATACAGATACTGTTACTGTTATATTTGAATTACGTTATGGCTTTTTAAATAAAGAACAAAAAGATAAACATTGGAAAGAAAAAGCGAAAGATGGCTCACTCAATACTTGGAATTCTGAAGTCATTAATGGTTTAACAAATTATATTAAAGAAAGATTTGACGCAGATGGTGATACTGATATAACCGTTGACTATAGTGGCACTCGTGAAATGGTTTACAATTATACTAATCTAGCTAAAGATTATTTTAAGGATAATAACACACCCGCCTATGTGATTGGTTTTCAACCCATTTTAGTATCTTACGAAAAATTCACCATTACCGATCCTAACTTATATCCAGATGAAAAACTCATAAGTGACTATTAATCAATAATCTTAATTAATTTTTAAATAAGGACTAAGTGACCATGAAAAAACTTATTATAACTACAATTCTATTATTTATTGATAGATAATGTGTTCCTATTTTGGAGATCAATTAAAACCATTAATAGATATTCTTATTGTTAAATAGTAAAAAAATATTGTTGTTACCTATCTATTGAATGTAATTAACCCACATCACTCAATAGAGGTACAACAATGTCAACATTCTTATCCCCTTTGGATGCACAAACACATCTAGATTACCTAATTGATATGAAATATATCACCACACTCACAGGCATGACAGATAAATGGTTTTATGCCTTGATAAAACAAAATAAATTTCCACCCCCTATTAAACTAGGAAGATCCTCGCGTTGGCGTCTGAAAGAGGTTGAAGCATGGATAAATACCAAAACTAATTAACAGTTAAATTTCTATTAACCAAAGCCACATAGTCAAATATGTGGCTTTTTTTATGTCTAAATTTCTATAATTGAGGAATTTCGTTATGTCCTTAACTGATTTAAAAATAAAATCAGCCAAACCACACGATAAACAATATAAACTTTCTGATGGTGATGGTTTATTTTTGCTTGTTCACTCCAACGGTTCTAAATATTGGCGCTTTCGCTATTATTTTAATGCTAAAGAAAAATTAATGTCGATAGGCCAATATCCTAATGTCTTATTAAGCGAAGCTAGAAGGCTACGAGACGAAGCCAAATCATTACTAGCTAGAAATATTGACCCACAGGTAGAAAAGAAAGCAAAACAGTTTGAAGATGAAATACAAGTTACTTTTGAACAAGTTGCTCGTAAATGGTGTACCAATAATAAAACTTGGTCTGAGCCACATAGAGCAAAAGTACTACGAACATTAGAATTGTATTTATTTCCTAAAATTGGAGCTTATTCTATTTCAGCATTAACTACCCGTCTGTTAATTGTTCCAATTAAAGCTGTTGAAGAAAATGGTCGGTTTGAAGTCGCTAGCCGATTACAGCAACGTACTTCAGCAATAATGAGCTATGCAGTGCAAAATGGTTACATCTCTTATAATCCTGCTCAAGATCTAAAAGGGGTAGTGAGCAAAGTAAAAGTGAATCATCGGCCTGCACTTGAACTCGAAAAAATACCTGAACTTTTAGAACGCATTGATAATTTTAAAGGACGAGAGTTAACCAAATTAGCAATAAAACTCTCTCTACTTATATTTATTCGTTCTAGTGAACTACGGTTTGCTCGTTGGTTAGAAATTGATTTCGATAAAAAGATTTGGACTATTCCTGCTGAAAGGGAAGAAATTGATGGTGTACCTCATTCTCAACGAGGTTCCAAAATGAGAACACCTCATTTAATTCCACTAAGTGATCAAGCAATTGAAATCTTAAAACAGATTCATGAAATTAGTGGCATGTACGAACTAGTATTTATTGGGGATCACTCAGCAAGAAAGCCAATGAGCGAAAACACAATAAACAAAGCATTACGTTCTATTGGCTATGATACCAAAACAGAACTTTGTGGGCATGGGTTTAGAACAATGGCCTGTAGTGCTTTGGTTGAATCTAATCTCTGGTCACGAGATGCTGTGGAACGCCAGATGAGTCATCAAGAACGTAATGGTGTAAGGGCTGCTTATATTCATAAAGCACAGCACATTATTGAACGAACAAAAATGGTTCAGTGGTGGGCTGATTACTTAGATTCAATCCGAACTGAATATGTCATGCCTTATGAATTCAAAACTGCTTAAAAAGCACTCTAATATTTAATTCTCTTTTCAAAAATCAATTATTTTAATATCTAAAAATTTAAGGAGATGTTTATGCAAACATTACCGAATGTATCGTCATACCCTGAATCCACTGCGGTGGGTTCGGGTACGATCTCAGTATTTGTAACTAATTTAGGAAAATATAACGAAGGTGAGTTAGTGGGTGAATGGCTTGCCTTGCCAACAACATCTGAACAAGTAAAACAATGCTTTCAACGAATTGGTATTGATGGCATTAACTATGATGAGTATTTCTTAACAGATTATGAATCGACTGTCTATGGTGTATCAAATTATATATCAGAACACAGTAATCTTGATGAATTAAACTATTTAGCCTGTAAACTTGACGAATTAAGTCATGATGAAATGGAAATTTATGAAGCAGTTATTGATGTTGGAGACTATGTTAATTCTATTACTGACTTAATTAATTTATCTGATAACTTAGATTGCTTTCAATCCTTGTCCAATATTTCTGATGAATATGATTTAGGTTTTTATTGGATTGCAGAAAGTGGTTGCTATAGTTTAAAAGAACTAGGTAATTTAAGTAACTACTTTGATTATGAACGATATGGTCATGATATTACGCTCGAACAAAATGGCACATTTTATTCGGGTAATTACATCTATTATACAGGCGAAAGTTTTAGTTCCGATTACGATGGTAAAAGTATTCCTGAAGAGTATTGTGTTTTGACAGAACCAAATGATTTTGATGATTAGTTAATACCCCAATAAAGCTTATTTAAAGCTTTATTGGGGTAATTATTAATGATTATATTTTTTTGATTTTGTCATTATTTTTGTCTTGTTATGTTTAACATATGGTTTCTAAATGGTATTAATAAAATATACCAGTTTAAAATAGGATTATTTTTAGATAATACATAATTATGTGAATTTTTTTAATTTTATATAGAAATGGTTAATACTTTTTAATATTTCCAACAATGCTAAGAAGTTTCTATATTTTTAGCATTTTCTTTATACTCTCATTCTCTACTCCAAAGTATGATCGAAAAAGGCGCGAGAAAAAGCAATATTTGAGGAATTAATAGTCAAATTGACGTGAATAAGCCATAAACTATTTTTTTATTTTTTATTAAATTATTATATATTGTTTAGATTATCTTTATGTAAGTAAATTACTTATATTACTAGAAAATGATGAGGAACAGTTATGAGTTCAATTGGGGTTAGAGTTAGTGGTAATGTGATAAGTGAACTATCGGATAAAATACCTTCTCATATTGTCGCTTTAAATGAGCTTACTAAAAATGCATATGATGCCTTTGCAACAGAAGTAATCATCAAACTAGATACAATCAATAATAAACTAATTATAAAAGATAACGGTTTGGGGATGGATGATAAAAATATTAGAAAATTATTTCATATTTCTAATAGTGAAAAGAAGTACGGAAAGCTCATTAAGAATAAAGAAAAGAATTTGCAAAGATATACCCAAGGTTCTAAAGGATTAGGATTTCTATCTGTTTTTAAATTTGGCTCTAATGTCACATGGATAACAAATAAAAATAATAAAAAAATAATATTTTCAGTTAATAAAGATGATTTAATTTCACGAAAAAATGTTGCCTCATATCGTTTAATAACAAAAGAAGAACCATCTACTGAAATTGGTACAACTATTTTTATTGAACTGGAGCGATTTTATACTGATGTTTTAGAAAAATATTTTTCACAAGAAAAAAATATAAAAAAGATAATCAATGCTTTTTATGATGAACAATTTAAAATAACTTTGGAAACAAATCATGGTTTATACGAAAGTGAAAAACACTCTAATTTCATAAATATTGCCAATGAAGATCAGCTTTTTTATATTACTTATTCATCTACAAAAGCTAAAATTAAGTTTTTTTATTGTGGAGATTTAATTAAAGAAATTCCATATATTATACATACAGAAGAATATGAATTAGATGTAGAATTGATGGCATATTCATTACAAGCGTATGGTAAGAGAAAAATTTCACAATTATATTATCGAGAACATGACGATGCATTAACCCCGCTAATTTATATCAATAATAATTTATTTCATAATTATACTTTATTTGATGCAAACTTGTTTAGACAAAAGAAATCTGGAGAATCTTTACCGCAACTTATTGGCTATATTAAAATCATTAGTTCCCATACGCAATTAGAATTCAATTCAGACAGAACTCAGTTTGTTCAAAATCAATTAACATTAAATATAGAAAACACATTAAAAGAATTAAATAAAATTATTCAAAAAGAAGGTTCAAATCTTAGACATTTTTTAAAAGAAGAAGATGACCAAAAGATTAAAACAGGATCCGCTTTTCCTTATGAAAAAAAACTGGAAACAAACGATAACTCGAAAAATAAAATTCTTCCTCAACCAGCCCAAATAAAGTTACGAGAAAAAGTAAAAAAAATACATATTCCTTCTAAACAAATAGACCTTTTAAGAGAAATTACATATGCAATTAATAGCGAAGGAAAACAAATAGATTTATCTAAAGACATACAAATAGAAATTAATAATAATAAAATTATTAACTCGATTTTAGAGAGTCAAGAACAACCATGTGAGAAATTAATTACATACATTTATAATGATTATATAACCGGCAAATTAGTCGAAAAATTAATTTTAAAATTTGAATTACCAGAAGCTAAAATCTTGGCTAAAAACAAAAAAAGTTTATTTAATCTTCCTTCCACAAAAGATTATTCAATCAATATACCATATGTGTCAAACTTGATATTACAACTCGAGAAACTTCATAAAGAAAAAGGAGATTATTATAATGGAATTATTGCTTGCACATTGAGGAGTATCTTTGAGTTATGTTGTGATTATTTAAAAAATAACAAATCTACTATTTTTAAAAAGTATTCTGGTACACTTAAATTAGAGTCATGTATTGCGTACATTATTTCGTTTATTGGTGTTAACGATAATTTAAAACACGAAATAAGTAAAATCACAGGAATAAATTATACAACCCTAAATAATTTATTAGATAAAAATGCATTTTTAAATGCAATAAAGAAAGCTCATTTAGGTGTTCACAAATCAACGGCTTTTTTAACGGATTTGGAAGTAAAAGACTTAGCAAAGAAAGCAGGTATATTTGCTACTCTTTCCGATGCTTTATTATATAATGTTACAGATAATATTATTATACAATGCAAAATACCAAATCCATAAACTATAAAGGGAACTAAAATGATAGGTGATATATCATTCCGAGATTATAAAAAAAATGATATACATGGTTTGGCTCTTTATCCAGCGACTATGGTTGCACCAGTGCAAAATATTATTCTTCAAGAATTATTAAAAACAGAACAAATTTCTTCTGTTTTTGATCCTTTTCACGGTTCTGGGACTGCCCTTTATGAAGCTTTAGAATTATCTCCTGATATTAAACTTATTGGTTGTGATATAAATCCTTTAGCACATTTAATTACCCTAGTAAAATTACAAGGTATCACGAAAAATATAACAAAAGATATATTAGAATTAAAGGGGAATTTAAATACTGTTGAAGCTGATGATTTTTCATTTCCAAATATGAATAAGTGGTTTCGACCTGATATTACTGAAAGTATTAAGAAAGTTCGTCAATCCATTATTTTAATTAAAAGTAAAAAAAATAGATTATATTTTTGGTCTATCTTAAGTACTTTTATTCGTAAATACAGTAATACTCGCAGTTCTACATATAAATTACACTCTAAAGATACAGAAGCTATCGAGCGTATGAAAAATACCTTAATTAATGATTTTCTAAGTTCTGTTGAAGATAATGTTTCAAAATTTACTATATCATCATCGAATATAAAATTATACAAAAATGATGTACTAAACCAGTTAACTAAATTCAAAGAAAAAACTGTTGATTTATCTATTTCTTCACCACCTTATGGTGATAACGCAACAACGGTACCATATGGGCAATTTTCTTCCTTAGCATTGCATTGGATTGACAAAAAAGATCTCGTTTTTGATGGATGGGAATTAGACAACTATTCTTCTATAGATCGAAGAAGCTTAGGTGGTAACTACAAAGGCCTTATTGATAATGAAAAAGGAAATCTTCTCATAAAACCATATCTTGAAAAAATTTCCACTTCTAAGCAAAAAAAAGTTATCTGTTTCTTTAAAGATTATTTTATATTTCTTGATGAGTTATGTCGAGTGACAAATAAATATATTGTTTTAACACTGGGTAATCGCACAGTCGATGGTATAAATATTAATTTAACTTCTATAACACAGGAATATTTAGAATATAAAAACTTTAAAAATATTCACAAAAGTAATCGGGATATTCCTAATAAAAGAATTCCGAGGTTGACCTCTAAAGTTAATAATAAATCGGTTCTTTCAATGAATAAAGAATATGTCATTATTCATCGGAGAATTAACTAATCGTTTTAATAATGATAATTTAAATATTAAGTAATATATATGGAAACTTTTTCAAATAATCTTAAAGAGCAGCAACCACTTAAATTAAAAATTGATGCTAATGTTGTTAGGCAACTTGGTGAGGAACTGATTTCAGACCCTGAGCAAGCAATACTAGAATTAGTAAAAAATAGCTATGACGCTGATTCTGATTGGTGTGTTGTAAATATTGATACAACTTATCAAGAAGAAATTTCAGGCGTTACCTATAAAGGTAGAATAACAATTGAAGATGATGGCGTTGGCATGACTCAACAACAAATATCTAAAGGTTGGCTAACTATAAGTTATTCTGAAAAACAAAAGTTAAAAAAAGAATATAAACTAACCAAAAAACATCATAGAAGTTACCAAGGTGATAAAGGTTTAGGTCGATTAAGTTCAATGAAATTAGGTAGTGTCTTAAGATTAAATACATCTACTGATAAAGATATTCCTAGTTTATTTGTTCAATTAAATTGGGATGAATTTCGCCCTGGTACTACATTAGATAATATACCGGTTCAATTATCGCAAAATGAAGCTCGAAACAGAGGAACAAAATTAGAAATTATCGGACTTACGGATCTTGATAAATGGAAAAGTACTGAATCAAAGAGAGAGCTTCAAACAAAGTTATCTTCTCTCATATCACCATTTAAAATAGACGAAAACTTTAATGTCTTTTTAAATATAGATAAAAACGATATTGATTTATCAAAATTAACTGAAGACGTTTTAAAAATAGCAGTAGTTCAATTTAACTTCGAATATAAAAATGGGATTTTATGTTGTTTAGGAAAAGTTAAATTACCCTATTATTTAGGAACCAAAACTCAATCGGAAAGTAGATACAATAAATTTATTAAGTCAGACAATGGACAAGAATTTTATAATTTCCTAAATGAGGTTAGTAATTTAAAAGAATATAAATTAAAAAAACTAAATAACCAAAAAGAAACTGATTGGTTTATGGAGTTTTCTCAAGAGTATAACTGGCAAGACATCACTGCCTATAAAACTCCATATGAATCTCCAGGTAATTTTGTAGCTGAATGGAATTATATTTTTTTAGGAAATAAGGCATTTAGGATATTATCCAATGAATCTGGATTAGAAGATATAAATATTGAATTGGTAAAGACATTAACAGGAATCGGTGTATATAAAGGACAGTTCAGAGTTGGTAAATCAGAAGATGATTGGCTTGGGTTGGCTAAAGATAAAACATCTGGTGAAGGATTTTACTCATTACGCCCAGAAAATACTATTGGTTATTTTTCCTTTCCTGCTTATGAAGGTGAAAGCCTTAAGGAAAAATCAGATCGACAAGGTTTTGTAGAAAATGAAGCATATAACGGGTTTATGTCTATTGCAAAAAAAATGATTGCATTTTCTAATCAATTTCTTAATAGATCCCGTAGAGCAAGTATCACTTTTACTGAAAATAAAAATTTATTAGAAAATAATAGACCAGAAACATTCAATGCCGAAGATGCCATTCTAGAAATAAAAAATTTAACGTCTAATGCTAAAAGTAAAAAAGAAAAAGTATACCAATCCTCTAAAGAAACAGTTGTAGTTATCGAAAATGCAAAAAAAAGTATAGATTCAGCATTAAATGACTTATTTCTTGATGATAAAGCGCGTGAAGTAATTCAAATACTAAAAAATCAAGTAAATCTAGTGAATGAAAAGTACCTCGCATTCAATTCTGAATATGATGGTTTTTTAAATACTCTTGTATCTCATGAAATATCGGCTGATAAAATTATTTATAGGCTAGAGCAGTTTGAAAAACAAATTGATGATTTTTATGATTTTACAGCGATTGGATTAGCAGCGCAAAATTTAGCACATGAAATAAACCCTCAGTTAGATGATATTACCTTAAATGCTAATGAGATTAAAAAGTCATTACAATCTTTAAACATACAAAATATAAATATATATTCCCAAATCAATACCATTATTAGAACAACTCAGGTTATAGCTAAAGATGTAACATTAATCAATCCAATGCTTCGTTCGAGAAGAGAGAAGATGGATGACCTTAATATTCTATCCGTTGCACAAAACTATATTGAGTTAAGGGAAGAGCGGTTTAAATCGGAAGAAATTAAATTTATTTTATTGGATGAACAATTATCAATAAATATTAAATTTAATAAAGGCAAGTTTACTCAGATCATTGATAACCTTGTTAGAAATAGTGAGTATTGGCTAAATCATTTCTATAAAATTAATAATAATGATCAAAAGAAGATTTTTATTCAATATACTCCGACAGGTTTTATTCTTTGGGACACAGGTCCTGGAATAAGAGAGGGAATGGATCAAGTATTATTTGAAATGTTTACGACAGATAAAGTTAATGGCCAAGGATTAGGGTTATTTATAACAAATAAAATATTGAATCAAAGAGGCTGTAATATTCGTTTGTTAAATGAACTTAATTCAAGAAACCGAAAATATAAATTTGAAATTGATATGACTGGGGCTATCTCGGATGGAAACTAATGTAACAAACTTATTATCTAAAGCAATTGGTATTGAAGAAATCATTTGGATTGACGATAACTTTTCTCAAACTTCAATTAACGAAAAGGAAAAAGATATAAATATTGATAATATAGTTGCCCAAGTCGAGAGTATTTTAGATACTAATGCTCAAGACATTGATCTTGAGGCTATCTTGGGATTGAATTTAAAACAGTATAACAACAATAAAGGGCCTATATTAAAAAATATCAAAGATAAATTACATTCAAATGGTACTAATTTGTATTTGATATTAAAACAATTGGAAAGTAAATTTTCTGAAGAAGAACTTACTGTATCCGCTATACAAAATATTGTAAACACATTAAATAGTTTTTTTAAGGTAGAAAAAATATCTTTATTTGATTGGAAAAAAAGGAAATATGAACTGATGAGTAAAAATCAAAATAAACTTTTTCTAATTGATAAAGAATTTGACAATGAAGGTGGCACTAAAAATGATGGAATCATGATTATAGAAGAGATACTGCGAAAAAGTATAGAAGAGACACAGCAAAAAGATGCAATTAATTCTGATTTTCCGATTTGCATTCTATTTACTCACAAATGTCAAGATAATGAGGAGGAAGTAGAAAAGATTAGAAAAGATACTTATTCCGATCTAAAAGACTCAATTCCGGATCTACCATCATATTGTGTTCAAGTACTTTCAAAGTCAAAATTTGCACAGCCAGAAAAGGTGGGAACGAATCTTATCCCCGCTTTAAAAACTCTTCTAGTGAGACGCACATTAACTAAAATGGCTTATAGCTTGAAAAATAATTTAAATAAAAATATTAATGATATTACAGACCTTTTAATTAATTCAAATATTCATGAATTAGAGGATGTTATTTTTGGCTCGACAAATAAGGAAGGTGTATCTGAATTAGAATTATTAGATAGAATATATCATCTACATCAGAGAAAAGTTTTGTCGGAATTAATATCTACGACTCCAAATATAATAGAAGATATTATAAAATTACGTAATATTAGAGAATCATTAAAAGATAACATTAGTACGACTAGTTCTGAATCTAAATCTTATGCTGAATTTATAGCTATGAGAAGACAGGAGGTATGGACAAATGAAGATATTATTAATAAAATTCATATGCCTATATCAAATGGTGATATTTTTAAAATTGGTAAAAGTGAATATATATTAATTGCTCAACCTTGTGAAATCGCGATTAGACGAAATGGAAAAAGAAAAACGGATATTGCTATTTTAGCCCCTATTTCTAAAAAAGATAACAACAATATTATTGATGAATTAGCTGATAAATTAAGATCAGGTATCTGCTATGCCTTTAGTGAGCATGCAAAAGATAATAGTCAATGGTATGTAGAATTTAATCTTTCTTTCTATGTTAATATAAATGTACTTGATTTATGTACTTTTAATGAACAAGGAGAAGCTACTTTTTCTAGTCAGAGTTCAAAACCAAGAATTCTTGATATAGGAGGACAAGGAGAAAGATTTGAAGTTTTACTTCGCAATCTCTCAAATACAGACCCTCAACCAATACCAACCGAGCTAAAAATAGAAATCCCAAAAATTATTGGCAAACCGAATAAGGATAGAAATTTCATACTAACTTATTCAAAAAAAGAAAATAAATGGAATTCTAAAATAAAAAGAGTTCGGAAATTGGAAGATCCTTTCGCTGAATATGTTCTAAATAAATATTTTCTATATCGTTCAAGAAAAGCATTTGAACACGATTTTACTGCAACTGATTAAATAATATAGTTGCATATTTTTAAATGTCGAAAAATATCGTAAATTTATTATTTTGTGAAATATTATCCATTATTTCATATAGAAAATATTTAAATTTTTTATGATGAAAAACTTAATTTTATTTTTAAAATAGAATTATTTAATTGTAATTATCTCTTAAAACATTACAGTAAAAGAACTTGTCGTTATAAATGAGATATGTCAATGCCTACCTTTTATAAATGATGAGATAAATATGGCTGTATGCAATCATCTGGGATTAAGTGATTAAAACAGTTGGGAGTTAGGAGTTGGAAGCTGAAAGTCGTAAACCCCAATAAATATATACCGAATTTAGCTTAACATATCTGCTTCAGAAACAAATTATAAAAAATATAGTAATGATGTCAATTCGTCAGAGTTGGGTACCCTTATTACTGTCACAATACAGTGTAACAATTAAAATGCATTGTAATATTGTAAATTTAAGTCGTTGAGCTTACTGCCATCAACCTAAATCGTCAGATGACTCTATGAGTATTTCATTACTTAAGTCAATAATGGATAAGTATTTACATTAGGGCGCTCCCCAATATTTTCATCAAATCAGAAAACAGAAATAGGCGAATAATCATAAACGGATTCATAGCTTTTATCGACAATAAAAGCTCAAAATTTACGTTAAACGTAACAAACGATTACCTCAGAATTATCCTAAACTATCATCAATACCATATCATCAGGGATAATATTGATTTATATTTTATGAGTGATAGTTCTCAAGGCCACTATCGATTTAGAACTTTTGATGTCATTGATGATTTTAATCGTGAAGCAGTGATATAAAAGTCAGTTTTTCGTTGGTAAAATTACTTGCTAGTTAGACTAGCCCAATACCAAGGTTATCTATTAAAAATATGAGTTAATAATGAAACAGAATTTATCACAAACAGATTCATAAGTTAATCAAAATCAAATGGAATAACCATAGATTACATTAAAATTGATAGCCCTTCTCAAAACGGCGGTATTGAACGAAAATATTAGATTTTTTTAAATTTTGCGCTAATTTTTAACCAATTTTTATGATTTAAGTTATCGAGGGCATAAATGACAAAAATTCACCTATTTTATTAACATTCCCTATTAAAGAATAGAGCAAATTTAATATTATTTATTCAATTTTAAAGCTCATATATTATAATTTGGATGTTTAGTATATTACAAATTATTTTTTGGATACAACTTCGGATACATTCCCCAACTTCAATTCCTCCAACCCAATAATACCAATACTTTAAGCTGTATCTTCGATTCCGCGTCCGGGCACCAATCACCAAATTTTAAGACCTGCTTCTAGCAGGTTTTTTTATGTCTAAAGCCTTTTCAAATCAGCCTTTCAAGGGATTTTGTTTGTCAACAGACATCAACTGAGATTACCCCATATCAAGTGCAAAATCGGATACAACCCCAGATAAAAATATCTTATTGATTCATGATAAATTATTTTATAAAAATAGGTTAAAGCTTATTATCTATACCGTATACGGGAATAGATAAAATAAAGTATCTCTTAATATAGAAAACTTCTTTTAAAAATCAGGGATCTTTTCAGCTTGTTTTGCAAGGCCATTAAAAGTTGCATTACTGATAGGGAAAGGGTGATGGTATGGTAATTGAGGTTTGATCTGTGAAATAACAATAGGCATGAGCGATTTAAAATTAATAAACATTCCTTTAGCCAGATTTTCATCTAGTCCAACGTGTTGACCCATCGTAATAAAATATTGATGGTTACAATAAAATCCATTCACAATGAATTATAATTAACCTATAAAATACTTAGTAAATTTTTAAATTCATGGAATGTATAAGCTTTTAATAATTGTTTTGTCATGGCTTTATCATCAATTAAATTTAATATTAGATCATATAAATTATCTGTAATTTCATTATCAGTTTTCGATATTGCAAGTAAAAATATAAAATTACATTTTTTATCTTTCTCCCATTGTATCCCATTCGGAAATATAGCAACTGATACTCTTGATCTGTTTGCACTCATTGTCATAGAATGAGGTATAGCAATGACATCATTAATCAATGTTGTCTGTAAGCTCTCTCTTTCTAACACACTAGACACAAAATCCGCTGAGACAATATTTTGTTTTTCTAGATCAACTGTCATTTTTACTAATAAGTCTTTTTTAGATAATTTATCAGTGTCAAAGTAATAAAAATTTTCAGGATTAAAAAGTTGCATAACATTATTATTAATTTGATCATCGGTTAGATAATATTTTAAATCATCAATTGCCTTATCTATATTTGACATATCAATGTAAGCAGTGGGAGTATTTTCTTGAGTAAATGGAAGTGTGGTAATTGTTAGATCTATGTCACTTATATTTGCTAATTGAAATTCAGCATAGGAGTATGTTTTTTTTATATTAAATTTATTTGGGAATTTTTTATTTATTTTTGATTCTATAATTTTACTCATCGCAAAGCCACCACCACAGACGATAATCACATTAAGCTGTTGAGTTTTTGCTTTATGTCTTTCAATGGCGCCAGCTATGTGTAGTGCTATATATCCGACTTCATCTTCAGAAAAAAAGATATTGTATTTTTTACCAATTACGCCTAGATGGGTTAAACTTAAACTATAGGCAAATGGGAAAGAATTTATTATTGTAGTGAGTATTGGATTTTTTCTTTCTTTATCTATTGAACTAATTTTAATAAAATTCTCAATATGGTTAACTAAATCTTCAAATAAGATCTCATCTTTTGTCCAATTAAGATTAGATGTCTCATATATTGATGTTAATAATTCATCAACGATGATCGACGATTCAGATGGGTGATTTTTAGGGTTTTTGATTAATCTAGGTACATTAATGGATAAAGTTAGAATAAAATAGTTGATTTCATTAATGGGTAATGTGATTGAGAATGCGTTTTCTATTTCCTTAAGAAATGAATATATTGCATCTAATGCATGATCCATTAACTTTGGAACTTCAATGGATATTTCATTAATTGTTAACCCTTCTTTTACTCTAGCTATCGCCAATGCAATAGTCGATATTATATTTTTATGATAAAAATCAGAGTCCAATAATTGTAGAGAATATAAGTGTTTTGATTCTAATGTATTTAATAAATCTAAATCAATATTTGTTAAAAATAACTTTTCTAAGTCCGTGAATCCAACCAAATAAGATTGTAAATCGTTAATCAAAAATAAATCTAATATAGCTTTTCGTTTATCGTATTCTGTGCCAATAACTTTAAATCCAGTGTTTGTATTATTAATTAGTTTTAAATTATAGTTTGATAATGTTTTACGTATATTTTTCAAGTACATATATAATGTATTTTTGCTTATACATAAATGTTCCATTAATTCATAAACGGAATAATATTTTAGCTCATTCAATAATAAAGCGAATAAATAATTCTGACGTTCTTCTAAAGAGCCTAATAAACTATAGCCTTCAGTTTTATTAAAATTACCCCACCAGTCGATGATTTTTTTTTCATCTTCACAATCTAAGATATAACCTTTTTGTCTTATTAATTTTATTTTGGCATTTTTATCAATTAAATAATCATTTAGGTTAGAAATGTCCGTGCGAATAGTTCGTTCAGACACATTAATTGTCGACGCAATATCTTTAATTAAGATGGGCTCTTTTTTAAGTAAAAAAAAATCAAATAAATCATCTAACCGTTGGTACGAAAATTTACTCATAGTAATAAGAGACCTCATTTAAAAAATCACTACCAATATGATATTACTTCTAGAAAAAAAGATAGTACATTAATTTTCCAAAATAAAATGAAAATGTATGGATATGCTTTTTCATAACATCTCTTATTATATTAATTAATCCATTTTATTTAATTAAAGGTACTAAAGTAATGAATCTTTCAGAAAATAATATTTTTTTGAATTTAAACGTAGAAAGTAGGGATGAGTTATTTGATTTTTTATCAAGTAATGCTTTTAAACATAATTACGTCAATGATATTAAAAAAACTATGGAAGCATTTATCGATAGAGAAAAAGAATCATCGACAGGATTGATTGATGGATTTGCAATTCCTCATGCAAAAGATGACGCTGTTATTACTCCAACTGTATTTTTTGCAAAATTAGCTAAACCGATAGAATGGGAAACATTTGATGAGAGTAATGTTCAATATGTTTTTGCCTTATTCGTGCCTAAAAATGAGGCTGGCACTACCCATATTATGATGATAAGTAAACTAGCTACTGCTTTAATGGAAGATGATTTTAAAAATGAAATAAAAGCTTCAACAGATATAAATAAAATTATATCACTAATCAGTAAGGAAATGACAAGCGAGGTATTAGTATGAAAATTGTTGGTATTTCAGCCTGCCCAGCAGGACTAGCGCACACACCTATGGCAGCTAAAGCATTAGAGAATGCAGGTAAAAAATTAGGTTATGATGTAAAAATTGAGCAACAAGGATCTTTAGGGCAAGTTAATAAAATTTCACAAGCTGAAGTTGATGAAGCTGATTTTGTTTTATTAGCAACAGATCAAAAAGTAATAGATATGGATAGATTTAAAGATAAGCCTCAATTAAAAGTTAGTATTGCCACTTGTATTAAAGCTCCTGAAGCAGTTTTAAAAAAATGTGTGAATATCATAGAAAGTAGAAAATAACTAAATAAGAGAAAATTAATATGAAAAAAATAATGTTTGAGTTGAAAGGGCATTTGATGAGTGGCATTAGTTTTGTTCTACCATTAATTATCGGAGCTTCTTTAGTAATTGCTATTCCCAAAATGATAGCATTATCTATGGGTATTACTAGTCTAGATATTTTTAAAGATAGTGCTGGTTTTGAGCACTCTCTTTATTTGATAGAACAAGTGGGTTGGGTAGGTATAGCATTAATAAATACGGTATTAGCTGGTTTTATTGCATATTCTATTGGTGATAAGGCTGCACTTGGTGCTGGATTTATTGGTGGAGCTGTTGCTAGTTCAACTAATGCTGGATTTTTAGGTGCGGTGATTGCTGGATTTTTAGCTGGCTATTTAGTTAAATTGGCAAAAAATAAAATTCATCTACCAGCATCATTTTCAGGCGTAATGCCACTGGTTATCCTACCTTTAATTGCCACTTTATCTGTAGCTATCATTATGGGAGCTGTTTTATCTGAACCACTAGCTTTGATTAACACAGGATTAGTTAATTGGATCAGAAGTATGATCGCGAATGATGTCAGCCAATTATTATTAGCTATTATTCTTGGGGGAATGATCGCTTCTGATTTAGGTGGCCCAATTAATAAAGCTGCATGGATGGCAGGAAATGTGTTATTAATTGAACAGATTTATATGCCAGCAATCATGGTTAATATTGCTATTTGTGCTGTTCCTATGGGATATGCTTTTGCAACGTTATTCCATAAGAAAAAATTTAATGCTGAATTATTAGATGCAGGCCGGAATAATTTTGTGATGGGATTTATTGGTATTACCGAAGGTGCAATACCATTTACTTTAGTAAACCCATTAAAGTTAGTACCAATTAATATTATTGGTGGAGCTATAGCATCAGGTTTAGGTGTTTTATTAGGGATGTTTGACAAGATGCCACCTGTTGGCGGTGTTTATGGTTTCTTTACTGTCGGAAATGGCTGGGCATATTTAGTAGGTCTATTTGTTGGTGCTGCTTTCATCGGTTTTTTTGCGCCATTGTTTGTTAACTTTAAAAGAGATGATGAGCAAGAATTAATAGATATTGATGATATTGAGATCAGCATTGAAAATTAAACTTAATTTAAATTAAATAGGCCAAGATAATGAAAAAAGTACATGTAGTTCCGCATACTCATTGGGATAGAGAGTGGTATTTCACAACTAGTCGCTCTAAAGTATATTTGATGCATGATTTTAAAAAAGTCATTGAATTATTAGAAGATAAAAATGGATATGATTCATTTTTATTAGATGGTCAAGCATCTCTTTTAGATGATTATCTCAAATGGAGACCGCAAGATAAACATAGAATAGAATCACTAGTAAAAAAAGGTAAGTTAATTATAGGTCCTTGGTATACTCAAACAGATCAGTTAGTGATATCTGGTGAAAGTATTATCAGAAATATGCAATATGGTATGAGAATTTGTAGTGAATTTGGTGGATATATGCCAGTTGGTTATGTTCCAGATTCATTTGGTCAATCGTCAAGCATGCCTCAAATTTACTTAGAATTCGGCATTAAAGATACAATGTTTTGGCGCGGAGTTAGTGATGATGAAGTCAAAAAAACAGAGTATAGATGGAAAGGAGAAGATGGTTCAATTGTAAATGTATTCCAAATTCCTAGTGGTTATTACATTGGCGGAGCTATTCCTGAGGATTCGCAAGAACTAGCAACTTATTTGAAACAAGATCCTTTTAAAAAAACATGGGCAAGAAGTTCAACTAATCATGTTTTTTTCCCTAATGGATTTGATCAAGCTCCACCAAGAGAAAATCTATTAGAATTAATAGCTAGAATGAATGAATTATATAAAGATGAGTTTGAATTAGAAATATCTACTATAGAAAACTATATAAATGCTATAAAAAATGAAAATCCGGACTTAGAAGAAATTAGTGGTGAATTAATTAATGGAAAATTAATGAGAATTCATAAAACTATTTTTTCTTCAAGATCAGATTTAAAACAGTTAAATACACAAACTCAAAACTATCTTGTTAATATAATGGAACCTATTTTGAGTATTTCTATGTCATTAGGTTTCGAATATCCAGTAGAAACAGTTCGTGAAATATGGAAATTGATGTTTGAAAACGCTGCGCATGATTCGATAGGTTCGTGTGTATCTGATTCAGCTAATGAAGATATCTATATGCGCTACAAACAAATTAGGGATATTTCGGAGAACTTGATAGAGCTTACAATGAGAAATATATCGATGAGAATTGATAATTTTTCTGGTAAAGAAATCACTCTAACTATATTTAATACTTTTAATAAATCTAGAAGTGGAATTATTGAAGCAGATGTTTATTTACCACAAGAAGATTTTAGAATTTTAGATCAGCAAGGTATGGAGATTCCCTATACAATTTTAGAATTAGTAGATCAGACAAAATATGTTCTTAATCAAGGAAATATTCTTAACCCAAGTAAAAAAATATATATTCCAGAGAAAGTATATAAAGCAAAAATTGCGTTAGAATCATCTAATCTACCTGGCTTAGGTTATAACCAACTAACGCTAGATTTGAATGGTAGTACACATAAAAAAATCAAACAAAAATCTACTAATGTAATTGAAAATACTTACTATAAAATTACTGTGAATAACAATGGTTCTTTAGACATTTTAGATAAAAAATCAAATGTAACCTATAAAAATCAAGCTATTATAGAAGATAATGGTGATGATGGGGATTCCTTTAATTATTCGCCTCCGGTTAACGACTTAGTTGTTTATTCTACAGATTTTTCACCTACGATAACGATAAAAGAATCAGATATCGTTAGTATGGTTTGTATAGATTTTGAAATGTTAGTACCTAAAAATCTACAAGAAAGATCACAAAGAAAATGTACAACTTTATTACCAATCACATTAAATTTAACCATTAAAAAAGATTCTCCTGTAATTGATTTTTCATTACAAGTAGATAATACATTAGTTGATAGCCATCGAGTATGTGTATCTTTTGATACAAGTATTGCATCTAAATTTTCAACGGCAGATCATCAATTTGGTGTAATAAAAAGACCGGTTCTATTTGAAAAAGAAATGAGCTTATGGGAACAAAATAAAAACTCTTGGAGTGAGCAACCTATAGCAATCGAAACTTGCCAAACTTTTGTAACTTTATCTGATGAAAATAAAGGGGTTACAGTCGTACCCAAAGGGGTTCGAGAATATGAAATCATTGGCGATGATTACAGTATTATACGATTAACTATATTTAGAACATATGGTTTTATGGGAAAAGAGAATTTAATGTACAGACCAGGACGAGCTTCTGGTGAAACAACGATTAAAACTCCTAATGCCCAATGCCATAAATATATGACATATTCGTTTTCGGTTTTTTATTATTCTCAATCATTTAACTCTTCAAATGTTGCGGAATTAGCAAAACAGATATTATCACCAGTTCAAGTTTACCAAATAGCAGATTTTTTAAACTCAAGATTAATATTTACATTATCAGATGTAGATAAAACACTTCCTGTTACTTTTAGTATGCTGGAAACCAGCGGAGATTTAATTTTAAGTGTTATAAAGAAAGCTGAAGAGAGACCGGGTTATATTTTAAGATTTTATAATGGTAAATATAAACAGATTAGTCATTCAACAATTAAGTTTAAGCATAAAATTAAACTAGCTGAAAAAGTTAATCTTCAAGAACATTGCTTAGATAATATAGATATAATTAATAATAGTATTGATATTAAAGGTATTGAACACGCTAAGTTCGTTACGATTTATATCGAATTTGAAAATGAATTTAATAAAGCGAATAAAATTTAGCTGTAACTATCCCCTAAAATAGTACAGCAAAAAAGTAGAAAATTCTCTATGATAA
>CAMLIK010000036.1 GCA_946480175.1 uncultured Gilliamella sp.
ATGCTGATAAGGTTATTGCTGGTAGTCAATTTACTAGTGATTTTGATGCTGCTATTCATTTAATTGAGGATATGCGCAGTGCTAACCCAAATCTCTACATTAATTTAACCACTGGTACTCAAGCAACGCCATCATGGTTATTCTATGCCGATTCAATATGGCGAGGAGGGGATGATGTTAACTACTATGGACCTGGTAGCAAAGTGCAACAGTGGTTAACTTATCGTGATGCCGAAACTTATCGTTCTATTGTTTTAAAAGGCCCGTTATTCCCGCTTAACTCCTTAATGTTGCATGGTATTGTCTATGCAAAACAAGCGAAAAATCTTGATAAAGAAAGTGAAACAGATTTTGCCGATCAGGTATGGAGCTACTTTGCAACAGGTACTCAATTGCAAGAGATGTATATTACACCTGAATTATTAACGCCCCAAAATTGGGATACTCTTGCTACAGCCGCAAAATGGGCAAGAACTAATAAAGATGTTTTATTTGATAGCCATTGGATAGGTAAAGACCCGACAAAATTAGGTGTATATGGTTGGGCAGGTTGGAGTAAAGATAAAGCAATCATCACTTTACGTAATCCATCTGATAAACAGCAAGTTTACTATCTAGATTTACAAAATGATTTAGAATTACCAAATAATGCAACTGATCGTTTTCAAATTAAAATTGATTATGCTAGTAAGTTACATGCAAAGAAACCAACAACTATTTCGAAAACAGCAATGTTAACGTTTGAACCTTTTGAAACAGTTATCATGTCATTAACCCCACAATAACCTATAAAGTGCCTTAATATAACAAGGTAAGGCACTTAATTTTCTGCGTTTTTATTTTGAATTTTGTTTACTATTAATAGATAAATTTAGTAAATAAATTTTGTTCAAAAAATTCAACTTATCATATATAACGTATATAAAATGAATTGCTTATTTTAGTTTAACGATTATCAAATTCAGGCAAAATTTTTGATGAGTAATTAGCATTAATGATAAAAATTGTCGAAGTTGAAATGGTTAATATTAGTTTGATTTAAATTCCTACAATAAATTGCTAATTTGATTTTTTATCAGAAATATTGAGTAAAATAGTAGATAATTTTATTGCTTAATATTATTTGAATTATTAGATAAATTAGAATATCAAAGATAACTTTAAAAATCTGGGCTTTTATTAATGGTTTTAATTGCAAATAGAGTTATAAGTTATAGAGTAAGGAAAAATGATGAAAAAAGTTATTAAATTGACAGTGTTGCTTTCAAGCCTTTTTATGTTTACGACCGTAAATGCAGCTACAACCGATAAAAATACGGGAGTAAAGGTTACTAAAGCATTAGCAGATAGCGCAAAACGCTCATTGTTAGGAGAAAAAGGTAAATTTCCCATTCAAGTAGAGGCCGGTTATGAAGTTACCAATATTACCGCGAATATTAATAATGTGGTTTTTGAATATAAAATGCCTTCAGATAGCCAAAATACCCCTTTGAATGATTTTATGGAGAATATTAGATTAGGGCTTAATAGTCAATTTTGTGATAAACCTGATGTCGTAAATGTCTTAAAAACTTATGACATTCGTTTTATTTTCCGTTTTCAATTTTCTGATGATCGTAATATTCCTACCACTTTATCAATCAAAGAAATCTGTGAGTTAGAATAGGAAAATATAAGACTATTCTTAAATAAGCGAATTTTAGTAATGAATCGAAACATTGAGGTATTAATTTTGATTCATTACTAAGTTAACGACTTAATTAAAATTTTCTTCTTATTTTTTTACCATCAAAAACTGCTAGATTGATTAGGTTATAATTTATCAAGAATTACTTGCCGTTAGTTGAGTAGTGTTATCTGATTGAAGTTTGTTTCTTAATAATATTTTTTCCAAAATAGACGTATATAATGGCATTCCACCCAACGCTTGCGCTATGAGTGTCGCACCTAAACAAGTAATTATCATCGGTAAAATAAGCTGATAGTTATCTGACATTTCCGTTACTAAGACAATCCCTGTGAGTGGCGCGCGTACAGTTGCCGCAAATAATCCACCCATCCCAATAATAGCGAAAGCACCGAGTTCAATATGATAATTTGGGTAAATTTGTTGCGCAATCACCCCAAAAGCGATCCCAACCGTTGTTCCTAGGGCTAAAGTTGGAGCAAAAATGCCACCTGGTGCGCCGGAACTAAAGCATAAAACAGTAGTGACAAAGCGCAAACATAAAATCATTATCAAACTATTAATTGCATAATTACCTGCAACTGCATTAGGAATAAAATCAAAACCGCTACCGGTTATTTCAGGGAGGATGAAGCTTATAACTCCAAATAACCCTGCCAAACAAAATCCAGTGATAACAAAGTAGTATTGATTAAATTGATAAAATTGTTTGAATCGCTCTTGTAAGGTCAATATGCACTTATTTGATAAAACACCAATAACACCAAAAAAAGTCCCTAACAAGAGATAGAGCCATAAAGATTCAATAGGAACAGCATTAAAGTGGCCGATCTGAAAGACTGATTCCTGATTATATAAAAATTGATACATAATGCTGGCCATAATCACGCCAACAAAAATGGCTTTTATTGAGGTCAAATTGTAGCGAAACTGTGGTCGCATCTCTTCAATAATAAACAGTATACCTGCTAAAGGCGCATTGAATGCTGCAGTAATGCCTGCGGCGGCTCCGGTTGCTAAAAAAGTATGCCGATAAGATTTATTTTTAACTTTGAGCAGATCAGAGACCATTGCACCAATATTACCACCGAGTTGAACAGTAGGGCCTTCACGACCTAACACCATACCAGAGCCCAAAGCACCAATGCCACCAATAAATTTAACTGGTAGGACAGATCGCCAACGAACTGGACGTAAATCAAGTAATGCACCTTCAATTTCTGGTATACCTGAACCGCCAGATTCAGGAGCAAAACGTTTGACTAAATAGTAAGCTAACCCGCCCATTGTTCCTGTGATAGCAAAGATTAATAGATAATTAATTACTAGATTGTCGACCAGATTAAATAATAATGTTTTACGCAGCGAGATAACCCAATTCACCGCATATTGAAATAATACGCCAACAATACCAGTGATAGTGCCGATAACACCGGCAACTATTAGTACGATTAGAGGGGCTTTATCCTGAAAACTACGTATTTTATGATAAAGTTGAATTCTTTTTTTGATAGCAGAATAACTAGGCACAATATTGACTGTAATTAGAACAATGAAGGCAAATTTTACGCCTGTTTAATCGAAAAAGATAGTTTCAAATTTGCACTAAAATACTTACTACTAGGACAATTATCTGATTAAAAACCGGCGATAATTCGCCATTAAGCAGTAATATAGTTGCGGGATTTTTTAATCCAAATAACTAAAAATATTGTTCGGCCAAAACTAAATAAACTGTAAGCCAGCCATAATCCATGATTTCCCCAAACTGGTACTGCAAAATATTGTGTTATCAACCAAAGCAATAACGCTAATAACATTGAATCACGGATTGATGAAGTGTAACTAATACCGGAAAAAACACCATAATAAATCAATCCACCTGCGGCAACGATAGGGAATATAATTAACCATGATTGATATTGCAGAGTAAGATTTATAATTTCCGTTTGATTAGTAAGTAACTTGATAATTGAGGTGTCAAACGCCAACCAAATAGCAATTATTATAATTGGGCAAATAAAACAGGCTTGCAATGACCAGCGTAAAGTTTGGTTATAGAGCTTCATACTTTTATTGCCCTTCGCGCGACCACTAAATACACTTGATGCATTAGCAAAACCATCAAACAGATATGCCATCATATAATGGATCTGAAATAAGACGGCATTAGCGGCTAATACTTCGGTATCGAATGTTGAGCCAATCGAAATAAAATGATTGGTGACTATTAATAAACAGATAGTCCTTATCATTAGATTGGTATTGACTAAAATGACCCCTTTTAATGATTGCCATGACAAAATAGCTTTTAAGTCGGTTTTTTGATGCGTTTTTGGTAGATATCGATAGATGAACAAAATCCCGATTAAAGAACAAGTTATTTGGGCGATTAACGTTGCGAATGCGACTCCTTTGATGTCCCAACGAAACCACCAGACAAAAAGCATCGCCATTATGATATTAAGTACATTGATGAAAACTTGCAAAAATAATACTGCTTTCACTTTAGAGATACCCATTAACCAACCAACTAACACATAATTGATAAGCACAAAAGGTGCTCCCCAAATTAATACGGAAAAATAGCTATCAGCATAGTGTTGAACTTCTTGATTAGGATTAATGATCTGCATTGAAGCAGAAAAAATGAACTTTTGAAAAATAATAAATACCAAACCTAAAAAAATCGCAATAAAAAGGGGGCGAATAAGCGAAGATTTTAGTAATAATGCGTTATCCAAGGCTTGAGCTGCGAAACCTGTGGTACTGACTCTTAAAAAGCCAAATAACCAGTAAATGGTATTGAATATTACTGTTCCTATGGCAATACCAGCAATAAAAGCAGGATTAGGCAAATGACCAACTAAAGCAGTATCAACTACGCCAAGCAGGGGAGTGGTGATAGTTGACAGTACAAAGGGAATCACTAATTTAAGATAATCGCTAAACTGATACTGTTGATTTGATATTGATGGGTTTGCCATTTTTTAAAAACCTAAAACTGATTCGAGAAGTTGGATAGAGTAAGGGTTTTTGACTTGATTAAGTTTGTCTATACTATCAATATATTCAATGATCTCACCTTTATAAAAAAATGCCACTTTGTTACAAAGATAAGTAATGGTCGTTAAGTCGTGGGTGATAAAAATACTGGTAAGATTTAATTGCTTTTGTAAATCGGCAAGTAGTGACAATATTTGGGTTTGTACTGAGATATCTAATGAACTCACAGCTTCATCAAATAAGATAAATTGCGGAGAGCAGGCAATTGCTCTGGCAATGCAAACACGCTGTAATTGACCACCACTCATTTGGTGAGCAAAACGATGATAAAAAGAGCTGTCTAAACCGACTTGTTCTAATAAAGCGTTAATACGCAGCTTACGGTCATCTTTGGCTAGTTTTTCATAGATGTCAATTGGTTCAGCAATAATTTGGGCTGCAGTAAAATACGGATTGACTGAAGCATTATAATCTTGAAATACCGCACTGATATCTTTACGCATTGTTGACTTTTTCCACGCCCGTTTAGCTATATCTTGGCCATTAAAATAGATATTACCACTATCAGGTTTTTCTAAACCTAAAATCAGTTTACCTAATGTACTTTTACCACTACCACTTTCGCCAATAATGCCAAGACATTCACCTTGTTTTAGCTCGAATGAAACGCCATTGATAACGGTATTCCTTTTTCGGCTAAACAGATTTTGATTCGGATGTAAAAAAGACTTTTTTACATTTTCAACGTGTAATAACGGTGGCATTAAGTTGTCTCCGTGATCAAATTTGGATTATTGAAACCAATAATAGCATTGAACTTATTTAATAACTGTTTGCGTGTATCTATCAAGTAACGAGTATAGTCATGTTGAGGATGGTAAAAAATTTGTTCACGACTACCTGATTCCACAATCTTCCCTTTATTCATCACAATAATATCATCAGCAATATGATGAATCACACCTAAATCATGAGAGATAAAAATCACGGTTGTTTTCGAGTTCTGTTTTATCTCGGTAAACATTTTTAAAATATGAAATTGGCTAATTGAATCGAGTGCTGTAGTAGGTTCATCAGCAATGATGAGTTCAGGTTCAAGCATCAATGCCAAACCAATCATTATTCTCTGTAACATGCCACCACTTAATTGATGAGGATATTTTCTATAGATCTCTTGTGGATTATTAAGGCCAATATTTTCAATCATTTCTAACGCTTTTGTCATGGCTTGCTTTTTGTTAATATCTTGATGTGCTTGCAGCGTTTCAACTACTTGCTTGCCAATACAATACAGTGGATCAAAAGCACTCATAGGATGTTGTAATATTATCGAAATTACCTTACCACGTATCTGCTTTAAGGTCTGTTTATTCTGTTGTAATAGATCACCATTATTAGTTAAGGTTAGTTTAGCTTGGTGTGGCCTAAATAATATTTGACCTGACACATCAAAATAGGGCTCTAACAATCCGATAATGGCTTTACATGTTAAACTTTTGCCACTGCCACTTTCACCAACAATACCTAAACATGAATGACGATTAATTTTAAATGAGACATCATCTAATAGCTTGTTACCATTGTCGAGGGTAACCGTAAGTTTATTGACTTCTAATAGCGAGCTACTCATGCTTTTTGTCCTTTGGATCTAAAATATCTCTTAAACAATCACCTAACATATTAAATGCGGCAACGACAATTAAAATTGCAATACCAGGAAAGACCATCTGCATCGGATGTTGAGTCATGACATTTTTCGCTTCGCTTAACATTAACCCCCACTCGGCAGTAGGTGCTTGAACACCTAATCCAATAAAGGATAGTGCTGAGATATTTAAAATTACCCAACCGGTATCTAAGGTTGCTAATACCACCAGCTCTGACATAATATTAGGTAATAAATGACGGCAAATAATAAAAGAATGTGGTGCGCCAATTGCGCGTGAAAAAAGAATATAATTTTTTCGGCTATATTTAATGACTGAACTACGAATCATGCGGCTATACCATGCCCATTTAACCACAATATTGGCGATAATGACGTTTTCAATACCTACGCCTAACACACCAACAATCGCTAAAATCATGACTTGGCTAGGAAATGACAGCATAATGTCACAAAGGCGCATAATGCATTCATCAAGTTTGCCTCGTTGATAACCTGAGATAAGGCCGATCAGACTACCAACCACGATAGTAATGATCATGGTAAGTAAGGATAAAAACAGGGTAGAACGGATACCATAAAGCAAACGCGATAAAATATCGCGACCAAGATGATCACAACCAAGCCAATGTTGACTAGACATGGCAGCATATTTACGCACAATACGAACTTTATTGGGATCATACGGTGCGATATAAGGTGCTAAAATACCTAATATAACAATTGTTGTGATGATAATTAAACAGATTAAAGCTGTTTTATTGTTAATTAGTTGTTTAGTTATATTCATACGGCACCACCATTATCTCGTAATCGTGGATCTAACCATTGATGAATGATATCAACAATAAAATTACAAACTACAAATAGAATAGCCATGATAAGAATATAAGCTTGAATGACCGGATAATCACGGTTCATGATAGCTGCTATACATAAACGACCAAGTCCTGGCCACGAAAATATATATTCGACGACAAAAGATCCAGCTATTAATTGCGGAATAGTCATGCCTAAGGCAGTGATAGTCGTATGCAGAGAATTAACTAACACATGTTTAACAATTATCGTTGTTTCTTTTAAACCACGGCTACGAGCATAAAACACCGAATAATTATGCATATTTTCCAACATGTTATTACGTATAAAACGAATATAAGTTGAGATATAGACAAACGATAAGGTTAAGGTAGGTAAAATGAGATTTTGCCATGTTCCGTAACCGTTGGTTGGCAGTAAATCTAAATAATTGGCAAATAGCCAAATAAAGAGTAAACCTAACCAATAACTAGGCATTGCAGTACCTAGAAAGATAATGATACGAACAATATGATCAAACGCTGAGTTGGCAAAGATGGCACATAAAACACCTAAAATTAAACTGATGATAAGTGTTAATGCAAATGCCGACATCGCTAAAATTAATGTTGGAATTAAACTGCGGATCATCTCATCCCAAACTAGTCTATCTCGATGAATAAATGAACGACCAAAATCAAGATGTAAAACATCATATAGCCAAATAAAATAGCGTTCTAAAAAAGGTTTATTCAATCCCAATTCTTGACGCATACTTTCAATAGCATCTGGTGTTGGCATGATTTCGTTTAAGCGTAATGCAACTTCTGCAGGATCGGATGGGGCTAAATTAATAAGAAAAAAAGCGATAAAAGAGATACCGAATAATATCGGTATCATCATGGTTAAACGTTTAATAATATAATTTAACATTATTGGTCAATAATATTAGTTTATCAAAAATGCATTTTCTCAAATGGAATATCAAATTGAGAAGGGGCAAACTCAATTCCTTTTAGAGATTTAACCGCAATCGCACGATTACGCTCATAAGTCAGCGGAATATAAACCGCTTCATTATGCAAGGTTTCTAGCACATAACGGAATAGATCTTGTCGCTCTTTTTCATCAGTTGAAATTAATGCTTTACTAATACTCGCATCAATTTGTGGTTTTTCTTTCAAGCCTTGTTGCGCCATATAATCACCATAAACCGGTAATTTCATTCCTGACAAAAATGATTGCGGATCATATGGTGTTCCCCATGAAATATCGAATACCATATCAAAATCACCCGCTTTTTGGCGATCACGGTAACCTTGCTCTTCTTCACCATGAATATTAAGCTTTAATCCCACTTGCTCAAATTCGTCTTGCATATATTGGGCAATAGTTTTTTGAGAGGCAGTATTACTATCATAATAAAGAGTGATCTCAAACGGTTTACCATCTTTTTGGCGATAATCTTCACCTTTAACTTTTAGCCAGCCAGCTTTATCCAGTAACGTTTCAGCTAATTTTGTATCGTATACATATGGTTTTAAACCAATGTTGGCATAAGGAATATTGGTTGCCATCAATGTATCCGCTGGAGCTTCGCTATTATTGAATATACCTTCTGAGATATCTTTCTTACTGATAATATGTTCAATAGCTTGGCGGACATTAACATCACTCAATTGGCTTCTTGTAGTATTCATTAAAACAATTCGACTGGAAACCGGTTTCGACATTAAGGTTTGAAACTTATCCATGCTAGAAAAACGTTCAAATGAATCCGCATCAACCATATTTTTACCATAAATCAGATCGATTTCTCCTTTTTCAAGGGCCATTAGTCGACTTTGATTATCAGCGATTACTTTCATAGTTACTTTTTTCTGTAATGGCTTAGTTCCCCAATAAGTTGGATTAGCATTAAATACTGCATACTGATCTTTCTTATGATCACCTAAAACATATGGGCCGGTACCAATATAAGATTTCACGCCATTTTTAGTTTCACCATCAATCATAGAATTTGGGGAAATAAATCGCATAGGGCGAGTGACGGCAATTTCAATCATGAAAGGGTAGTAAGGCTCAGAAAGATTAACTTCAAGAGTATAATCATCTACTGCTTTGATCTCGGTGATTAAACGCACCATTTCTAACCAAGTATGACGAACTTTGTTGGATAACACGGCATCCCAATTTAGCTTGGCACTGTGCGCGTCAAATTTTGCTCCGTCGCTGAATGTGACATCTTTTCTTAGTTTGAAGGTGTAAGTTTTACCTTCGTTAGTGATAGTCCAGCTTTCTGCCAGCCATGGAGAAAAAGTGCCATCTTCATTATAGTGAACTAATGATTCATACAACATATTTTGTGCCCACATTTCACCTGAATATAAATGTGGATTTAAATCACGAATATCACGAAAATTTGCGAAAGTAATATCATCTTTGGCTAAACAATTAAGGCTAAAGCAACTTAAGACCAAGACGATAAGTAATTTTTTTAAATGAGGAAAGTTAAAAGACATACCTATTCCATAAAATAATTATATTTTGGGGTAGCAACAATACAATAAATGATAATGATAATCAATATCACCTATACAATTTGCTTAAAATATAAGCAAAATACTATGAATAAATTTTAAGCGATGAATAACTCTAAACTTTATAGGGTTATTTACTAAAATGGTAGCATATATTAAATAACTATCAATGAAAAGATAAAATAATCAGACAATTATTATCAAATTGCTTTATAATGTTTACGATTATTCATTTTTTCGATTATTTAGGAATCATTACATGTCATTTGACTCTCTTGGCTTAGATGCCAAGATTTTAAAAGCTATTGAAGAACAACACTATACCGATCCCACTCCTATCCAACAACAAGCTATTCCCGTAATACTGTCAGGTAAAGATTTAATGGCTAGTGCCCAAACCGGTACCGGTAAAACCGCAGGTTTTGGTTTACCCATTTTGCAAAAATTGCATCAAATGCAATTAAGAAATTCAGCTAAATCAGAACCGAAAAAAGGTAAACGCCCTTTATATGCCTTAATTTTAGCGCCAACACGTGAGTTAGCCGCACAAATAGGTGAAAATATTCGTGATTATAGTCGTTATTTATCTATTCGTTCATTAGTAGTATTTGGTGGTGTTAGTATTAATCCTCAAATGATGAAACTTCGCGGTGGAGTGGATATTTTAATTGCTACCCCAGGACGATTATTAGATTTAGTACACCAAAATGCTATCGATCTTTCGCCGGTAAAAATTTTAGTTCTAGATGAGGCCGATCGTATGTTAGATATGGGCTTTATCCATGATATCCGCCGCGTGATTGCTAAATTACCGAAAAAACGCCAAAATTTACTTTTTTCTGCCACCTTTTCTGACGAGATAAAAGGATTAGCGAATACCATCTTAAATTCGCCTGAATCGATTGCTGTGGCGAAAACCAATAGTGCATCTGAGCAAATTACGCAATATGTGCATCGGGTGGATAAGCGTCGTAAGCGTGAATTGCTCTCTTATTTAATTGGCAAAAATCAATGGCAACAGGTGTTAATTTTTACGCGAACCAAATATGGCGCTAACCATCTAGCGGAACAGTTAACCAAAGATGGCATTAAGGCTTCAGCAATTCATGGTAATAAGAGTCAGGGCGCCAGAACGAAAGCGTTAGCTGATTTTAAGTCGGGACAAATACGAGCATTAGTCGCTACAGATATCGCCGCCAGAGGATTGGATATTGAGTTATTACCTTATGTTATTAATTATGAGCTGCCACAAGTAGCAGAAGATTATGTTCATCGAATTGGTCGAACAGGGCGAGCGCAAAATCAAGGCCAAGCTATATCGCTGGTTTGTATTGATGAACTTCCTCAATTAAAATCAATTGAGAAATTGCTTAGAAAGCCGATTCCAGAAATTTTTACTCAAGGATTTGAAGTCGATCCTCGAATTAAAGCGGAGCCAGTCAAAAAAGCGCCAGCCAGACGAGCTCTAACAAAAAGAAGAAGTGCTGATAAATCTCGAACTTCTAAAAATCATCAGAATAGTATGAAGCAATCAAGCCATCATACACATTCTAAAACTAACTAAATTATTAAAAAGCAGAAGGATATTATTATGGCTAAGGTTAATCGCAGTCGTCGTTTAAGAAAAAAATTACATATTGAAGAATTTAAAGAGTTAGGTTTTACTGTAAGCTGGTCATTTGACGAAGGAACTAATGAAGAAACCATCGATAACGTTGTCGATCAATTTATCGTTGAAGCAATACAAGCTAATGGTTTGGCTTACGAAGGAAGTGGTTATTTGACTTGGAAGGGGATTATTTGTACACAAAAATTAGGTAATTGTACTGAAGAGGACCGTGACAATGTCACTAAATGGCTTGAGAGTCATGGTTTAAAAAATGTTAAAACCAGCGCTTTAATCGATATTTGGTGGGATGAATTAGATTTTTAATTCTTTATAACCAGCCAATAAAAAAAATAGCCACTTATGTGGCTATTTTTATTGATTTTTATGCAGCTTTATTCGATGCCTTGACTTCGTAAGTAATCTTCATAATTACCTGTATAATCAATCACTTTTTCTGGCGTGATTTCAATAATACGGCTAGCCAGTGAGCTGACAAATTCACGGTCATGCGATACAAAAAATAACGTTCCTTGATAAAGCTCTAATGCCATATTTAATGATTCGATCGATTCCATATCAAGGTGATTGGTAGGTTCATCCATGACAATGATATTTGGTCGTTGCATCATCAATTTGCCAAACAGCATACGGCCTTTTTCACCACCAGATAGAACTTTAACTTGCTTTTTAATATCATCTTGGGAGAACAATAATCGACCTAAAATACTACGTACCGCTTGTTCATCATTAGGTTGTTTCCATTGACTCATCCATTCAAATACAGTTAAATCCTGTTCAAACTCATATTCATGATCTTGCGCATAATAACCAATATTGGCATTTTCTGACCATTTTATATCACCTTGTTCTGGCGTTAATTCATTCATCAATGTTTTGAGTAGGGTAGTTTTACCGATACCGTTAGTCCCTAAAATTGCTACTTTTTCGCCAACTTCGACCATGAGATTAAGATTTTTAAATAAAGGACCATTATCGAAACCTTTAGTGAGATTTTCCACCACTAGTGCATTACGAAATAGTTTTTTATCTTGCTCAAAGCGAATAAATGGGTTTTGTCGGCTGGATGCCTTGACTTCTTCCAATTTTATTTTTTCAATTTGTCTTGCTCGTGATGTTGCTTGTTTTGATTTAGCGGCATTAGCGCTAAAGCGACTGACGAAGGATTGTAATTCACTTATTTGTGCTTTCTTTTTCGCATTATCAGCTAATAAACGTTCTCTTGCTTGAGTAGCGGCAGTCATATAATCATCATAATTGCCAGGATAAATACGAAGTTCACCATAATCCATATCGGCCATATGGGTACAGACCATGTTAAGAAAATGGCGATCATGGGATATGATGATCATCGTGCTTTCACGTTCATTTAAGGTATCTTCCAACCAACGGATAGTATCAATATCTAAGTTATTGGTTGGTTCGTCGAGTAATAAAATATCCGGATTTGAAAATAGTGCTTGGGCTAATAATACCCGTAGTTTCCAACCAGGAGCAATTTCGCTCATTAGGCCATAATGTTGTTCGATAGGAATACCAACTCCAAGCAATAATTCACCAGCTCTCGCCTCCGCACTATAACCATCCATTTCGGCATATTGGGTCTCTAAATCAGCGACTTTAAAACCGTCTTCCTCACTCATTTCTGCTAACGAGTAAATGCGATCACGTTCTTGCTTGATTTGCCATAATTCTGTATGTCCCATAATTACGGTATCGAGAACAGTAAACTCCTCGAAAGCAAATTGATCTTGGCGTAATTTACCCAATCTTTCATGTGGATCAAGCGATACATTGCCTGAAGTTGGCACTAAATCGCCACCAATAATTTTCATAAAAGTTGATTTACCACTCCCATTGGCGCCAATTAATCCATAACGATTACCATTACCAAATTTGACGGAAATATTTTCAAATAGAGGCTTACTGCCGAATTGCATTGTGATATTGCTTGTTGTTAACACTGATAATTACTCTCGAATTGATTTGCAACTAAACCATAAAGCTCTTTATGAGATTTAAAGTAACTGGCAAAAATGTGATTTAGCTCACATTATGCCATAATAATGACCTTTTTAGCAGTTTAGTTGTTAATTTTGTCCTTAAAAAGTTTTGTTCGGCAAAATTTTTCACCATTGGTAAACATTTGGTTTTAATTATTGTTTACATTGTTAAAACGAATTGTTACCATGCCTGACTTTTTATTTTCGGTACAAATTTGCTATGTATTACCTTATTTTTGTCACCATTGTTTGGTCGTTTTCATTTAGTTTTATTGCGGTTTATTTAAGTGGTCAAGTTGATACTTGGTTTGCGGTAGTCATGCGCGTTTTGCTGGCTTTTATTACCTTTATTCCTTTTTTACGTGTTAAAAATGTCTCTGTAAAGCAGATGTTGCTTTTGATGGGAGTAGGTGCATGCCAATTAGGAATTATGTACTTCTTTTATTACAACTCATTCCAATATATTTCGGTACCAGAGGTTTTATTATTTACCATTTCAACGCCAATTTATGTCACCATCATCTATGATTTACTGCAAGGGCATCGACTAAGACTTAATTATTTATTAACGGCCATTATAGCGGTAATTGGTGCGGCAATTATCCGTTATGACCACATCAGTCGTGATTTTATTATTGGCTTTTTATTAATTCAGGGTGCCAATATCGTCTTTGCTTTAGGACAAGTCGGTTATAAACGTATTATGGAACTCTATCCATTACCGCAACATCAAGCTTTTGCTTGGGTCTATTTTGGCGCAATAGTTGTAGCAACTATTGGTTGGTTATTATTTGGTAATGCTGACAAACTGCCTACCACTCAATTACAGTGGGGGATTATTATTTGGTTAGGTGTTGTGGCTTCGGGATTATGTTATTTCTTATGGAATTTAGGTGCGACTAAAGTCGATTCTGGTACACTGGCGATTATGAATAATTTGGTTATTCCGGCTGGTATTTTAGTTAATGTTGTTATTTGGCACCAATCAATAGATTGGGGCCGATTCACTATTGGTAGTGCAGTTATTGTTTTTGCCTTGATTTTACACCACAAATTCAAAAATTTTGCGGTGAAATAAGTTAATCTTAAGCAAAAGGTAACTGTAACATTATTGATAGAATTAACGGTGTTGTTATCGATGACAACGCCGTTGATATCAATAAGCTAGATGCGATAGGTCCTTGTAAAACCTCAAACTGTCTTGCCATCATATAGCAATTTATGGCAATCGATACTGAACTTAATAATACGATAACTTGTAGCTCTAAAACAGATAATCCTAACAATTTACCTAAAATATAAGTCGCAATTGGTAAAACAAATAGTTTGATAATACAGATTGCTATAGTGATATGGAGATCATTACGAATTTTATATTCAGCCAGTCCCATACCTAATACTATTAATGATAGCGGTGCGGTCATATCACTGACCATTTTGGTCGATTTCTCGATAAATATAGGTAAAGGTATACCGATGTAATTAACCGCTATACCGACAAATATGCCGATGATAATTGGATTTTTCGATACATTTTTAAAGGCTTTAATAAATCCTTTGCTTGAAAGTTTACCCATTTGCACAAATTCAATGGATACTGTTGCTAAAGTCCATAAAATTAAAGCATTAAATATTACGATAATGGCGACTATAGGAATCGCTTTTTCACCCAATAACATATTGATAATTGGAATACCAACAAATACCGTATTTGTGTAAATTCCACCCATAGCAAACATGGTACTTTCAGAACCATTAAGTTTAAAAAATTTAACCGCAATAAAGCAACTCAAGGCAAAAACAATAAATGAGCCACCAAAAAATACTAATAAAAGATTAATATCGATTTCTGAATGTTCAGAAAAGTGGCTCATAATTTGAAAGAGCATAATTGGGAAAGCAATATAAAAAGTGAATTTAGTGACACTATCGGTTACCGTTTTTTGCCAACGGCCCATTTTCACAGCAATATAACCTAACAAAATTAAGATAAATAAAGGTAAGGTGGTTAAAAACTGCTGCCATAATGTGATTAAAAATTCCATCTTAGTATATCTTTCTATGCATGTTTTCTGGTGAAGTACCATTCTAATTCAGTTGAGCGATGAGAATCAAATTGGTAACCATCTAAATTAAAACTTTTAATATCATTACAATTATTAATGCTATTTTTTATAATAAATCGGCTCATTAATCCGCGTGCTTTTTTGGCGTAAAAGCTGATCACTTTATAATCATCTTTGCTTTTATCTAAAAATATCGGTTGAATAATTTTGCCATTTAGGTGTTTAACTTGTATCGCTTTAAAGTATTCATTAGAGGCTAAATTAATTAAAGTTGGTTGAGATGATTTTGCTAACTCTTCATTGAGTTTATCGGTTAAGCTTTCTCCCCAAAATTGGTAAAGATTACTATTGTCACCATTTTTTAACCGAATACCCATTTCTAAACGGTAAGGTTGAATTAAATCTAGTGGCCTTAATACGCCATATAATCCAGACAGAATACGTAAATGCGATTGCGCAAATTGCAAGTCACTAGCAGTAAAATCTTCAACATGTAGACCTTCGTATACATCGCCTTTAAACGCTAGGATCGCTTGTCTGGCATTTTGTAAATTAAAATCAGGATGCCAATTTTGAAATCTTTCATAATTGACTGCCGCAAGTTTGGGGCTGATAGACATTAATTTAGCCAAATCATCGCTAGTTAGCTTTTTACAAACAGTAATAAGTTGTTTGGTTGCCTCTAAACATTCAGGTAGAGTATGGGTTGTAGAGATTAATGGACTTTGATAGTCAAGGGTTTTGGCTGGAGAGATGATAGTTAGCATAAAGAGTGTTACCTATTGTGTTTTGTGCGAATAGGGTTTATTTTACCTGTAATCTTAGCAAATAAGGAGAATAAATATGAATAGTACCAAAAAAGAAATACATGATATTCGATCTTGGGCAAATATTCGTGAAACCTCTATTGAAATTGCCGAGGCTATTTTTGAACTCGCTAATGATGATGAAAAATTAGCAGAACAAATTTGGGAAGAAGGTAGCGATGAAGTCTTAAAACTTGCCTTTTCCAAAACTAAAGCAGACAAGCTCTTTTGGGGTGAACAAACCATTGAGCGCAAAAACGTATAATTTTTTATGAAACTAACATTTTTAGGAACGAGTGCTGGGTCACCAACAGCTGAACGCAATGTAAGTAGTATTATGCTTGATCTTCGGCAAGAAAGAGGGCGGTTATGGCTTTTTGATTGCGGTGAAGCGACTCAAATGCAAATGCAAAAGGCTAAATTTAGTCTGGCTAAATTGGAGATGATATTTTTGACGCATTTACATGGTGATCATCTGTTTGGTTTACCCGGTGTGTTGACTACCCGTTCTTTAATGCAAAAGCAATCGGCATTAACGTTAGTTGGACCTAAAGGTATTAAACAATTTATTCAAACAGTGATTGAAATTAGTTCTTCATGGCTTACTTACCCTTTAAATATTATTGAACTTGAACAAGATAGCTTAGTGTTTGAAGATAATAAATTTCGCGTCGACGCCAAATTATTGCAACATCGAGTCCCTTGTTTTGGTTATCGTATTGTTGAAAAGGATCTTCCTGCAACGCTGGATATTGATAAATTAAAAAAAGATAACATCCAAATAGGTTCACATTATACTCATTTAAAAGAAGGTTTAACCGTTACTTTAGAAGATGGTAGAACGATTAATGGTAAGGATTATCAAGGCGATATTAAGCAAGGCAAAAAAGTAGCTATTTTGGGTGATACCATCCCTTGTCAAGCATCCATTGATTTAGCTGAAAACGTCGATTTATTAGTGCATGAGGCCACTCAAGAGCAAGCTCTTGAGGCAAAAGCCATTGAACGTGGGCACTCAACGACAATACACGCCGCCAACATTGCTAAGCAAGCTAATGCTAAAAGGTTAATCATAACGCATATTAGCCCTAGATATAGTTTACAAGATAATCAAAAACTGGTTAATGAAGCAAGGAGCGTCTTTGCTAATACTGAAATTGCTACTGATTTTGCCACTTTTCAAGTTTAATCAATTACGCCGACATTGTCGGCTATTACTAGTCTAATCAAAGCTAAAACTATAACTAAAACATGACTTTTTTTGTATATTTTCACTAAAACAAGATGACCATATTTGTAAAAAATATTGAGGAGTCTATACCGTCTTAAGATGAAAATGATTCATTAATATCATTTAGTATCACTATTTACAGAAAATTTTTATTTATGATTGTAGTGGTTAGATAACTTTATAAATAAATTTTATTAAGTGATAAATGTAGGATGAAAAAGTAAGTTTTTGTAAAAAATATTGAGGAGTGTATACCATCATAATATCAAGATACTTACTATACCTTGACCGCATTAAACTGATTCGCCGACATTGCCGGCGAATGTACTTTTTATAAACAAAAATCTTTAATTAAATTTTCAATGGTTAATTTGGTCGGTTTTAAGAAATCCATTGAAATAAATTCATCTGGTTGATGAGCTTGCTCAATAGAGCCTGGTCCTAAAACGATGGTTGGGGCGATTTGATTTAAATAAGGTGCTTCAGTACTATAGTTAACGGTTTGCGCGGTGTGACCAACCAGTTTTTCGATATGATTTAATGCTGGATGATCTTTTTTACATTCATAGCCCGGTATTGGTGATACCTCATATTCGATGGAAACTCGATTAGGATATTGGTCCATAACGGGTTGTAATGCTTCACAAAGGGCATTATAAAGTGAGTCAATATCGTTATCTGGTAAAACCCGAATATCAATAATCAATTCACAACAGCCACAAATACGATTAGCTGCATCACCACCATGAATAACACCAAGATTCATGGTTGGATAAGGTACGCTAAAGCCATCATTATGATATTGTTGTTTGAATTTTTGTTTCAAAATAAGTAATCTTTCAATCACTAAATGCATGATTTCGATAGCATTAATACCTTTGTCTGGATCACTTGAATGGCCTGACTTACCAATAACTTTAATTGAATTAGATATAAATCCTTTATGAGCACGAATAGGAATCAATGAGGTAGGTTCGCCGATAATCGTGCAGTCTGGTTGTAGTTGCGTTTGTTGGGCAAAAAATGAAGCACCAGCCATGGATGTCTCTTCGTCTGCGGTGGCTAATACATAAATTGGTTTGGTTAATGTTTTAAGATCGATATCACGCAATGCATCTAATATAAATGCAAAAAATCCTTTCATATCTGCAGTGCCTAGCCCATAGAGCTTATTATTTTCTTCGGTTAACTTGAATGGATCTTTGCTCCATTGTCCATCATCAAAAGGCACTGTATCACTATGACCACTTAATAATAGGCCGCCTTGAGTTTTATTGTCACTATTGGAATAGGTGGCTAACATGTTAAATTTATTACGAGTATTTGGTACAGGTTGAATGTCAATTGTAAAGCCTAAATCAGCAAACCATTGCGCTAATTTATCAATTAGTGGTTTATTAGAATAATCTAATTTTTCATTGGTTACATTACTGATAGTTGGCGTGGATATTAATTCATTATAAATTGTCAAAAAAGAAGGAAGAGCCATAAAATCACCTTTATTAAATAAGTCCGCTGGGAAAAATATATTTAATTACTATATTTCCTTACAACACAGCTAGCAATAGTTTGTTGCTATTTTGTTAGACGGTTATTGATTAGCAACTAATTGTTTTATCTTTGAATATTTCGCTACTATTATAGTTAAAGATAGGCTAAATATTATTTGTCATTATTGATATAATAACTTATTTTAAAGCTACTCAAAGTAAAAAATTATTATCAATCACTAATAAGGAAATAGACAGTGAAGATTAAATCATTATGTTTTATTGGTTTACTCATGCCATTTTTCGCAAATGCCCAAAATCCATCATTTGATGATGATTTTAGTCATTTATTAAAAAGCTTTACCCAATGTGATAAGACTTTTTTTTCGGATTTAAATAAAAAAATATATCGTAATTATTTTCCAATCGTAAATTTACCAAATGGTTATAGCAAATTTGTCACTAAATCAAATAATAATCCTAAAAAAAGTAGACTTACATTTGATCCACCCATTATCTTTAATGGTTTAAAAATCGAAAGTTTTGATCAGTCCCAATATATTTACAATGAACATCTGAAGTACTATTTTTGGGGATTTAACACCGATAATACCTTTGAAGAGATTAAAAGTGCGTTACCATGGGTTGATTGGCAAATATCGGCTGATGGTACGCTTGATGTTGCCAATGCGTTATTTTATAAAGATGGTGTTTGGTCTGACAATAAACATGTATTAACCAATGACTCTCCAGTAAGAGGCACTGCTGAAAATTTATTGTTTCTTGAATATGATAGGTTTAGTGGCAAAGTCATGATTCAATGTTCAGTTCAAGGTGATATTCCATTAAAAGAATTAAGACGGTTTAGACCGGATTTATGATCTTTTTCAA
>CAMLIK010000037.1 GCA_946480175.1 uncultured Gilliamella sp.
TAAATCTTTTTCATTATTTGGGCAACAACACAGTAACTCAATAATGTTGCAACCAACCATGGGAAATAGGACCAAGGTAAAGGTTGAAGACCAATTAAGCTGCCAATTGGTGAGAATGGAATATAAATTCCTACCGCCATTATTAGCATTGTCATAACAATCACTGGGAATGCTGCTGTGCTTTGAATAAATGGGATTTTTTGTGTTCTTAGCATATGTACCACTAAGGTTTGGGATAACAATCCTTCGATAAACCAACCTGAATGGAACAGCGATTCAGCTGCTACACTATTAGCGCCAAAGACAAACCACATTAATGCATAAGTTGTTATGTCAAAAATGGAAGAGGTTGGGCCGATCCAGATCATAAAGCGTCCAATATTTGGTGCATCCCATTTACGTGGTTTTTGTAAAAACTCTTCATCCATTTTATCCCAAGGTAATGATAGTTGTGAAATATCATATAATAAATTTTGGATAAGCAGATGAATCGCAAGCATTGGTAAAAACGGTAAAAACGCGCTTGCCACTAATACAGAGAAGATATTACCGAAATTAGAACTTGCCGTCATATTAAGGTATTTCATGATATTACCAAAGGTTTCACGACCACATATTACCCCCTCTTCTAATACCATTAAGCTTTTTTCCAGCAAAATAATATCGGCTGATTCTTTAGCAATATCCGTTGCGGTATCCACCGAAATACCAACATCGGCATCGCGTAACGCTGGAGCATCATTAATACCATCGCCTAAAAAACCAACTGTATGACCGTTATCTTGTAATAATCGAATTATGCGAGATTTTTGTAACGGAGTTAACTTAGCAAAAATAGTACGTTGTTCAATTTCTACTTTTAGCTCTGCATCATCCATTGTTTCAATTTCAGTACCTAATAAAGGAATACCAGGCTCTAAGCCAACTTCACGACACACTTTAATAGTGATAATTTCGTTGTCACCAGTTAAAACTTTAACCGCAACACCATGTTCACTTAATGCTGAAATAGCCTCATAAGCACTCTCTTTTGGTGGATCTAAGAAGGTTAAGAAACCACGAATAGCCAATGCTTTCTCATCTTGGACATTGTATTGCGTTTTAGTTTGTTCTGCTGAAATCTCTTTGACACCAACAGCTAATACTCTAAAACCGTCTTTATTATAATTATGAGCCAGTTCAATTAATGCTTGTTTGCGATTTTCATCCAACGGTAAATATTCACCATTTTCATAAACGAAATCCGAAATAGATAGCATTTCTTCAACTGCACCTTTACAGATCATTAAGTGATTATCATCATTGCCTTGCACAACTACAGATAAACGACGACGAACAAAATCAAACGGTAATTCATCTATCTTACGATAAAGACCAACGCCGACTTTTTTAACACTGGTTTTTTCTTCAGCAAAACGGATGATTGCTTTATCCATCAAGTTTTTCATTCCGCTTTGATAGTAACTATTGAGCCACGCCAGTTGTAACACAGCTGGATCAACTTGGCCGTTAATGTCTAAGTGATGTTCTAAAATAATTTTATCTTGGGTTAAGGTACCGGTTTTATCAGTACATAAAATATCCATCGCACCAAAATTTTGTATTGCGTTTAACCTTTTAACCACCACTTTGCGTTTTGCCATTCCTACCGCACCTTTGGCTAGGTTGGCGCTAACAATCATCGGTAACATTTCAGGCGTTAAACCAACCGCCACTGCTAAGGCAAATAATACAGCTTCTCCCCAATCACCTTTAGTAAAACCATTTATCAATAATACAATTGGAACCATTACTAACATGAAGCGAATCAATAACCAACTCACGCTATTTACGCCCCGATCGAAGGAAGTTTCAGCTCTGGAACCTACAATAGATTTTGCTAACGAGCCAAAATGCGTATCTGCACCGGTAGCAACAACAATCGCTTTTGCAGTGCCACTAACTACATTGGTACCCATAAAACAGATATTATTGACATCAAGAACATTATCTTTATTAATTTCAGATGGATTCACCTCTTCTGACGTTTTTTGTGATACCGCACCTAAGGTATCGTATTTTTCAACTGGAATTGATTCACCGGTTAATACTGCTTGGCTGACAAATAGATCTCTTGATTCGATTAAACGAATATCCGCTGGAATCATATCGCCGGCAGATAACAATACAATATCACCGGGGACAATATCACTTAGAGGCACTTCGATATGTTCAGCTGGCATATTTTTATTTGGCCGACGTAGAACTGTAGCTGTGGTTCGAATCATCGATTTGAGTGCCTCAGCAGCTCTATTTGAGCGAAACTCCTGCCAAAAACGGAGTAAGCCACTTAATGTTACCATGGTTAAAATGATAATAATGCCTGTTAGATCAGTCTCTTCACCACTTTGTAGTGGTAACCAATAGTCAGTCACAAAACTAACTATAGCTAATGTCAACAAGACAAAAATAAATGGATTTTTGAATGCTAGTAACAACTGAACAAAAGCCGAAGGAACTTTTTCCCGAGCTACTTCATTTTTACCATATTGTTCCAATCTTGATTTGGCATTTTCTTGGGTTAAACCAGAAAGGCTTGATTGAAATTTAGATAAAATGTTATCTAGACTGTTTTGCGCTTCCTCAAGTGCTTTTATAGTTAAAGTATTTTCTGTCTTTACTTTAAATTTGTTTTTAATCATAGTTGGTACCTATCTATATTTTTTAGACAAAAGAAACCTATTCCTTAGTTAAACATAACAAGGCATTAATAAGTTTTAATTGACCAAAATTTAAATGCAAAGCAATAACTAACCAATAAAGCTAATGCTTGGCACGAAATAAAATTATTGAAAAATAAATTTAATTAAGAATTAGATACAACTAGGTGGCTCTAAATGTTTATCAGTAAGATACAATACTCGTAAAAGTACTTTATGAGCACAATGATGTTTTGAGTTTGTGTGATAGCGTGTAGAAAATTGCATATCGTTCACCGTTACCGTTTTTATCAATTTCGGCTCGTGAACTGAAAAAATTACTATTTAGACAGGTTCATTAACCGATAATGATGTGTTTGAATTTATCTCCCCACATTTTGGGGTGACCCGATTGAGTGTCCATATTTCTCCTGTAAATTGAACTCATCACTTTGTATTTCAACTTTTCTTAACCATCATTTTTAACCACCTTATAATTAAAAAAGTAAGAAAAGCTCAAAGGCGAGCACGTTATACCCCTTTGACCTTAAGAAGTCAACTGATTACTTAAAAATAGTATTGCAATTGCTTAAAAACGCCACTACCAGTATAACTTTTTGTAGAATTAATACCCGTTTTACATAATATCAGTTACAATTATTTAATTGTTAAAAACACTGGTTAATTAGAATGAATATTTCACAACTTTTGCAAGATAATTGGTTTAATTTATTTATTATCTTTACTCTTTCAATTATTGGCTTTATTTATAAAAAAAATATACCAAATAATTACTTTGATAATATTATTAAATATACCGATATTTTAGAAAAAATCGCACAACCAAGTTACCAAAAAGATTATTTAAACAATATCAAAAAAAAGCTTATTTGGGACAAAATCTGCTTTTATAAGACAGGTAATGTGAATAAAGAAAGAATTGCTATTTCAGTGGTTAATGCTGATATTCATAATATTATTGAATTAACTCAATTAGATCAATTAACCCAATATTTTGGCATTAAAAAAAATAGTATTATTTTACTTAAACCCTTCTTAATTAAAGAAGTGATTCTAACAGCTGCTGCGGGGCTATTTACCTTTATTATGGTAATGAATAATCTTCATACTATTTTTAAATCAGCATGGATCGTTAATGTTATTATCTCTATTTTGACAATTTTTATTCTAGTTATCATTGGCACTCAATTCGCTAAGGGACCATTGAAACGATTAAATACTTATCGCTTAATTTTAAAGGATAGACTATTTTTAGTTAGAGCAAATATGGTATTTGCCAAAATACTTGATGAAAATAGAGAAATAGATGCAACCTCACAAGAAATTGATAGTGAAGATTATAATGATAAGAAAAAATAACTATTTATAATTTATAATCTATTTTTAGAGAGGGCAATAAATAATCAATCTACTATTTATTGCACTATAAAGTATATTAGGATTATGATTGAATTTTCAATCTTGAATTTTTTAACTGATCAACCAATAAAAATAAAGATGAATTTAATTGATACATAAATTGTTGGTAACTAAATTGCTTTTTACTAATTTCCTCAAGTTGTAACTCCCAATGAGCAGTCATATCCGGCATTGAAACACTTTCTGGTAATGATAATATCAAATTTTGACCAATCTTTGTTGAACGAATTGATTTACCTTGTCGAATCAAGAATTGCCGTTTAAATAACAGTTCAATGATACCCGCTCTAGTTGCTTCTGTACCTAATCCATCAGTTTCGCGTAATATTTTTTTTATGTTAGGATCCTTAACAAATCTTGCTATACCGGTCATAGCCGACAATAAGGACGCATCAGTAAAATACTTGGGAGGCTGAGTTTCTTTGCTAAATAACTCGGTATCAATACATTGAACAAATTCGCCTTTTTTTACTAACTTAGTTAATAAACCATTATTCTCACTATTATCAACATCGTTTTCTATTTGATAATTTTTACTTCTGAATAGAACTTTCCAACCTTCATCCAGCATTTGATTAGTTTTTGAAATAAATTTACCGCCACTGATATCAACATCAATTTGTAATTCAGCATACTTATAAGCTGGATAAAATTGTGCTAAATATTGGGTAGCAATCACCTGATATACAGCTTGCTCGTTATTGGATAAACTTTCCGTTTTCACTTTACGCAAAGTTGGAATAATAGCGTGATGCGCTTCTACTTTTTTATCATTCCAAACTTTAGAACGTAAAGCAAAATCAGCATTATTAATTGCAGTTTGCAGCTCGGGACAATTGTTTTCAATAGCAGATTTTACACCATTAATTTGTTTTAAATGATCTTTAGGCAGAAAACGACAATCAGAACGGGGATAAGTAATTAGCTTATGTTTTTCATATAACGATTGGCAAATATCAAGCACCTCTTGCGCACTTAAACCATTTCTTTTAGCCATTTCTATTTGCAACGCAGATAAATTAAATGGCATGGGTGGCGCTAGTTCTTTCTTTTTGTTACTAACTTTATCAATGATACCTGTCTGATCTTTAATGCGTCGACAAACATTTTCCGCTAAGCTTTTAACTAATACTCGGCCCTCTTCGTCCTGATAAGGTGCACATGCTTCGCTTGGTTGCCATTTTGCTTTAAAAGTTTCGTTATCTTTAGTTTGCAAAATAGCATACACTTCATAAAATGGTTTAGGAACAAATTTTGCTATCTCTAAATCACGCCTAACAACTAGGCCCAAAATGGGGGTTTGTACCCGTCCAATTGAGAGTACACCGCGATAACCACTACGTTGCCCCATAAGCGTACAAACACGACTCATATTCATTCCATATAACCAATCAGCTCGAGCTCTAGCCAGAGCTGATGTGGATAAAGGGATAAAATCTTGATTACTTCGTAATTGTTCCAATGATTTTTCAACTGCGCTGGCATTCAAATCGCTAATTAAACAACGTTGAATAGCTTTGCGTTTTTCTGATGATAATTGACAGTAATTTAGTACTTCATCAACCAACAATTGACCTTCTCTATCAGGGTCACCTGCATGTACAATTTGAGCAGCCGATTTAATTAATTCCACTAAAGTATTAAATTGTTTTTCAGTACTTTTTTTAGGTATTATTATCCATTTTTCAGGCACAATAGGTAAATCATTTAAAATCCATTTTTTATAACGTTCATCATATACTTCTGGTGTTGCTTGTTCTAATAAATGCCCAATACACCAACTAACGACGTCACCGTTACTGGCTTTGATAAACCCATTTCCTTTGTGATGAGGTTTCGGCAATACATCAGCAATAGCTCTAGCTAAGCTAGGTTTTTCGGCAATAAATAAACGATATGAATGATTAAGTTGCATGGTAGTTATTGATTAAAAAATGCGAATATTACAATAATATAATGAGTTAATCTTCTGTTTATCAATAAATGTATAAATTATTCATTAATAATCCTTAACAATCTAGAAAAATAAATCACTCTATTACCACCATTTCTTTAGCTTAAGCCAGACTACTGAAATTATACTAATCACAATCAATAGTAATATTAAACCAACAAAAGACCATTCTTTTTCATTGAAAGGAATACCTGCTAAATTAACACCAAGTAAGCTAGTAATAAAAGTTATTGGAGTAAAGATAATGGTGAACAGTGACATTAAATAAATTCGTTTATTAGTGGATTCAGCCAGAATACTATTAATTTGTTCCATAACTGAACCGATCCTAATTAAGCAGCTATCAATTTCAGAGACATAGTGATTTTGTTGATTTGAAATATCATGTAATCGCTGACGATCATTTTCATCAATCCAAGATATTCTTTCCGTCGATATTTTGACAAAAATATCACGTTGCGGTGATAGTAAACGCCTTAATATGAAGAGTTGTTTACGAACTCGACCGATTTCTTTATGTGAAAAAATTCGTTGATTGAGTAATAAATCTTCCAACTTAATAATTTTATTATGCACACTGTCAAAAGATAAATTGACCTGATCACAAATTAATTCTGAGAGTTGAATTAGCCAATCAGCGACATCTACCGGACCAATTCCTTTTTCTAAATTTTCTTTTAGTTTGATGATAGCATCAATTTTTTGGTGTCTAGTCGAAATAATGAAATTATCCGTAATATAAAAACGGAAAGTGACAATCGGATCCGGTAACTCATTTGGTGTAAAGTTAACCCCTTTAAGCACCACTAAAATACCGGAATCACAACGAATTTCTTTGGGAAATTGATTCGGTTTGATTAACTCATTTTTGACAAGATCTGGAATAAGATTGGTTTGATTAATCCAATTAATGGTTTCACTGTTGGCAAAATCAAGATGTATCCAATAAGGTTGTTTGACTGAAACTTCCGTTTGTTCACTCAAAGGATTAGCTTTACCTTTGCCATCCAATTGACAACTAAAAACAGGTTGTGCTGCAAGTAGCTCTGAAACCAAAATAGAATTATTGCTATTTTCATTACTCATCATCAGCCCCATTGGTTAAGTTTGTTTAATTATATACTGATTTTGAGCAAAAATGCAGCGCATCAATGATTTTCTTGTTTTAATCTTTAAGGGTTCAAATAAATTTGCGGTATCGATGTATGATGTGGATGATTAAAAATACCGATTTCAACACCATACCATCGATGGATATTTTCAACCGTTAGTACCTCGGTTGGCGACCCTTGTTCAACAATTTTTCCTTGGTTAACCAGAATTATTTTGTCAGCATATAAAGCAGCTAAATTCAGATCATGTAATATACAACACACAGCCAATTGCTGCTTAACTGCTAATTGCTTTAATAAGCGTAAAGTATGTTGTTGATGGTAGAGATCAAGCGCTGAGGTAGGTTCATCTAAAAACAGTAATTTTTCATTCGGTTCAGGCTGCCATAATTGGGCTAAAACTCTAGCCAATTGAACTCTTTGCTGTTCGCCACCGGATAAACCTCGATAATCTCGGTCGGCAAATTGCAAACAATCGGTTTGAACCATCACTTCATGAATTGATTGATCAAAATGTATTTTCCCATAAGGTGCTCGCCCCATTGCAATCACTTCTTTTACTTTAAATGGAAAAGTAAGTTGGCTTTGTTGCAGCATTACGGTTCTTATTTTTGCCAATTGCTTTTGTGGCCACTGTGATACTGGACGACCTTGTAAATAACACTCACCTGATAGCGGTTTTTGATAACCAGTTAATAGACGTAATAAGGTCGACTTACCAGCGCCATTAGGACCGATGATAATAACAATTTCGCCGGCATTTATTGATAAAGATACATCATTAATGAGCATGCGACTGCCATAACCAAAGGTTAAATTTTTAGCGGTTAACACAATAAATCTCCATGCGTTATTTATGTCTCAGAATAAGCCAAAGAAAATACGGGCCACCAATTAAACTGGTTAAAAGGCCAACAGGGATTTCCGTTGGCGCGACCAATGTTCTCGCTAAAGTATCCGCTAATAAGAGCAAACATGCGCCACCAAGTGCCGAACCCGGTATTAACCATTTATGATTAGCACCGATTTGTAAACGAATCATATGAGGAACAACTAAACCAACAAAAGCAATAATGCCACTCACCGCCACTGAGGTACCAATTAACACGGCACAAAGTAATAAGAGATAACGTTTAATACGTTCAACATTGATACCTAAGTAATGGGCATCTTCATCGCCAAGTTGTAATATGTTGAGCTGATGAGCCAGTTTGATGACGCCAAATAGTGCAGGAAAAATTAAAGAAATAGATACGAATACCAGATCCCAAGAACCTTTACCTAAGTGCCCCATTGACCATAACGAAAGTTGACGTAATTGTGACTCATCACTGATGTAACTAAGTCCGCCCATTACTGCGCCAATGATGGCATTAATCGCCACGCCTAACAGAATCATTTTCGCAAGGTTGCATTGCTCATTAAGACTATAAAGATAGATCAAAACACAAATAAATAAACTACCGGCAAATGCCGCTACCATTTTGCCATAAAGCATCATAATCGGCGGAAAAACAGCAGGAAATAAGATTGTTATACCCACCATAAGGCTTGCGCCACTGCTAATACCTAATAAACCAGGATCGGCTAAAGGATTTCTGAATAATCCCTGCATAACGGCGCCAGCACTCGCTAATGCCATGCCAACCACTACCGCGAGTATAATTCTAGGTAATCGGATATTGCACCAAATATTCCATAGAGGATCATCAAATGACATACTCATTAATTGAGTAAAGGATAATTTTAATGCTCCCGAGTTTGCTGAATAGATTATTAAGATTAACAATAAAGCGAATAATCCCAATAACAATATTTGTGGACTAGATTTGCGCACCGATTAACCTCATAAATTTAATTAATAATTTACCGTAAGGCTTGGGTCAACAACGCTATATGCACGATTATCAAATTGTTGATTTGCAATTTTATCCATGATTATTTTGGCTAATTCTTTACGATATACGAAACCGTGAACTTCTTGAGCAAAATAGCATTGACCGTTATTGGTTAGTTCGCCATCGCGTAAACCGCCGGGTCTTAAGATCACATAATTCAAGGTACTCGTTTGTAACCAAACTTCAGCCAAAGATTTTTCGCGCACCGCATTACCAAATGCTTGTTTAGCTCGTAAGGATAAGGTTGACCATGAATCACCACAACCAAGTGAGGTCACCAATACCATTTGTTTGATTCCTACTTGTTCTGCACAATCAATGATATTACGTTGCGCAATATAATTGCCGGTTTCGCCACCCAAAGTTGAAATAATGGTTGCTTCACAACCAGCTTGCTTACCAATTTCCTTTACTAATTCAACGTCGGTTGCATCACCTACATAGGTTTCAATATTTTGTTGAGCTAATTGTTTAGCAAAATCAGCATCGCGGACTAAAGCAATACAACGCCACTTTGGGTGGCATTGTTTGATTAATTGCGATAGTTGATAACCAGTTCCTAACTTGGCGCTAACACCAAAAATGATTACTGTTTTCATGTTATTATTCATCAAATTAATTAATTTTTTTTGCTAACGCTCTAAATTTTTCTAGCTGATCGGCTTTTAATTGATGTTTTTCATCACGGCCAACGAAAATTTTAAACATGGACTGACCTAAATGGTTGAGGAAAATCATTGAAGCAGTCGACATTTTCATAAATTTTCTTTCGATAAATGCAATATATTGACAATGTTCTGCTTTGATATGACCGCTTAACCCTTTTTGGTGACGTAAATTAAAGTATTTTTGGCTATGCGTTCCCGGTGGTAATTCACCTGAAATTTCAGCAATAACGTCACCAGTATGAACTAAAAATAACACATCTCCCCAAGTGGTTACTTCTTGCCAAATTTCATCAAAATGGCTGCCATCAACAATTTTAGCATCTGGTATTGCTTGGATTACTTGTGTTAGTGTAACTTTATGATCTTGAGCGATTTTTTCTAACAGTTCTTCTGGATTAGATTGCATATAAGCTGCTAGGTTATCTAAAAGGGTTTGTTTATCTGCCATAATAATTTCCTTTAATTTTTTGTTTTTACTTGGGTGTTTTGCATATGTGGATGAGATTTAGGCATACCATTACCTTGTTGCATAGCTTGTCTAGCTTGAGACATCTTCTGTTGTAATTCAATATGTTCTGGATTATTAAGTTGCAATAATAATTGTTGCAATGCTTGTACAATATTACTTGACCAAAAACGCCCTGATAAAGTTAATCGTAAACAACGATCTTCATTTTGCAGTAAACCGACTTGATGCCATTGTTTGATAAGTGGATCAAAGAGTTCAGCTTGATTGGTTAGTTGCGTTAAATCTATTCGCCCTTTTTCTATACCGGTTTGTAATTTATGCAACCAGTCACCCAATAACGGTTTTCCGGTTAACATCATTAACGGTTTTTTACCTTTATCTAATAAGGCATAATATTGATTCAGATCACGATGGATCATATATGATTGTCCGTTTAGCTTTCCACCGGCGCAAGAACCAAATCCAAAAAAGTGTGAGCCTTGTTTTATCAAAAAATTATATAAATTTCGTTCGCGACTCGTTTTTGCCCAATGAGCATTAGTTAAATGGGTCCAACCTTGTTTAGCTAAATATTCAGCACCTTGATGGTAAAAATTGCACTTATCAGTAACCGATGGGATCGCGATTCGATTATTCTCCACCCCTTTAGCTAATGGGGTTGTCGGCAAGAGATTTAAAGAATAAAGATCAACCCCATCAAGTGGCAATTGATCAGCAATTTCTAAATCTCTTTGCCAAGTAGCCGGTGTCTGGTTAGGTAAGCCAAACATCAAATCACAAACTAGAGCAACACTATCTCGAGAAGCAATATTTTCGAAACGTTGAATAATCTCTTTTTCTGATGACTGACGTCCTAATTTTTGTCTTATTTGAGTATTAAATGTTTGTATACCTATCGAAAAACGATTAGCCCCTGACTCAATATAGCTATCAATTTTTTCATCATCAAAATCAGAAATTCGCCCTTCTACGGTAATCTCACAATCAGGCGCTAAAGGGGCATGTTGTTTAAAATAACTAATTACTCGTGCTAATTGTCCAGACGCCAATGCAGAAGGTGTTCCACCACCAAAATAAATAGCGTGAATTGGTGCCGATTGCATAGCCTTATTATTGATTTCGAGGGATATTTCTTGTAATAAGTAATCAATATAAGTTTTGGTATCAAATTTTTTTAATGGGTTTTGATAAAATCCACAAAATTGACAATGAATATCACAAAAAGGAATATGTATGTAGATCAGTCGTTTTTTTCCAGACAAATCTGAATTTTGCAGGATACTCCATTGCTGCTCTAGTTCTTGCGGTGGTACTGGTAGGCTTGCTTGTAATGGCATCACTGCCCAACGATCTTTAAAAGGTAAAACTGAATTTGAAGCGTAAAACGCACTTACATCAAATGATTTCATAACATCCATTCATAAAAATAATCTCGGTGAATTAAATAATAATTATTATCATTTATCAATATTTTTTTAATTTTTTTGCTGTTTATTTATCTTGAACTAAATATTTATTTAATAACTGTTCAATTTCCATCCTAAACTTGTGTGTGTTTTATGATAAATATTATTCAATAACTCTACTTTTTATGGTTGATAATGATAATCATTTTCATTATATTATTCTATCTGATTTAAAATTGTGGTCGATAAATCAAGTGATAAATAAAAATTTCATAAACAAAATGCGGTTATTTTTGTTGCTCTTTAGCCTAAATAGCCTAATCAATTTGAGCTCAGCAAATGAAAGAATTGTTGTTGCAGGTGGTGCTTTGACAGAAATCGTTTTTGCCCTTGGTGCTGGAGAAGATATCGTAGGGGTGGATAGTACCAGTCGATTTCCAAAACAAGTTACCCAATTACCACAAATTGGTAATTTAAAATTATTAAATATTGAATCGGTTTTATCCCTTACGCCCTCCTTAGTTATTAGTTTTGATGATGCGGAAATCGCTAACGTGCTGAAACAAATTTCCCAAGCAAAAGTCGACGTTTTAACACTGAAACGTGTACCAAGTACAGTAGATTTGCTGTATGAAAATATCAGTAAAATTGCCGCTAAATTAAATAGACCAAAGGAAGGACAAGAATTGATTAAGCGAATCCAAACTAATCTTTCGCAAATTCAAAACAGAATTGCTACTCGTCGGCAAAAAACCAAAGTTTTATGCATCATGAATATGGGAGGAAACATTTTCATAGCAGGAAAAAACACCACTATCGATACATTAATTACCATCGCCGGTGGTGAGAATCTGGCGACACATAATAGTGTTAGAACTTATACTACTGAATCACTAATTGCTATAAATCCTGAAGTTATTATTTTAACTACCCATTCAATCGAAGAGCTAGGTGGCTTTGACAAAATCAATACCATTCCAGGTATTACCGAAACAGATGCATATAAAAACCATGGCATTGTCATTATCGATGATAGCTATTTATTTGGAATTGGACCGAGAGTTTTTGAGGTAGTAAGTAAACTGTTTAACGGCTTTTACCCTGAATAAAACTTCATTAAGTAATTTCTCTATTTTAATAATATTTTTATCAATTGAAGCAAGAGATGAGCATTTTTTAATAAATTATGTTTAAAAGGACTAACATGATAAATTTTAACTATTTAAAAAAAACTAGCTCATTAATAATAGGCTTAGCATTAGCGTTACCCGCGCTCGCTACTGACCAAACTAAGGATGAAAAAAATGTTGATACTATGACAGTATTAGCTCAGGAAACCAACAAAAAGCCAGGAACAATGACTGAAATTTCCGAGCAAGATATTCGTCGTGATGGTGGTGATAATTTTGGTAGCATTATGCGTTACCAACCGCTCATTTCCGCATCAGGGAGTATTTCTGGTTCGGGTAGCGGAAAAAGTAGTTGGGACCGAGGTGGATTTACTGGTTACAACATTCGTGGTTTAAATGCCAACCGAGTATCAATTGATATTAACGGTATGCCCTTACCTATTGCTCAGGGCAGAGTTAATGGTGTTGGTCGTGCTGGTTTTGGCTCTTATGGAATCGGCCGAGATTATATTGATACCTACATGTATAATAAAGTTGATATCCAATCGGGAGCCACACCCGTAAGCAACGCCAATAATGCTTTAGGTGGCTCAGTTTCATTCCAAACTAAAACCGCAAATTATTACCTCTATCCAGGCAAAACAAATTATTTTGGTTTCCAAAATAACTATGATAGTTCAGACAGAAGTTATCACCAAGGTATAACGATGGCGGCAGGTGATGATTATCTAAATGGTATTGTGGTTTTAAGTCGTCGTGATGGTCAACAGACTCGTAATCATGGAGATTCATTAAATACTTATCCTGAAAATTGGCACTCTAACTCGATTTTAGCTGGCTTTGGCTGGCAAATGACCGAAGAACATTTAATCAATACCACCGTCGATTACCATAATAAAACCAAAAATTCACATTATGATACTTGGGATAAATATGGTAAAAATATTGAGTCATTTGATCAGCAAAGAAGCAAAAACAATCGTTTTAATTTGGCATTCAAAGATCAATGGAAACCTACTAATATCAGTTGGATGGACAGTTTAACCACCCAAATAAATTATCAACGAACCAATGTATATGATAGTACTGACCTTCGCCACAAAACTAGAGGTAATTTTAATACTCAAACTAACTATAATACTAAAACTTATAACTTTATCACCACCTTAGTGAAAAACTATGAAAACCAAAGAGTTAGTGCAGGTTTAAATGGCAAGTGGAGTGAGGATGAAGCCCCATTTTTTACCTCAGTTGAATCAGAAGATATTAATATTCTGCCTGATGGTCCATATAGTAAACCACAAGCCGATAGCAAAAGTTATCAATTAGGCGGTTTCTTGGAAGATCGCTTCAGCTTTAGTATTAATGATAGTAATAATTTCTATTTAGTGCCAGGAGTAAGAGCCGTCTACCAAAACACTAAGCCCCGTAACCTTGATAATATGTCAGTAACCAATATTGATAGTCATCGATTAGCTAAACATTATAAAAGTAATAGCGATTTCAAAATATTACCTTCACTGGCATTTATGTATGATATCAATCCTGATTTCACAGCTTATTTACAGTACAAACGTGCGGCCCAGATGCCTAATCAGAATCAACTATATGGTTCTTATTTAGCCCATAGTAGTATAGCTTTACTTGTTGGTGACGCAAACCTTAAAACCGAAACCAGTGATAATTTTGAATTAGGTTTGAAAGGACAGCCAATTGCTGGTGTCACTCTTTCATCTTCAGCTTTTTACAATAAATATAAAAATTTCATTGCTTATACTCGTTATAAAAAAGATTTTTTTGGCATGGGTAACCGAATTGTTTATCAAGCTGAAAACCGGGATAAAGCATATATTTATGGTGCAGAATTAAGCAGTGAATTCAATATTGGTAAATGGATTGAACCGGCTAACGGCTTGAGTGCTAGATTGGCAATCGGTTATAACCAAGGTAAATCAAAATCAAGCTACTTAGCTGATAAATACGTTGAAATGGATTCCATTGCTCCTATGAAGAGTGTTGTTGGTATAGCATGGGATGATGCAAATAAATTTTATGGGGTAGCGCTTACTGCCACACTGCAAAAAGGTAAAAAAGCCAAAGCAACTTCTCGCGAAACTTATAGCAATCAAGGTAAACCAATCCCTAATTCCAAAGACGATTATTTTCGAATAGCTGGCCATGGCATTGTTGATTTAACCGGTTATATCAATATCAGCAACAATATGAAATTAAGTGGAGGAATCTATAATCTTACTGATCAAAAATATTGGGATTATCTCAGTAATAATAAATTGTATAGTACCGCCGATCATAACTATCTAAACATGTTTACCGCGCCGGGTCGAACATTCCAGTTAGGTTTGGATATAGATTATTAATTCAAAACACCAACAATAACATCTCCAACTTTGGAGGTGTTTGTTTGATGTTTATTTTTCGAGTTAAAAAAGGATTTAAGATTCGTTATAAATAGCCATCATTTAATAGATTAATCCCTAATGTTAACCATAAAGCTAATTATTGAGATATAAATTGCGACTATTTTTATAAAATAATTGTATATTATTTTGCCAATATATTGATTATAAATTTATTATTTATTTGAAAAAAAGTTTCTTTAGCGCCTTATATTCATCTAGATTGCATCAAATTATTATCAAAGAATCCTATATTTTAGGTTGATAATGGTTCTCATTTTCACTATATTACCCAGTCTAAATGGAAAACCATGGTAGGTAAATTAACTCGTGAAGAAGTTTGTAAAAAAGATTAGCCTATTGTTGCTAATTTTTAGTATCAATAGTCTTATCAACCTTAGTTCAGCAAACCAACGAATTGTTATTGCTGGTGGCTCTTTGACTGAAATTGTCTTTGCATTAGGCGCTGGTGATGATGTTGTCGGCGTTGATAAAACCAGTAGTTACCCTGAAAAAGTTAAGCAATTGCCACAGATCGGCTATTGGAAGTTATTAAATATCGAAGGCGTATTATCACTTAAACCAACCTTATTTATAACTTTAAATGATGTCGAGCCTGATAATGTTATCGAAAAAGTGTCTGAATCTAAAGTAGATGTATTAGCCTTACAACGTGTGCCAGGTACTATTGAACTGTTATATGAAAATATTGGTAAAATTGCCTCTAAATTGAATAAACAAAAAGAAGGTGAATTATTAATCAACAGAATTAAAACCAATCTTGCCAATATTCAAACTAAAATCGCAACTCACCCGCAAAAAACGAAAGTTCTATCACTAATGAGTATGGGTGGCACCAATTCGGTAGCCGGCAAAAACACCACCATCGACGCATTAATTGCTATTGCCGGCGGTGAGAATCTAGCAAAACATAATAGTTTCAAAAGCTATACCGCTGAATCAATCATTGCTATTAACCCAGAAGTTATCATCCTAAATAAATATTCGATTGATCAACTTGGTGGATTAGACAAAATTAATACTATTCCAGGTATTACTGAAACAAGTGCATTTAAAAATAATCGTATCACTATTATTGATGATAGTTACTTATTTGGAATTGGTCCACGAGTTGATGAAGCAACAAAATTGCTATTCCAAAGCTTTTACCCAGAATAATGTAGTCGAATAATTTTAATAATATTTTTATTTATTGAAGCAATAAATGCGTAGATTTGTTATTAAGCAATATAAGTATGAAAGGACCTAAAGGTGAATTTTAAAAAATTAAAAAAGACAAGTTCATTAGCAATAGGCTTAACATTAGCGTTACCCGCTCTCGCTACTGATAAGCATAATGATGAAAAAGATATTGACACTATTACAGTAACCGCTCATGAAGCCACCAAAAAACCGGGAATGAATACCGAAATTTCCGAGCAAGATATTCGTCGTGATGGTGGGACTAATTTTGGTAGCATTATGCGTTATCAACCATTAATTTCGGCACCCGGTAATATTTCTGGCTCAGGAAGTGGCAAAAGTAGTTGGGACCGTAGTGGCTTTACTGGTTACAATATTCGTGGTTTAGATGCGAACCGTGTATCTATCGACATTGATGGTATGCCTTTACCTATCGCTCAAGGTCGTGTTAATTCGGTTGGTCGTGCTGGATTTGGTTCTTATGGAATCGGTCGGGATTATATTGATACATATATGTACAATAAAGTTGATATTGAATCAGGTGCAACTTCAGTTAGTAATGCAAATAATGCCTTAGGAGGATCAGTTTCATTCCAAACTAAAACCGCTAGCTACTACCTTTATCCAGGTAAAACAACCTACTTTGGTTTCCAAAATAACTATGATAGTTCAGACAGAAGTTATCATCAAGGTTTGACCATGGCTGGAGGTGATGATTATCTAAATGGGATTGTGGTGTTAAGTCGCCGAGATGGACAACAAACACGTAATCATGGTGATTCTATTAATAGTTACCCAGAAAATTGGCACTCCAACTCGATTTTAGCTGGTTTTGGTTGGCAAATGACAAACGAACATTTAATCAATACTACTGTCGATTACAATAGTAAAACCAAAAATTCTCACTATGATTCATGGGATAGATACGGTAAAAAAATCGAATCATATGATCATCAAAGAAGCAAAAATAATCGTTTCAATTTGGCATTCAAAGATCAATGGAAACCGACTAATATCAGTTGGATAGATAGCTTAACAACTCAGTTAAACTATCAACGTACCAATGTATTTGACGATACTAATCTTCGTCATACTACTAGAGGCAATTTTAATACCCAAACTAACTACAATACTAAAGCTTATAATTTTATTACTACTTTAGTAAAAAATTATGAAAACCAAAGATTTAGTGCTGGTTTAAATGGTAAATGGAGTGAAGATGAATCGCCATTCTTTTCATCAGCTAAGTCACAACATGCCATAGTATTTCCTGATGGTGACTATAGTAAACCACAAGCCGATAGCCGTAGTTATCAGCTAGGCGGATTTTTTGAAGATCGTATAAGCTTTAATTTTAATGACAGTCATAATTTTTATTTAGTTCCAGGTGTTAGAGCAGTTTACCAAAATACTAAACCTCGTAACCTCGAAAATATGTCATTAACCAAAATTAGTAGCAATCAATTAGGTAAACAATATAAAGGTAATAGCGATTTTAAAGTGTTACCTTCAATGGCATTTATGTATGATATTAACCCTGACTTCACTGCTTATTTACAATACAAACGTGGAGCACAGATGCCTAATCAGAACCAACTATATGGTTCTTACTTAGCACACAGCAACATGTATGTCTTAGTTGGCGATTCGAATCTAAAAACCGAAACAAGTGATAATTTTGAATTAGGTTTAAAAGGCCACCCTGTTTCTGGTGTGACCCTCTCATCTTCAGCGTTTTACAACAAATATAAAAACTTTATTGCCTATACCCGCTATAGGAAAAATTTTGTTGGAATTGGTAATCGTTTAGTTTATCAATCTGAAAACCGCGACAAAGCCTACATCTATGGTGCTGAATTAAGCAGTGAATTCAATATTGGTAAATGGGTTGAATCAGCTAACGGCTTAAGCGCTAGATTTGCAATTGGTTATAACCAAGGTAAATCTAAGTCAAGCTATTTAGGTGATAAATATGTGGAAATGGATTCGATCGCGCCGATGAAAACTACTGTAGGTTTAGCATGGGATGATCCAAATAGAGTTTATGGCTTAGCTATTACTACAACACTACAAAAAGGCAAAAAAACCGAAGCGACATCTCGTGAAACTTATAACAACGAAGGTAATCCAATTCCAGATTCTAAAGACGATTATTTTAGAATTGCTGGTCATGGTATTGTTGATTTAACTGGTTATATCAATATTACTAAAAATGTAAAATTAAATGGTGGGATCTACAATCTTACTGATCAAAAATATTGGGATTATCTAAGTAATAATAAATTATATAGTACATCAAATCATAAATACCTAGATATGTTTACTGCACCTGGCCGTACATTCCAACTAGGTTTAGATATTGATTTTTAAAATCAAATAATGGCAATAAACAAATAACCCGCTTTTTAGCGGGTTATTTGTTTATCATGGTTTATCATAACTTACATGACGATTGATTAATTTTATTTTTTTGAATAATAGGAGAATATAGCAAAATCAGTTTAATCTTTTTAACTATGCTTTAATTTTAATCAACAATAAACCATTTAATTATTATAATCTTGGTTATGTTATGCTCTTTTTTATCCAACTGAAAATCTAGATGCAAAAATTAAGAAGAGAAACATGATGAGATAACAACATATAGGAACAAGTATAAAAAATATCCCAGTAATTTTTAAAAATTTATGAGATGAGAATAAAAGAAATATACCAACAACTAAAACAGCGAAATAAACCCACCAATAAATAATCAAAGTAAGTAAAAACACTCCCCATCCATTTAACGCCATATTTAATTCCTTTTTAAATTGTTTTATCTCTGTATGTCATAGATTCTATCATTGTTAGGAAAATTTAAAAGCATATTCAAAATAGATATTGCAAATAAATCACTATATAAAACAGATCGAAAATTATAATTGTCTTACTCTAAATTAATATCAAAATAGCTAATTCGCCAAAAGAAAATAAATAATAATAAAGCATTAAAGATAATACAAAAAACCTTTATTAAAACCCCAAAT
>CAMLIK010000038.1 GCA_946480175.1 uncultured Gilliamella sp.
CATAAATAGTATTTTCAAAAAAGCTAAACGGTCTTTTATAACTATCATAATAAAAAGCGTGATTAAGCCATTCAAAATCAAAAGCTAAGGTTATTGCTTGACGAACTCTAACATCTTTAAAAAGATCTTTCTGCAAATTAAACGCTAACCATTTAGTATCTACAGCGGTTTCGACGTTTTTTTCTTGCTTTATGATATCTTTTGAATCAAAGTATTTTCCTTGATATTGAGTAAACCAGTTTTTCGGTTGCCCTTCACCTCGAAAATCGTATTCTCCCGCTTTAAACGCCTCTAACGCTATACTCGTATCCATATAATAATCGATACGTTTTTCATCAAAATTATCTAAACCTTTATTAACAGGTAAATCTTTTGCCCAATAGTCAGGATTACGCTTATAAACTACATACTGCCCCATTTTATAATCACTAATATAATAAGGACCACTGCCAATAGGAGGAGTACTTAACGGCTCAGAAAAATTATGATCTTGCCAAAAATGTTTAGGAATAACACGCATACTACCAACAAAAGAAAGTAATTTTTCACGATCGGTTTCAGGCAATTCTACCCTAACCCGATAATCATCTATCGCTTTAATATTTATCCCTTTGTTATAAACTCGATATTGTGAAACACCTTCGGTCATAAATTTATGAAAAGTAAATTCCACGTCATATGCGGTTATTGGCTTACCATCCTGAAAACGTGCATTAGGATTAATCGAGACTTCGGCCCAACGATAACTATCAGAATAAGTAATTGAAGTTGCTATCAGTGGATAAAAGCTGGAAATATCATCGGCTGTTGTGGTAAAAAGAGAATCATATAACGAACCAGAATGGTGTTCAGGTGCACCACGACTAGCAAAACGGTTAAAATTATCAAAGGTACCTATTTCATGTAGTTTGATAATCCCACCTTTAGGGGCATTGGGGTTCACATATTCTAGATGGTCAAAATTTTCAGGATATTTCGGAGCACCTAATAACGAAAAAATGGTTTTATGGTAAATATGCTCGTTAGGTTGACTCGGTTCAATGCTGTCAATCGGCTGAGTTTCAATGGTCTCAGCTGATGAGTTGGCTTCTACCGGTGTATCTGACAGCAAAGTGATATCTGGTTCTTCTTCGGCATAGACAGTCATTGAACAAAAGAATAATCCACTCAAACAGCTTGAGATGAATAACTTTTTGATATTTTTTTTTCTTTGACTAATCATCCTAATTTAGTTCCTGTTTTATCAACAATTTATCAAAATAAGATTTTACCCTATTGAGTATTAAAAATTTTTAAACGATTTAGAATACGCTAAATCACACACAGTGAGTTAACTATTTTGCCAAACTTCAATCGAATGAGCAAAACCTTATTAATAAACTTAATAATAAACGACGATTATAACATTAATTGTTATCAATATTTGTTTTAGATATATTCTTTTAAAGAAAGCAAATTTTTAACTAGATAAGAATAAATCGTCATGATTCATAATAAAAAAATTTTGAGGAACGGGGTTTTTTAGTATAAAAATTTAGCAATTTAATCGATATTCTTTTATTATTTTAGAATCATTAAAGATACTGAGCTAAATATTCCAACCAGTTAATCATCTAAAATAAGGATATCCGTTTTAATGCTTGAATCATTCTATCAATATTGGGGAAAATGCCAACAAGGCGATCAATCAGATAATTATTACCTTTTAGCTTATCACAATTTAGATGATACTAGCCAACAAAAATAATTCAGCTAGTAGCAGGTGCAGCGTGAGGTTGGTAAATATTCGTAAATTTAATGTCAGTAATACCGTTTAAACTTTAATCGTTGCAATTATTAGGATTACGATATAAATTACTTGTTTTTAATGAAGTTCATTCTTATGATAATTATATTGTGAAATTACTAGAATCAATGATGCATTATCCTACATCACAAGGTGGAAGTGCAATTGTTCTTACCGAGACTTTACCGTTTTGTGAAAATTACTTAACACCTTCTATAGAAAATTAGCATCAACTCAATCCACTTTAACATTAAATTCAGATTTACCTTTTCTCTTATTAACTCAACTAAATCAACGAAATTTAATCGAACAAGTATTAAAAACAAGGAACGAAGAGAAACAGCAAGTTAATATTGACCAATTTGATAATATGAATTCCGGTACACAAATAATTAAAGTCTTAGTTAAAAAAGGAAAAATTATTTGCTGGATTAAAAATAGTGTGACTGACGTAAATAAGTTTATATCAGCAAATACAACAAGATGTAAATCTTGATAAAAAACGAATTCAATAATATATATTAAAATTAAACATCAAATGCATATACTTAATGTAAATATTATTTTAATTCAGATATAAAAAGAATCTCTTTACAGTAAAGAATTAGGCTTTATCTGAATTAGTCATTTCCACTTTGAATACATTATTTAAAATTTAACTCATTAAAATTTGTTAAGAATTTTTATTCTATATTTCAATTATAAAACAATTAGTTATAATTAGCCTTTATTCATGTTCAATAGAAGGGAATTCGTCGATAAATAATATCAAAATTAAACCATCGTGTTCCTTATATATACATAAGGATAAACCGCATTGAAAAGAATGAGGGAAGCTAAATTAAATATGTTCCCTATATACATAGGGATAAACAAATATTCAACAATTAGTTAGAATCAAATATTAATTAGCTTTGATTAACCAAAGCCAAAATATTTTGGATGGCTGTTTTAGCTTGATGGCTATTTTTCCAACAAGTTGAGCCAGTTAATAATGCACCTTTGTTAAGAATTTCATCTAACGAGGCATTGCGTAATTTATCAAAAGAATCAAGTTGCATCTCTTCAAGTCTTTCAATAATTTTATCGCCAACGTATTTAAGTTCTAGTAGTTGTTCCTTTTCTAATTCTGAAAAAGCCATATATTTTCCTATCTATTTTAAATAATTGTTATGATGTTACTAATGTGAATTTAGTTTTTTCCATTTCCTGATTTTAGTTCTAAAGGATTTAAATGGTGCAACTGAATTAATGTGGATAAATCGTGCCACAGGCCATGCTGAAGGATAAGGTTTTGTCCAATTACGAGCATCTTTAGTAAAAAGCGTATCATCATCTAATGACTCAATCCAACTATTCCAAGTAGTCAGTTTCTGCTTAAATAATTGGATCAGTTCTTGTAATGAATAATCTTGATATATTTTATAAAAATGTTGGTATAATTCACCTAACTGATTCCATTTGTATCCTTCCGCTGGCAATATAGGCGTTTGCCCAGCAAGTTCAGCATCATCCCAAGATTTAACAAGATCTAACCATCCAAGTTGATAAGCAATCATTTGTGCTGGTGTTCGATCAACACCTTCAATCAGTTTATCTTTCTCCGCTTCGGTTAATCCACTGAATTCATCAATAAATAGCTTAGCTGTTTTATTAATTTCATCTAATAGTTGTTGTTTATTGGCATAATTCATATCTGATTACCTTTCATCTTTATATCATTTTAATCAATCATATCAATACTATAGCTTTAGGTCAAAAGACATATTTAATCTGCACCAATTTAGCCCATTCGATCAAATAAAGTGCGTTATCTGTTTTTATTCATATTGTTTATAAGCTAAAAATACCACTAGTCAGCCTACACAATAAACGTCTATTGCCACTACAAAATATGGTATCTATAAGTTTATTAAATAAAAAACACAGTTCATCATCTATCTGGCATAACTTTTGCATCACCTTAAATAACAATAAATCACCACCAATTGTATGTTTAAGAGGTATTACTATGTCAATAATGAGCAAATTAAATAAATCCATTAAGTTAACTTGTCTAGCTATAGGTTTATTCACGACCAATCTAATTTATGCGGCTGAAAATACCATTAAAATTGGTGTATTACATTCACTTTCTGGCTCGATGGCAATTTCAGAAAGTACCTTGAAAGATACACTTTTAATGCTTGTAGATGAACAAAATAAAAAAGGTGGTGTGTTAGGTAAACAAATAGAAGTCGTGGTCGTTGATCCGGCATCAAATTGGAGTCTTTTTTCAGAAAAAGCACGAGGACTACTAGCAAAAGATAAAGTCTCAGCAGTATTTGGCTGTTGGACATCGGTATCAAGAAAATCGGTTTTACCTATCTTTGAGGAACTTAACGGCATTCTCTTCTACCCGGTACAATATGAAGGAGAAGAATCCTCAAAAAATATTTTCTATACCGGCGCAGCACCAAATCAACAAGCCATTCCTGCTGTAGATTATTTGAAAAAAGAGTTTAATATTGAACGTTGGGTTTTAGTCGGTACTGATTATGTTTATCCTAGGACTACTAACAAAATTTTAGAAACCTATCTTAAAGACCATTATGGTGTGAAAGATAGCGATATAATGATTAACTACACTCCATTTAGTCATTCAGATTGGCAATCTATTATTGCTGATATCAAAAAATTTGGCACAACAGGTAAAAAAACAGCCGTGATATCAACTATTAATGGTGATGCTAATGTTCCTTTTTATAAAGAATTATCTAACCAAGGTATCACCGCAAACCAACTACCGGTCATTGCTTTTTCTGTAGGTGAGGAAGAATTATCAGGTATTGATACTGCTCCATTAGTCGGTCATTTAGCATCATGGAATTATTTCCAATCAATTGATAATGACTTAAATGGTCAATTTATAGATAACTGGCATAGCTTTACTAAAAGTGATAAACGGGTAACTAATGATCCAATGGAAGCCACATATATTGGATTTAATATGTGGGTAAAAGCGGTAGAGAAAGCGGGTACCGATAATCCAACCGCAGTTCAAAATGCATTAATAGGCGTAACAGTACCTAATTTATCTGGTAGTTATGCAGTAATGATGCCAAACCACCATATCACTAAACCTATTATGATTGGTGAAATTCAAAACGATGGTCAATTTGAAGTGGTTTATAAGTCAGCAGGCACTATTGTTGGTGATGAATGGTCAGATTATTTACCGGGCTCTAAATCAATGATTGCAGATTGGCGAGCGCCATTAGCATGCGGTAAATATGATGTGAGTAAAAAAGTTTGCCTAAAAGATTAATCATCTAAAGCCCAAAAATTATGCATGGTAAGTTATATCTCACCATCTCTCTGCAATAAAGATGCAAATGCAAAACGATTACTGGTTAATCAATATAACAAGCAGAAGCATAGGAATAAATAATGAAAAGAATGATATTGATTTGTCTGTTATGGATGATCGCCAATCTAGCAACAGCGCTACTACCAGAACATTTTGAACAGCGACTAGCCAAAGGTTCACTAACTGAAAAACAACAATTAATCAGTGAAATGATTAAGCAAAATGATGCAACAATACAGCCTCTTTTCAATGCATTAGTTGAAGGTAACTTATACTGGCTGGAGACCAATAGTACACTAGCTATAAAAAAAGATAATCAATTTGTTAATTGGAATAACAAGCAAGTACTGGATGTGCCTAAAAATAAGTTTAAACGTATTGCGATAAACAATAATATTCGCCAATTAGTTGCCGAATATCAACTTCAAATGAAACTGAGTAGTAATACTATTCCAACAAGACGTATTGCAGCAAAAGAACTTTTTGGACATATTCAATCACCATCACAAATGAATGTCATTGTTGAAAGGTTAGCACAAGAACAAGATAATGAAGTTAAACAGCGATTACTTGAAGCATTATCATTCGCAAAGCTGACAAATTGCGATGAAAATGAATGTTTGGTTCTGCTGACACAACTTAGTCATGTGACTAGCCCTATTTTTGTTCAGAAACTACAACAATTGACTGCAACCAATGATTCACAAATCGTCAAAGATACGGCAAAAAAACTACTTGATAAATTAACCCAAAAAAAGGCGATGTATGAAAAAACTGAACAAGTCTATTTTGGTATTAGTTTAGGTGCAGTACTTGTACTTGCCGCCATTGGACTCGCTATTACCTTTGGAGTTATGGGCGTGATTAATATGGCGCATGGTGAATTAATTATGATTGGCGCATATACCACATACGTGATGCAACAACTATTGCCTAATTATCCCGGCATAGCGTTAATTCTCTCTATTCCTGCTGCATTTTTGGTTTGCGGTGCGGTAGGAGTGTTAATAGAAATAAGCGTCATTAGATATCTATATGGTAGACCTCTCGAAACCCTACTCGCCACTTTTGGTATCAGTCTATTATTACAACAGTTATTCAGAACAATATTTTCACCGTTAAATAAAGCAATAATCACGCCTAGTTGGATGCAAGGTTCAATTCAGGTTAATGACTTTTTATCGCTCACGATTAATCGACTATATGTTATTGGTTTTAGCTTAACCATTTTCATTATTTTGTTATTGATTATGAAAAAAACAGCTTTAGGACTTAATGTCCGAGCTATTTCGATGAATCCACTAATGGCAAGATGTTTAGGGGTTAAAGCTAGCTGGGTAAATGCATTAACCTTTGGGCTAGGTTCAGGCATTGCGGGGCTTGCGGGAGTTGCGCTATCACAAATCACCAATGTTGGCCCAAATCTTGGTCAAAATTATATTATTGATTCATTTATGGTAGTGGTATTTGGTGGTGTTGGTAATTTATGGGGAGCATTAATAGCTGGCTTAATTTTAGGATTAGCCAATAAATTTTTAGAACCAATTACCGGAGCCATGCTAGCTAAGATTATGGTACTTATTAGTTTAGTACTATTTATTCAAAAACGACCTCGTGGTCTTTTCCCACAACGTGGTCGAGCTGTAGAGGGATAAATATGTTAACGAAATATTTTAATCAAGATAATGGGCGTTATGTACTATTTTGCCTAACTTTATTAGTCATCTATTTAGTGATGGCTAATCTTTTTTTTCCAACCAATAGTCTATTTTATGTCGGAAATCAGACCATTATTTTAGTCAGTAAGTACTTATGTTATGCCTTACTTGCGTTATCAGTTGATTTAGTTTGGGGGTATTTAGGCATTCTAAGCTTAGGTCACGGTGCCTTTTTTGCACTGGGTGGTTATATGATGGGAATGCATTTATCTGTACAAGGAGAAGATGGTTCGACCATTGTGCCTGAATTTGCCTCATTTATTAATTGGCAAAGTTTACCTTGGTATTGGCAAGGATCAGATAATTTTTTAATTACTTTGCTATTAATTATGCTAGTACCTGGATTATTAGCTTTTATATTCGGTTATATGACATTTCGTTCCCGTGTTTCTGGAGTTTACCTTTCAATTATTACACAAGCACTCACCTTTGCATTAATGTTAGCGTTCCAACGCAATGAGATGGGATTTGGTGGTGATAATGGTCTGACTAACTTTAAATATTTATTAGGTTTTTCAATCACCAGTAATGGAATGCGGATAACATTATTACTTATTACGTTAATAGCTGTCGTTATTAGTTATCTGATATGTTATCAATTAATCAAAAGTAAATTGGGTAAAGTGATTATTGCTATTCGAGATGCCGAACCACGCATTAGGTTTGTTGGATATCGAGTTGAAAATATCAAATTAGCTGTTTTTACTTTTTCAGCCATACTAGCTGGTATTGCAGGAGCTTTATATGTGCCACAAGTAGGAATTATCACACCTATTGAATTTCTACCTCTAAACTCAATCGAAATTGTCGTTTGGGTTGCTGTCGGCGGACGAGCGACTTTATATGGCGCTATTGTCGGTGCATTTTTAGTTAATTATTGCAAATCACTTTTCACCGTATGGTTCCCTGACCAATGGCTATTTGCTTTAGGCCTTCTGTTTGTATTAGTTACTTTATTTCTTCCAAAAGGTATTGTTGGTTTAATCAATCTAACTATATCTAAAAAATACAAACTAAAACCATTGGAGGCAAATATATGAATAAAAATAGTTCAAATAAAAAATTAAAATCGGCCTCTCCTTTGCTTAAAGATTTTGAAGCATTTCCTCAACCAGATTTGGATACCACTAAAGGTATTATTCTTTACTTGGAAGGTATTAATGTTAGTTTTGATAACTTTAAAGCGATTAATGAATTGAATCTTTATATTAAACAAGGTGAATTACGCTGTATTATTGGTCCTAATGGCGCCGGTAAAACTACCATGATGGATGTAATCACTGGTAAAACAAAACCACAAGCAGGCACAGCATGGTTTGGTCAAAAACTCAATTTATTAACTATGGATGAACCACAAATTGCCCAAGCCGGTATCGGTCGTAAATTTCAAAAACCGACCGTATTCGAAGCCTTAACTGTGAATGACAATTTAATGATAGCCAATGCAGGGAAAAAAACAGTTTGGCACACTCTTCGACATCAAGTTAACCAGATAGAACAAGAACAGATAGAAGAGATACTTTTACTAATCGATTTAATGGAGATGCGTAATGAATATGCAGCTATTTTATCTCATGGACAAAAACAGTGGTTAGAATTGGGAATGTTATTAATGCAAAAACCTCAACTGCTGTTAGTTGATGAACCCGTTGCCGGGATGACAACTCAAGAAATGGATAAAACCGCAGAGTTATTAAATTCGTTAGCCGGCAAACATACGTTAATTGTTGTTGAACATGATATGGATTTCGTCAGACAAATTGCCAAAACTGTTTCAGTATTGCATCAAGGTTCCATATTGGCTGAAGGAAATATGGAACAAGTACAAAATAATCCTAAAGTGATTGAAGTCTATTTAGGACAATCTTCCACAGGGAGGAACGTTAATGTTGCTTAAATTATCTAACATAAATCAATTCTATGGGCAGACGCATATTTTATGGGATATCGATCTCTCTTTAGCTAAAGGTAAATGTACTTGTCTCATGGGACGTAATGGAGTTGGTAAAACCACGCTTGTACAGTCTATTATGGGAAATTTAAAAATCAAAAAAGGCAATATACAATTTAAAGACACCGATATCACCCATAAATCTATCGAGACTCGTGCCTATATGGGGATAGGTTATGTGCCACAAGGAAGACAAATCTTTTCTCAATTAACTGTTGAAGAGAATTTGCGAGTTGGTCTTGCGGCTAAAAGATCACGATCAGCAAAAATACCTGATTTAGTTTATTCACTATTTCCAGTATTAAAAGAGATGAGAAACCGTCGTGGCGGCGATCTGTCTGGAGGACAGCAACAGCAATTAGCCATTGGTAGAGCACTGGTTATCGAACCTTCTTTATTAATTTTAGATGAACCGACTGAAGGGATTCAACCCAATATTGTACATGATATAGGCGCTATCATTAATCGACTCAATCATGAATTAGGTTTAACTGTATTATTAGTTGAACAAAAATTGCCTTTTATTCAGATGGTTGCTGATGATTTTTATTTGCTTGATCGTGGACGTAATATTGCCAATGGTTGCTTAGCACAATTAACACCAGATTTAATCAAAAATTATTTAACGGTATGATTCAAAATAATACAGCTCAAAAAAATGCTAATGGCTGGTTAGGTAAACTATCACTATCTTTTGCTAGCCGTTTTGTAAATGGTGAACTACAGCGAACTGAGTTAGTTGATCGTCAGCAACAGGGGCCTTTAACTATACAACGGCCATTTTATCCGGAAGGAAAACCTTGCCATCTTTATTTACTCCACCCTCCTGGAGGGCTGGTGGGTGGAGATAGGCTTGAGCTCGATATTTTTTTAGACAATGATAGCCATCTACTATTGACAATGCCTGGCGCGAGTAAATTTTATCGTAGTCACGATAATATTGCGCAGTTAAAGCAAAAAGTGACTTTAGCATCAAATAGTATTATTGAATGGCTACCTCAAGAAAATATTTTTTTTAATGGGAGCAACGCTAATTTAACAACTGAATTTAATTTAGCCTTAGGAAGTCGATTACTAGGTTGGGAAAATTTGTGCTTTGGTCGTCCAGTTATGCATGAAAAATTTGAACAAGGCAATATCAAAAGCCGTTTAACAATTAATTTACCAGATGAATTAGGTCTTGATGAGCACTTAAAAATTATTAATGGTAATTGTGTTCCTATAGGTAATTACACATATAGTGCGACTTTATTTGCCTACCCTATTAATCCTGCCATTTTACAACTAGTACAAAAACTGCTTGAAGATAGCATTATTCCAATAGGCGCAACGGCTCTAGGACAATTATTAATCGTTCGTTTGTTGGCCAATGACAATCAGATTTGTCAGCAATATTTACAGCGATTATGGTCGTTATTACGACCATTAATTATCAATCTACCTGCATGCCCACCTCGCATTTGGGCAACCTAAATTACTTTTTATAAATATGAAGAGAAAAAAACAATGAAATTAACACCGAGAGAAAAAGACAAATTATTACTATTTACAGCAGCACTACTAGCCGAAAGGCGAAAAGCACGAGGGGTAAAATTAAATTATCCTGAATCAATAGCACTAATTAGTGCCGCAATTTTAGAAGGTGCTAGAGATGGTTTAACCGTTACTCAATTAATGAATTTAGGACGGAAAGTCTTAACGCGTAACGACGTAATGGAGGGAATTGCCGACATGATCCAAGATGTTCAGGTTGAAGCAACATTTCCAGATGGTACTAAATTAGTTACTGTTCATAATCCTATTATTTAAAAGGTAAATTATATGATTCCAGGCCAAGTGATTGTACAAGCCGGTAATATTGAATTAAATAAAAATCGTAAAACCATTCAAATAACAGTTGCTAATCATAGTGATAGACCGATTCAAATAGGTTCTCATTATCATTTTTTCGAGGTTAATCAAGCCTTAAAATTTGAGCGAGCCAAAAGCTATGGATATCGCTTAGATATTGCAGCCGGTACAGCTGTAAGGTTTGAGCCAGGTCAAAGCCGTACTGTAGTGTTAGTTGAACTGGCTGGTAAAAGGCAAGTGTATGGATTCCAAGGCGCAGTAATGGGTGCATTAGATAATAAAGGAATTGAAAATGAGTAATATTTCTAGACAAGCGTATGCAGAAATGTTTGGCCCAACCATAGGAGATAAAGTTCGCTTAGCCGACACCGAGTTATGGATACAAGTTGAGCAAGATTTCACTACTTATGGTGAAGAGGTTGAATTTGGTGGTGGGAAAGTAATTCGTGATGGTATGGGACAAAGTCAATTATGTGCAGATTTGGTTGCGGATGTTGTAATAACCAATGCTTTAATTATTGATCATTGGGGAATTGTTAAAGCTGATATTGGCATTAAAAATGGACGTATTTTAGCTATTGGTAAAGCGGGAAATCCAGATATACAACCAGATATAACCATCGCTATTGGCGCTAGCACTGAAATTATTGCTGGCGAAAATAGCATTGTTACAGCAGGCGGAATTGACTCTCATATCCATTTCATATGCCCACAACAAGCCGAAGAGGCTATTTGCTCAGGAATAACCACATTTATCGGTGGTGGTACCGGCCCAGCAACAGGAACCAACGCAACCACTTGCACCCCGGGCAAATGGCATATCGAAAAAATGTTACAAGCTTGTGATAATTTACCTGTGAATATTGGATTGTTAGCTAAAGGTAATTGCAGTGTTATCGAACCATTAATCGAACAAGTCAATGCTGGCGCTATTGGTTTAAAATTACATGAAGATTGGGGCTCAACACCACAAGCAATTAGTAATTGCCTTGATGTAGCAGATAAAATGGATGTACAAGTTGCTATTCATACCGATACCCTCAATGAATCAGGTTTTGTTGAAGACACCTTAGCGGCCATTGGTGATAGAACCATTCATACTTATCATACAGAAGGGGCCGGAGGTGGTCATGCTCCGGATATTATTAAAGCCTGTGGTTATGCAAATATTTTACCTTCCTCGACTAATCCTACCCGCCCTTATACCATCAATACCATAGATGAACATTTAGATATGTTGATGGTTTGTCACCATCTCGATGCCGGAATTGCAGAAGATGTCGCTTTTGCTGAATCAAGGATACGCAGAGAAACCATTGCCGCGGAAGATATACTACATGATTTAGGTGCATTTTCGATGATCTCATCAGATTCACAAGCCATGGGGCGTGTGGGCGAAGTTATTATAAGAACATGGCAAACAGCTCATAAAATGAAAGTACAACGTGGTGCATTACCTCCGGATAATGAACAAAATGATAATTTTAGAGTTAAACGCTATCTGGCTAAATACACGATAAATCCTGCTATTACCCATGGTATAAGTCATGAAGTGGGATCTATAGAAGTAGGAAAATTAGCCGATCTTGTCATTTGGCAACCCGCTTTTTTCGGCGTCAAACCAAGTTTAATTCTTAAAGCAGGAATGATAGCTTACGCCGAAATGGGAGATGTTAATGCCTCAATTCCCACACCACAACCCGTACACTATCGCCCAATGTTTGCAACCTTAGGTAAAGCAGGTTCTTTATCCAGAATGACATTCATTTCACAAGCAGCTGCCGATTTAAATGTAGCGCAAAATTTAGGATTAAAAAGTTTGATTGGTGTGGCAAAAAATTGCCGACAGATTAAAAAACAAGACATGATACATAATGCATGGCAACCCAATATTGAAGTGGATGCACAAACGTATGAAGTAAAAGCCGATAACAATCTATTGAGTTGTGAAGCTGCATTTATCTTACCAATGGCACAAAGATACTTTTTATTTTAATAAATTGAGAATATAACATCATGATAATTTTGACAAAGATACTTACTAAACCATTAACAAAAACACAACTACAGTCTGTCAAAGACCGTACTACATTAGATATTGATAGCCGCATAAAAAGTCGCATCAAAATAGTTCTTAACAGTGGTCAGCAAGCAGGTGTTATATTACCTAGAGGTTTATTAATTCGCGGTGGTGATTATCTTGCAACAGAGGATGAATCAATAATTATTGAAGTATTGGCTGCAAACGAAAATGTATCCACAGCCTACTGCAATGATAAATTGTTGTTAGCCAGAGCATGTTACCATTTAGGTAATCGTCATGTTCCGTTACAAATTGCTACAGACTTTGTTCGTTATCAACATGATCATGTGTTGGATGAAATGCTAACACAATTAGGAATTAAAGTACGGATTGAACAAGCTCCATTTGAACCGGAAGCTGGAGCCTATCAAAGTAGTGCTATTGGCCACCATCATCATCATTAAGATAAAAAAAATGCTGCAATATTTACGTAACTTACAATTAGCCAGTGCAAACTTACCTGTTGGCGGATTCACCTATTCTCAAGGATTAGAATGGGCAGTTGAAGCCAAATGGGTGACTAACCAAATCGAAACCAAAGATTGGCTATTACAGCAAATGTATAGCACATTGCGCTTTTGTGACTTACCTATTTTGGCTCGACTACATCAATGTACTATTAATCAAGATGAACAAGGTTTTAGCTATTGGATTAAAAATTTACTACGTCAACGAGAAACATGCGAATTAAGACTTGAAGAGCAGCAACGAGGAAAAGCCTTTTTTCGATTCCTAGAAGGATTAGGGTTTATTCATCCATGGCAAAATTTATTAATACAGTCACAAATTGCCGGATTTGCTTGGTATGGTGCGACAAATAAAATGTCGTTAGAAGATATACAAATAAGCTGGAGTTACAGTTGGCTCGAAAGCAACATTATGGCGGCGATCAAATTAGTACCTTTAGGACAGCAAGCAGGACAACAGCTGATTTATCAATTATCAACATTATTACCTTCAATAATTACACAGGCGAATGCAATTGAAGATAATGATATTGGCGCGGGTTCTCCTTTAGTAGCTATTGCCAGTAGTTGCCACGAAAACCAATACTCTAGACTATTTAGATCATAAATTAACCGAGTTATTGAAATTATAGAATAAGAGAAGATATTATGAATACCATTGCTCATACACCACTAAGAATTGGAGTTGGGGGACCGGTGGGGTCAGGTAAGACAGCCCTGCTTGAAATGCTTTGTAAAACCATGCGCAATAAATATCAATTAGCTGTTGTGACAAATGATATTTATACAAAAGAAGATCAGCGAATTTTAACCGATGCAAAAGCTTTAGAGCCAGAACGTATTGTTGGTGTTGAAACTGGTGGTTGCCCACATACAGCAATTCGTGAAGATGCATCAATGAATTTAGCCGCAGTTGAGGGATTCATGGAAATGTTTCCACATCTAGATATTATTTTTATCGAAAGTGGAGGTGACAATCTTAGTGCAACGTTTAGCCCTGAATTGGCCGATCTGACTATTTACGTTATTGATGTTGCTGAAGGCGAGAAAATTCCAAGAAAAGGCGGACCGGGTATAACTAAATCAGACTTTTTAGTCATTAATAAAATTGATCTGGCTCCCTATGTCGGTGCTTCTTTAGCCGTGATGGAATCTGATACTAATAAAATGCGTATTGATAAACCATGGGCATTTACTAATTTACGGACTAAACAAGGATTAGATAAAGTCATTGAATTTATTGAAATCAATGGGTTATTTAAATAAGTTTTATCACATACCCAACATTATCCAAATAAATAATGTTGGGGAAGTTAAGAACTAAGCATAAACATTTAACCTAGCAATTAATAAGCTTAAATTAAAGCTTTAATAACAAGTTAACGTAATTATTTTTCTTTATGTTGAAAATGCTTTAATTCTTCATCAATAAAATATCTAACTAAGTTAGCATACAATTCTTTAATGACATCGCCATTGAGACCTAACTCATCAGCCCAAAGCTTACGTTGCTCAAGCATACTATTAAAACGTTCTTTAGCTTGAACATCGATGGCATTTTTTTTGAACTGACTGGCTGCTTTAACATAGTCAAAACGAGTTGCGAGTAATTGAATTACCAAATGATCGATATTATCAATTTCTGCCCGAATATCATTCATATCACGACATTCATTTGCTAAGATATTTGGATTGTATTGAATCATATTTAACGACTAATAATTGCTCATTTTGCTATCTTAGCACTGTATAAATATTTCTAAAAGGATTTAAATTGCAGAATTTGGAGCCACTTGCTCTTAATGGCTCCATAACTTTGATGAAGTCCTTTGCCTTTAATTTGAAGATGGAACTATTACCGATGTAAGGGAAAATATGTAACTCTAATGAGTTCCAAATACTTTTTAATGTAATTTCAGTTAATTCTTTACTACTCTTAACTTTAAACCAGTCAGAAGCTACCTTTTTAAACGTACTGGTTATTTCATCTTGCTTGCACTGTTCTAGTTCGGCTTTATGTTCTTGAGGATCTATACCTTGTTTAATGAGTTCTCGTGCTTCGTCTCGCTGTTTTCGCGCTTGCTGTAGTGAAACTTCGGGATAACTACCAAAACTTATTAATGCCCCTTTTTGGGTATACGGGCGCATATACTTAAAACGCCAAATCTTAGAGTTATTCGCTTTGATTAATAGATACATACCACCACCATCAAATAATGAATAATCCTTATCTCTTAGCTTGGCTGCTTTTATTTGTGTGTCGGTTAATGGTAGAGTCTTTTTTGCCATAATGATTTTAGGTATATTGTGTTCGTATACCTACGCATATACCTAAAAATTCTGGTTGTACATGTATCTTACTGATGCTTAATGAATAACAAAACAGGCTTTAAGCCTAGTGTCTATTGATTTTGATCTGCTTTAAAGGATTTAAAAGAATGTTAGTAAATAGTGAATTGGTGGAGCCAAGGGGGATCGAACCCCTGACCTCAACGCTGCCAGCGTTGCGCTCTCCCAGCTGAGCTATGGCCCCTAAAGGGATAAAAAAACTGTGGCTAATAATATGCAACTAGTTAAAGGGTGTCAAATAAATTAATATTATTTGCTCAAAAAACAATCTAGCAAAGCTCTGTCAGGCTATGACAGAGCTTGAATGATTAACGTAAAATTGCGTTTTGATCCGCGCCTTCTGCTTCAACTTTTGGTGGCATAAAGTGTTCACGTTTCACACCTAATTTAAGCGACATATATGCTGCTACATAAATTGATGAAATTGTACCTAACACAATACCAACCCCTAATGTTTCAGAGAAACCTTTTAACATTGAACCACCGAAAATATATAAGATAATAACAACGGCTAACGTTGTGCCAGATGTCATTAAGGTTCGATGTAATGTTTGGGTTAACGAAATGTTGATAACATTATATGGCGACGCACGTCGTATTTTTCTAAAATTCTCACGAATTCGGTCGAATACAACGATAGTATCATTAAGAGAATAACCAATGATAGATAACATTGCTGCAATAATGGTTAAATCTAACTCACGATCAAAGAGTGATAAATAGCCAGCGGTAATGACGACGTCATGCGCTAATGCTACAACAGCACCAGTACCAAATCGCCATTCAAATCGAAATGCAATATAGATTAAGATACAAATTAATGCAGCGCAGATCGCCAAAATACCATCTTGAGCTAATTCAGAACCAACCGTAGGACCGACGAATTCAATTCGCTTAATTTCAGCATCACTATCAATATCTTTATGTACTAAATTAGAGATTTTAGTACCTAATGCATTATCAATTGCAGATGATACACTACCCTCATTTTGATTAGCGGTTGCTAATCGGATAATAATATCTTTACTGCTGCCATAATACTGAACGACTGGCTCATGATAACCGGCATCACGTAAACTATTACGTAAGTCATCAAGATTTACGGCTTTAGTTACTGTCAGTTCAACTGTGGTACCACCGGTAAAATCCTGTCCCAGATTAAAGCCTTTAACAAGAATAACCACAAATGAAGCAACAACCAATAACATTGAGATAACAAATGCAATAAAGCCAAATTTTAAAAAGTCGAGTACTCTTCGGCCATGATTTAATTCTCTAACATCATGATTTTCTTTTTTATTAATAGTCACAATAAACCTCTAAATTGATAACTTATTGACGCGACGACCACCATAAATAAGATTGGCCAGAGCTCGAGTCCCTACGATCGAGGTAAACATCGATGTTACAATACCGATACCTAATGTAATGGCAAAGCCTTTGATAGAACCTGTACCTACTGCATAAAGAATAATCGCAGTTATTAATGTGGTAATATTAGCATCAAAAATACTACTCCAAGCGCCAGCATAACCTTCGTTAATTGCATGTTGCACGCCTCGACCATTACTGAGCTCTTCTTTTATACGCTCATTAATTAAAACATTCGCATCAACCGCCATACCTACAGTTAGTACGATACCGGCAATACCTGGCATACTTAATGTTGCCCCAGGTAATAAAGACATTGCACCAACAATTAGAATTAAGTTTGCAACTAATGCAAGGCTAGCGAATACACCAAATAAACGATATACCACTAACATAAAGATTACCGAAATTAATAATCCCCATACACAAGATTCTAAACCTTGAGTAATATTTTCTTGCCCCATTGACGGACCAACGGTACGTTCTTCAATTATTTGGATCGGCGCAATCAATGCACCTGCTCTTAATAGTAGTGATAAGTTTCTAGCTTCATCAACACTACTAATCCCAGTTACTTGGAATCGGTCACTAAAAATACCTTGGATCGTTGCTACATTGATAACTCTCTCTTGTTTTTCAAGAATAGGTTTATCATTTTCATCACGTTTTCCTGTATCTTTATATTCAACAAATAATGTTGCCATTGCTTTTTTCAGATGTTTCTGCGTGAAATCAAGCATAGTTTTGCCGCCAGCACTATCTAAGTTAATAGAAACTTCAGGCTGGCTATATTCATTTACTCTAAATGAAGAATCGGTAATATGATCACCCGTTAATACCACACGTTTATAAAGTAAGACCGGACGACCATTTTCCATATATTTTATTTCAGAACCATATGGAACACGCATTTCACCTTTTAAAATAGCTTCTAAATTAGTTGAACCATCTTCATTTACTTGTCTAAACTCGAGGGTTGCAGTTGCACCTAAAATTCGTTTAGCTAATGCAGTATCTTGAATACCAGGTAACTCAACAACAATACGATCAGAGCCTTGACGTTGAACAATTGGTTCAGCAACACCTAATTGATTAACACGATTACGCAAAATAGTGGTATTTTGTTGTACAGCATCACTTTTTGCTTGTTGCAAGCGCTGTTGGCTAACACTAATAACGATGCTATTTTCACTTTGCGAAGTTAATTCATAATCTTGCAATCCATTAATTTTAGTAATGGCTTTGTTTCGATCTTCTGTATTATCGAACTGCATCAAAATTTGTTGATTATCACTTTTATTTAATGCTTTGTACTTTAAATTATTTTTATTGAACTCTGCTTTTAAATTTTCAATCGATTGTTCTGTCAATTTACTTAACGCAGTAGTCATATCTACTTCCATTAAGAAATGCACACCGCCACGCAAATCGAGCCCTAATTTCATGGGTTCGGCACCAATCATCGTTAACCATGATGGTGTTGCAGGCGCTAGATTTAGGGCAACAGTATAATCATCACCTAATTCTTGTGATATTAATTCCTTAGCTTTCAGCTGTGTATCATTATCACTTAAACGAATTAAAATAGATTTATTTTCATAAACCAGTGATTTAGGTTCAATTTGATTTTTCACCAAAAGTTGTTTGACTTTATCTTGCGTAGCAACATTAATTTCGGCACTATTTGAACCTGAAATTTGTATAGCGGGATCTTCACCATAAATATTTGGAAGAGCATAAAGTAGGCCGACGCAAATCACGACGACCAACATAATGTACTTCCACAAAGGATAGCGATTTAGCACGACATATTCTCTTGTGGGATTAGATAATTAATACAATGAATTATAATAGCAAAATCTATTATAATGATTTCATTGTTCCTTTTGGTAATACTGATGTGATGAAGTCACGTTTGATAACAACTTCATTTGTATCATTTAACTCTAACACAATATAACCATTTTCATTAACTTTTGATACTCGACCAATAAGTCCACCATTAGTTAATACTTCATCACCTTTTGAAATAG
>CAMLIK010000039.1 GCA_946480175.1 uncultured Gilliamella sp.
ATGTCGTAACTGCTGCGGTGATTTTAGATCCGAATAAACCGATTGAGGGATTAACGGATTCTAAAAAGCTGACAGAAAAAAAACGTGAAGCCCTCTTTGATATTATTAAGCAAAATGCATTAGCATGGTGCGTTGGCAGAGCATCAGTTGATGAGATTGATAAGCTCAATATCCTACATGCTACCATGCTAGCAATGCAACGCGCGGTGGCAGGCTTACCAATCAAACCAAATTATGTTTTAGTTGATGGTAATCGTTGCCCTAATTTTGGTATCCAAACTCAGGCGGTGGTTAAAGGTGACTTATTAGTTGCAGAAATCAGTGCCGCCTCGATTTTAGCTAAGGTGACGCGTGATCGCGAAATGGTCGAGCTTGATAAGCTATACCCTCAGTATGGCTTAGCTAAACATAAGGGTTATCCAACGAAAGACCATTTAAGGGCAATAGAAGAACATGGTGTGAATCATTTATATCGAAAAAGTTTTGCACCAATAAAAAAATTGTTACTTATTTAAGATCACCAGTTCTTATCAACAGTGGTTAATAGTGGTGAATTAAACATCGCAACCGGCGAAATTACCGTTTCTTGATAAGGGATCTTATCGCCATAACGTTGTTTTAATTTTTGTTTAACTGCTGGTGATGTTAGGTTAAAATCTTTAACCGTTTGTAATTTTCCAATTTTTAAATTAAGCGCTTTATTGTAAATTTTCCAAACTAATTCTGAGCAGTAAATATAATTATCATCCCAACCAAACCAAATATCGTAAGGTTTGTTTTCAAATGTGTGGGCAACTTGCTTTAAATTGGTAATTTCTTTAGCTGATAAAGTACGATCTTTTAACCGTTTAATCACATATTTTTTATTTTTTCCGCGATTTATCCATTTATCTAATGGCGTATAAACCACTTTACTCGCCGCTTCAAAAACATAAGGTTTACCATTTTTAGTAAAAATGATACCCATATGACTATAAGGGGAATTGGTTGCTTGCTCAACAGCTTTGCTTTGGTTTGATTGAGAAGATTGGAAAATGATATCACCATCTTGAGGTAGATAATCTGCTATAGCCGTGTAGCTAGTGAAAAGTAATCCTATAATGAAAATAAAACGCATAAACTATTACTTATAAAATTTAATCAATTAAGATAATAGTATAATATAAAACAGCTATATATAAAACAGCTAATTAAAAATCTTTTAACTAGCTGTTAATGGTGTGATTGAGTACTTAATCGCGATTACTAAAAATGGAACTAGCTTTCGTTTTGTACATAAATTTGCTGGCACGAGCAAAGCGGATCGTTTTGAAAATACCTAACAAACTAGCTTGATGCATTCGATACAACAATCGATGAATAATGAGTGCAAACCAGCCTTTTACATTCATTTCACTCTTTCCTGCTATTTTCACCACACCTTGTGCGGTATCGTGTAAAGAAATGATTGTGCCATTATCGGTATACTTAAATGATTTTAACGGATTGTTATTTAGTATATTGATGATGTTTTCATAACAGATTTTTGCCATTTGATGTGCAGCTTGAGCGGTAGGTGGTGAGGCACGACCATTATCTTGCATCGCATAAGCACAGTCACCAATAACAAAAATACTATCATCACGTGAAGTTTGCAATGTTGGTTTTACCACCAATTGATTAGAACGGCTTGATTCTAACCCAGCAATTTCTTTCAAATAATCCGGTGCTTTAACTCCCGCAGTCCAGATCATAATATCTGCTTTAAGGGTATCGCCTTCTTTTGGATAAAATCCATCACTTTCAGCTTTGGTAATCATGGTTTTAGTTAATACATGAATACCTTGTTTCTCAAGTGTTTTAGTGATGCTTGCAGCGGTCTTTTCAGGAAGAGCAGGTAAAATTCGATCGGTTGCTTCAATAACGGACACATCCAACAGATCGGAACACATTTTATTATGGCCGCAGGCGCCAAATGCTTCCACCATGTGTGGCAGTTCAGAAGCTAATTCAACACCGGTCGCACCACCACCAACGATAGCAATCCGGATTTTATCTTCATCACGGCTTTGATCATCATCGATGATGGAACAAAAACTGGTGAATTTATTGATTAGGGTTTCTCTCAACCGAATAGCTGCATTTTGGTCATCTAAGAAGATACAATGTTCTTTTACACCTGGAGTACCAAAATCGTTAGAAGTACTACCAATGGCAATAACTAAAATGTCATAATTAACAGCTACTGTTTTGTTTTGATGATTGATGATAGTAATTTGTTTTTTGTCACGATCAAGGTTTGTGAAAGTTCCTTGGGTAAATTCGAAATTATGCTGTTGTCCTTGAGAGGCGTAAAAGATATTATCAACTTGTTCATCAAGTACACCAGTTGCAACTTCATGCAATAATGGTTTCCATAGATGATAACTGTTTTTATCAATTAAGGTTATTTGAGCTTTATCCGTTTTGCCTAACTTATCACCTAGGTCGGTAGCGAGTTCTAAACCGCCGGCTCCACCACCAATAATAATTATTTTTTGCATATTTCAAGCCTTATTATTTCAATTAAAAAATATCATACTAAATAAGTAGGTTTTTATCTATTTCTTTTGACTGATAACATTTATAAATGAAATCTATTGAAATGGTGGTTTACAATTATTGAAATTTATTTAAGGGTGCAATAGAATATCCTTGAATGTAGTTGTAAATAATTCCATGTAGTAGCTTTACTTTGTTGTTATAGAAATATAGTTTTGATTGTTTAAGTAAAGCACTATATCCTGTGATATAGTAATCATTATTGATGTATATTAACTCTCGATTGCATACAATTATCCTAGTTCTTTTAGGCCTTATCTTACAAATGTCACTCAAAATAAATTTATGAATAAAAAAATATTTATTGTTATTACATTGATTGTTATTTTAATTTCGATGACGATCTTAATACGAGCTCACAATAGCCAGCTTATTTTGCAGGGCGAAGTTGACGCACCTAATGTTAGCATTTCTTCAAAAGCGAAAGGACGAGTGCAAGTTATTCATGTCAATCGAGGCGATGATGTTAAACAAAATGATGTTTTAATTACGCTCGATAGTCCTGAACTTTTAGCCCAAGTTAAAGCAGCTGAAGCGGGGCGGGATCAAGCTAAAGCGCAAGTTGAACTTTCGCAAAACGGCACTCGTGAAGAAAGTATCCGCTATTATGAAGCATTACTTGAACAAGCTAAAGTTGCTTATGACAACGCCTCGAAAGAGTACAATCGCAATAAAGCAATTTCTGCAAAAGGCTTTGTATCGCAATCAATATTGGATAATGCCCTTAAGACGCGTGATGCGGCTCATCAACAAGTTTTATCCGCTCAAGCAAATTTAGACCAAGCGCAAAATGGTGATCGCGTTGAACAACGCGAAATCTATAATGCTAAATTAAAAGAGGCTCAAGAGCAGCTTAAACAACTACAGATTCAATATGATGATCTGCAAGTTAAAGCGCCTGTCGATGGTGAAGTTGGTTCAATTCCTGCTGAAGTCGGGGAATTGTTTAATGCAAATAGCCCACTATTAACGGTTATTCGCTTACCACAAGCCTATTTTGTGTTTAACATTCGTGAAAATATTATGCCAAATATTCATAAAGGCGACCATGTTAAGCTGGAAGTTCCAGCGCTTGGTAATAAAGAAGTTGAAGCTGAGGTGCGTTTTATTTCACCAATGGGTGATTATGCCACCAAACGTGCTACGCGGGCGACAGGTGATTTCGATTTAAAAACCTTTGAAATTAGACTTTATCCAATTAAACCTGTTGAAGGCTTACGCGCAGGTATGAGCACATTATGGAAAATAGACAACTAATTTCAGACTTTTGGCATCGGTTTAAAGATGCATTTAATGATGAAATCCCCGTTATATTTAAGCGTTTTACTTTCCATTGGTTAATGTGGATATTACCACTGATTATTTTTGTTATTATCAGCAGTATCTTCTATCGAGGTGTACTATTTGATCTGCCGGTAGGTTTTGTTGATCAAGATAAAAGTACCTTATCTCGTGAAATTATTCGCGATCTTAACGCTGGAGCACATGCAAATCTAACAAATTATGATAATCAGCTAAAAATGGCTGAACGTGATTTAGAGAAAGCTAAAATATACGCCATTCTCTATATACCGCCTAATTTTGAAGCCGATGTGTTAGCCGGTCGTCAACCTACACCGATGCTTTATTATAATGCCTTATATTATAGTGCTGGTTTATATTCCATCATGGATTATTCTGGGTTAATTGCCTCATTAAACACTCAATATCGTACCACTATGGCAACCAGTATTGGTTTACCGGTACCGAAACTTGCGCAAGTTAATTTCAATTATGATGGGTTATTTAATGCTAGTGGTAACTCAATGTACTTCCAGCAATTTTCTGCGGTAGTACATCTGTTACAATTATTTGTAGTGACCACAACGATTCATATTCTGTCGCGATTACCTAAAAGGACTCGGCCTAATTATCCGTTTGTATTAGGTAAATTAGCCCCTTATACCATTTGGTATACCATGTTATTGATGTTTGAAATAGCTATGCTGGTATTATTTTCGGATGCCCGGGTATCTGGTTCGCCATTCGCTATGATGTTGGTAGTGTTCTTCTATGTGATTGCGGCGCAAAGTATTGGTATTTTGCTTTATACATTTACTAAAACAGTATTAGATGCCTATACCTATATCGGTGTATTGGTTGGATTGGCATTAACCTATTCGGGGGTAGTGGTGCCGGAATTATCGATGCCTTGGATAGCAAGGTTTATCTCATCACTAGAGCCTTTAACCTATGCGCTCAATAAATTGTTCGATCTCTTTTTGAGACATTCTAGTTATCTATCCGTATTAAAAACCTGTGGTATTTTAATGATCTATCCAATCATTATTACAGTATTAGTTAGAAAACGTTTAGTCAAACGTTTACATTCACAGTAAGAGGCAATATTGGGATGCTTAAGCTATTTTTATCTTCAGCTGTAAAAATGTTTTTCTATATGCTCATGCGACCAATGTGGTTATTGCTATTAGTATCTGTTTCGTTAATGAGCTTGGTTTATATTAATGGCACTATTACCAATTTGCCGGTTGCGATTGTGGATCAGGATCATACTGCCACCAGTCGAAGTTTGATTCGCTCTTTAAATACCAGTTCTAAAATTGATGTCATTACTTATGAAAGTTCTTTAGAAGCTTATGATGATATTAACAGTCGGAAATTATTTGCGGTATTTACCATCCCAAGGGATTTTGAAAAACGTCTTTTAAACGGTCAAGACGTGACCATTCCTGCCTATGGAGATGCCTCTAGCCGTTTAGCTAATGGTTTGATACAAGTTGATATTCGAGGAATATATCAACAAATATTAACCGAATATAATACCCGGGTAATGCGTAATGCCGGTTTTTCTGATCCGCAAATTAATATCATCTTATCGCCGATAAAAGGGCAAACTATGCCTCTTTATAACGCCGGCATCAGCTTTGCGGCAATAACTTTTCCTGGATTATTAGTTATGTTGTTGCAACACTCCTTTTTGATAGCCTCAACTCGTACTAATATCACCTTACACTCCTTGCCACAAGGTAAGCCGCCAAGGATTGTTATCTTCGGAAGTTTATGCGGTCTTATTCCAATCTGGCTATTTTTGTCTTTAGTCTTGTTTGGATTATGGCCTTGGGTGCTTGGTTATCGGCAATTAGCTAGCATACCGGCGATTTTGGTGATGACATTTCCACTATTATTAGGCGTGTTAGGTTTAAGTAAATTACTCACTGAATGTTTACACCGAACCGAGATGATCTATCTCACTTTGGCCTTTCTGACTACACCCGTATTTTACTTATCAGGTACCATATGGCCGCTTGATGCTATGCCGTTATGGGTACAGACAGTATCGCGAATGTTACCATCAACTTGGGCGACCAATATGATTGCCGGTGTCAACCAGATGGGATTAGGTTTATCAGATAATTTATTTAACATATTTATGATTCTCTTTCTTGGGGCAATATATGGCTCGTTAGGCTTTTTTATTGCTGCACTACGAGAAGGCAAAGTGAGAAGATATTTCAAAAAAATAAAAAAATTGATGCGCTCAAGTAATCAGAAAGTTAATAATAAACCTTCAATTAGTTAGTCTAAAAACGTGAATATATTATTGATTACTGATATGATGAATGCTTGATTTTTTAAATAAATAATATGTTGTATGTCCAATAAATATTATCCATGGATGATTAGTTTACGCCCTAAAACATTAGTATTATCACTTTGTTCCATTTTGATGGGTAATGTGCTTGCGTATTGGAGTTGGTCTTTTGATCCACTGATTATGCTCTTATCAATTATTACCGCATCATTGCTGCAAATTTTATCGAATCTAGCCAATGATTATGGTGATGCGATTAAAGGCAGCGATGATCAAAACTTAACTGAGCATAAACGGGGGTTGCAGTTAGGTTTAATTACGCTTAATCAATTAAAAAAAGCATTATGGATTAATACTTTTTTATGTATTTTATTTGGACTGACTTTAATTTATTTAGCTTGTAATAATATTTATGAAATTTTAAGTTTTATACTATTAGGAATATTATCTATTATTGCAGCAATAACTTACACGGTAGGTAAAAAACCTTATGGTTATATAGGTCTTGGAGATCTATCTGTTCTTATTTTTTTTGGTCTAATTAGTGTAACAGGAAGCTATTATTTACAAACCAAAACATTACCAATACCGATTATTTTGCCAGCTTTAGGCTGTGGATTATTGTCCGTTGCAGTACTTAATATTAATAATCTTCGTGATATAGACAGTGACAGAATGAATCACAAACGAACACTGGTAGTTTTAATGGGTAAAGATCGTGGGCGAGTTTATCACCTTCTATTATTGGTGATCTCATTATGCTCATTTAGCATGTTCTCCTATAGTTATCTAAATCCTCGTTGGGGTTGGCTATTTATGCTCAGTCTACCTTTGTTAATTGAACATATTTATGCCGTTTTTCAATTTAAAACAGCAAAAGATGCTTTCCCTTTACTATTACAAATGGTCAAACTTGCTTTATTAACTAATTTACTTTATTGTTTGGGTATTATTTTGAGCTAGTTCACGTTTATATCAAATTTATATCGTTTTACTTAATGTTGGCGTTATACTAGAATTGAATAGATATTACAGTTAAAGGAGACTCGACCATGGAGTTTGAAACATCAATTCTATGCGATTACTACCCAGAAGATGTTAACGTTGTAGAACCGATATTTAGTAACTTTGGTGGTGTGACTTCGTTTTCAGGTCAGGTTGTCACAGTGAAATGCTTCGAAGATAACGGCATATTGTACGAAGTGTTACAATCCAATGGCGCAGGTAAAGTACTGGTTATTGATGGCGGTGGTTCGGTACGTCGAGCTTTAATCGATGCTGAATTAATCGATATAGCCCTGCAAAACCAATGGGAAGGTATCATCGTTTATGGGGCTGTTCGCCAAGTTGATTATATTGCCGATGCTGAAATCGGTGTACAAGCATTAGCAGCAATTCCGGTTGGCTCTGATGATCAAGGCGTTGGTGAAATTGATCTTCGCGTTAACTTTGGCGGTGTGACATTTTTCTCTGGCGACTTTATTTATGCTGATAATACCGGCATTATCTTATCTGAAATCGCTCTTGAAGTAGACGATAAATAAAACGCTTAGCATATTTATAAACCGCTTAATAAAAGTGTTCAACTTTATGGGGTCACTTCATTTTTATAGCGGTTTTTATGTTAAAAAACCTCGTTCCTCAACTTTTTTATTATAGAATTTTATTTGGTCCGGTTACGAATGTAGCCACCAGTGACAGTGATAATTAATCCTGCTATTTCCATGTCTAATAATTTAATGGTTAGTTCAGGAATAGGTAAATCAACAAGGTTTGCAATGGTATCAACTGGAATTGGGTGATGGTGGATAACAGCGAAAATTTCAGGATATAAAATAGTAGCACTCTCTTTGTTTGCAAGGTTACTTTGTCTATCAATTGTGGATAAAAAGCCACTATAGTGTTCTAAAATATCAGTCGGTTGAGTGACTAAATAGGCGCCCTGCTTAATTAAGTAGTGGGTGCCATGACTATTTTGATTATCGATATCACCCGGCAATGCAAACACATCGCGATTTTGTTCAAGCGCATAACGAGCGGTAATAAGTGATCCGCTTTTTTCCGATGCCTCAACTACAAATGTCCCTAAACTTAATCCACTAATAATACGATTGCGACGAGGAAAATATTCGGATCTTGCTTTTTCAGATGGATAAAATTCTGAAATGATTGCACCATTTTGTGCCAAAATATCATTTGCTAATCTAAGATTCGAACGTGGCGAAATTTGCGCTAAACCGCTACCCAAAACAGCAATAGTATTTCCTGATACCTCAAGTGCACCGCGATGGCAAATAGCGTCCAACCCGAGGGCCAGTCCGCTAGTCACTGTTAAACCATTAATGGCTAATTCGCCAGCAAAATACCGTCCCCATTGTGCGCCATACTCACTAAATTCACGACTACCCACCATTGCAATTTGCGGTGAATGTAATAACTGTTTATTGCCCATAACAAATAACAATAATGGTGGTGAACTAATCTGCTTTAGTAACATTGGATAATCGGGATCACAATAAGCAATCAAATATTTGGCAGGATGTGGTGTTGCTAACCAATCAAGTATTGGTTCAAAATGAAGATAAGAGGTTTGAAAAAAGCGCTCTTGAAGTGTTTTTGATAAGCCTATTTTTTCTAATAATAACGCGACATCATTGATGTTATTCGGCAGACCATTGCTAAAGCAAAGACTAATTCGCTCAAAACAGCCCATTCTTTTATGACCAAGCATTGAAATTCGTAATAAAAATTCATATTTACTCATTACTGTCCTTTTTATTTATATTGTTGCTTGGTGCCATATCTAGAATTGATTAGATATATTTTACCAATAGTCAACTAAGGCTATTCACCGGCATCATAAATGTTTACAATGTAGGCGAATCTGAAAAAACACAAAATTGAGGAGTAGATCGAAGAATTTATGGCTATTTTACCGGTATTACGTTTCCCAGACGAACGACTTCGCAAAATCGCAAAGCCTGTCTCTAATTTTACACCAGAGCTACAAGAAATTATCGATAACATGATGGAAACCATGTACGCTGAAAATGGTATTGGACTTGCAGCGACACAAGTGGATGTGCATGAGCAGATCATTGTGATTGATGTATCAGAAGATCGAAGCCAACCTTATGTAATTATCAATCCTGAAGTGATAAGCCAAGAAGGCGAAACTGGCATTGAAGAGGGATGTTTGTCGATACCTGACTGCCGTGGATTTGTGCCAAGATCAGAAAAAATCAAGATCAAAGCGTTAGATCGTGAGGGTAATCCTTATGAAATTGATGCCGATGAACTATTAGCAATTTGTATCCAGCATGAAATGGATCACTTAAAAGGTAAACTGTTTGTTGATTATCTCTCGCCATTAAAACGTCAACGTATTGAACAAAAGATGAAAAAGCTAGCTCGTGAAGAGCAAAAGAATCGATAGCATAAACCGCCACTAAGTTGGCGGTTTTTTTATTAAACTTGCTATTATTTAGCGACAATCACCATCGCCGGTCGGATGAGTCGGCCATTAAGTGTATAGCCTTTTTGGATAGTATTTACAATCTGTCCAGACTGATGTTCTGGCGATTCAACCATACTAATTGCTTGATGTAGATCAGGATTGAGCTGGGAATCAGTAGTATTGATCACATCAATACCAAATTTCTTGACCGTATCTAAAAATGATTTCAAGGTTAACTCTAACCCCTCTACCGTTGCTTGATGTTCTGGATTATTTTTATCGGTAGATTCTAACGCACGCTCAAGATTATCAATCACTGGTAGCAGCTCATTTGAGAATTTTTCTAGCGCAAATTTACGTGCTTTATCCACATCTTGCTCAACACGTTTGCGAACATTATCAATTTCAGCTCGAGCACGAATCATTGCTTCGCTTTCATTTTTCTTAGCAAGTTGCAGTGCTTGTTCAAGTTCGCTAATACGTACATCTTTAGCCTTTAACTGCTCTTCAATACTTGGTTGTGATGGGGTTTGTTCTTCAGTTGTTTGCTCAGTAGCGGTTTGAGTGTTTGTCTCATTTTCTGACATATTGTTCTCTTGTTCAGTCATAGGGTACTCCAAATTTAGTCGAAAACTTAGTGAATAACAGTTATTATGGGGATAATTTTTATTATTACAAGTTTAACGATAAGATGATATCGTGTTTTTTTAAACGGTAACTAAAAAAATAATTGTACTTAAGTCTAAAATGAACAAGGATATTTTATGGGTAGACCATTTAAATGTGTTGGTTTGGTTGGGATTCCACGTAAGTTAGAGGCGATTGAAACTCACCAGGTACTGTATGACTGGCTAGTTAACTTAGGTATTGAAGTTTTAGTTGAAGATCAATTAGTGCAATATATTAAATTTCCAAGCAATATATATGCATCATTAGATGCCATCGGTGAGCAAGCCGATTTAGCCATTGTGGTGGGTGGCGATGGCAATATGTTGCGTTCAGCCCGTCACTTATCACACTATAAAATCAAAGTCATTGGCGTAAATCGTGGTAATTTAGGTTTTTTAACTGATATTTCTCATGATCATGTCATCGAACAATTAACTCCAGTTATCAAAGGTGAATATGATGATGATCCTCGGTTTTTGCTGGAAGTATCTATCTATAGTGATGGTCAGTTAATTAATTCTGGTTTTGCGGTAAATGAAATAGTGGTTACCCCAAATACGGTTGCCCATATGATTGATTATGATGTCTATATCAACGAGCGTAACGCATTTTCGCAGCGTGCTGATGGTTTGATTATTGCAACGCCGACCGGTTCGACTGCGTACTCACTATCGGCAGGTGGCCCAATCCTTGCACCACATTTAGATGCGTTAATTATTACACCAATGTTTCCACATTCGTTAGCGGTTAGACCATTAGTAATAAAAAGTGATAATCCTATCCACCTTAAATTTCCTACTACTGCTTTGGATCTTAATATTGCTTGCGATAGTCAAATTATTTTACCCATTAGACCGACACAAGATGTAATTATTCGCCGCTCAGATTATGAATTTAATTTAATCCATTCTAAAGATTATGATTATTTTAATAATCTCTCGAGCAAACTAGGTTGGTCACAGAAAATGTTTTAGTCGTAAATTATTACTTCAAGTAAATTATCATTTAAAGATAAATCTATCTTTAAATGATAAAGGTTAAGGCATAAACCGATAATGATGAAAAGATTGCGGCGATCACATCATCGACCATAATACCAAATCCACCCGGCACGCGTTTATCAAACCAGCGGATTGGCCAAGGTTTTGCCATATCAAAGACTCTAAAAGCAACAAAAGCAATAGCAACCCATAAAACGCAGAGCTGTGGAATAAAAAATAGGGTAATCCACATACCGACAAATTCATCCCATACTATATGGCCTGAATCATGAGTGTGGGTATCATCCGACGTTTTTTGACATAAAAAACAACCAAAAATAAAAGCGACAACTATTAACACCCAATATAAAAACGGTTGCAAACCATCAAATAGAAACCAAATGGGAATAGCCATTGCTGATCCCATCGTACCGGGCATAATAGGTGACATACCAGATCCTAAACCCACCGCGAGTAAATGGATAGGATTAGTTAATTGCACATATTTTTTAAAGTCTCTATTTCGCTCTTGTTTTGTAGTCATTATATTAAAGGTCTTTTAGATAAAATAATGCCGACTTAAAGTCGGCAAAAAACAGCTTAGCTAAATCAAGCTAAGCATTAGTGATAATCAACTATATTATTCGTCTTTAGTTAACGTTGCAACCATTACCGCTTTTATCGTATGGAGGCGGTTTTCCGCTTCATCAAACACGATGCAGTGTTTTGATTCAAAGACTTCATCTGTCACTTCTAAACCATTTTGCAAACCATATTGGGCAGCCATTTGTTTACCCACAGTAGTATTCATATCATGGAAAGCAGGTAAGCAATGCATAAATTTAACATCTGGGTTGCCTGTCAATGTAATCACATTTTGATTGACTTGATATGGTGTTAATAATTTTACTCGTTCGTCCCACACTTCTTTCGGTTCGCCCATTGATACCCATACATCGGTATAAAGAAAATCAACATCCTTAACACCTGAAGCAACATCTTCAGTTAAAATAATTTTGGCGCCGGTGGTTTTGGCGATTTCTTGGCATTTTTTTACTAACTCTGCTTCTGGTTGGCAAGCTTTTGGGGCAACTAAGCGAATTTCCATTCCCATTAATGCAGCACCTTCCATTAAGGAATTGCCCATATTATTTCGTGCATCACCTAAATAGGCAAATTTAACACTGTTTAATGCTCGCTCACCAATATGTTCTTTCATCGTCATAAAATCAGCTAAAATTTGCGTTGGGTGTGCTTCGGTAGTTAAACCATTCCATACCGGCACGCCAGCATATTTTGCTAAAGTCTCAACTATTTCTTGCCCATAACCACGATATTCAATGCCATCATACATTCTACCTAATACCCGAGCGGTATCGGCAATCGACTCTTTGTGTCCGATTTGGCTGCCACTTGGCCCTAAATAGGTAACTTGTGCACCTTGATCAAATGCACCTACTTCAAATGCGCAGCGTGTACGGGTTGAGTCTTTTTCAAAAATAAGGGCAATATTTTTACCCGCTATATATTTTTTTTCGCTACCGTCTTTTTTGGCTTTTTTTAATTTGATAGCAAGCTGAATCAGCTGGTTAATTTCTTCAGGTGTAAAGTCGAGTAAACGTAAAAAATGACGTTGATAAAAACCGTGCATATTGAGCTCCTAATAGCGGTGAATATTGTTATGATTCTATTTGAATAATTATGCAATTTCAAGTTAAACATTTTAAATTTAGTTAATATTATTTTTTAGCCTTTGAATTGTCTAAAAAATTAGATTTTACTATTCAATTATTTTTTATAATATTGCTTTTTTTGTTCAAAAAAGTGTAATAAAATGACCAAACATCAGATCTTAAAAAAATAATTAAATGAATTATTATTCATAATTATTGATTATTTAATCAAAGGTTGTTTAATCATGCAAACTTATGCCCTCCTTATGTTACAAGACGGTTCACAATTTATCGGTAAGTCAATTGGTGCTAACGGACAAACCGTTGGTGAAGTGGTGTTTAATACGTCAATGACCGGTTATCAGGAAATCCTTACCGATCCGTCTTATAGTGAGCAAATCGTTACATTAACTTATCCGCATATTGGTAATGTTGGCACCAATAGTGCCGATGAGGAATCTAATCGCGTTTATGCAAAAGGATTGATTATTCGCGATCTACCGCTAATCGCGAGCAATTATCGAAGTGAAATGGATCTTTCCAGTTATTTAAAAAAGCATAATGTAATTGCTATTGCGGATATTGATACCCGTCGTTTAACCCGTATTTTACGTGAAAAAGGGGCACAACATGGTGTGATTATTACCGCAAATGATAAACAGACCTTATTAGATAAAGCCGAAAATGCCAAACAAGAGGCACTAAATTATAAAGGGTTAAGTGGATTAGATTTGGCTAAAGAAGTGACTTGTAAGGAAAGTTACACATGGACTTATGGTATTTGGACCAGACAGCATCCTATACCAAAAGCGGAAAGTGAATTGCCTTACCATGTGGTTGCTTATGATTTTGGCGTGAAACAAAATATATTACGGATGTTAGTTGCGCGTGGATGTAAGTTAACTGTTGTTCCCGCTAAAACGCCAGCAGATGAAGTACTGGCATTAAATCCGGATGGTATCTTTTTATCAAATGGCCCAGGAGATCCGGCGCCTTGTACTTATGCCATTGAAGCGATTAAGCAGTTTCTGACTACCGATATTCCTGTTTTTGGTATCTGTTTGGGGCACCAACTGTTAGCACTTGCCTGTGGTGCTAAAACTATCAAAATGAAATTTGGTCACCATGGTGGTAACCATCCAGTTAAAGATCTGGAAAATAATAGGGTAATGATTACAGCGCAAAATCATGGCTTTGCTGTCGACGAAATTACTTTACCTGCTCATTTACGAGCTACACATAAATCGTTATTCGATGGTTCATTACAAGGTATTTATCACAATCAAAAACCAGCATTTAGTTTTCAGGGCCATCCCGAGGCAAGTCCGGGGCCTCATGATGCTGCGCCACTTTTCGATCACTTTATTGAATTAATTAAAATTTATAAGCAGGAGCAATAACATGGCTAAGCGAACAGATATTAACAGTATTCTTATTATTGGCGCAGGTCCAATTGTTATTGGTCAAGCTTGTGAATTTGATTATTCAGGCGCTCAGGCATGTAAAGCATTACGAGAAGAAGGGTACCGAGTGATTTTAGTTAATTCCAATCCGGCAACCATTATGACCGATCCTGAAATGGCAGACGCTACCTATATTGAGCCAATTCATTGGACATGTGTGCGCAAAATTATTGAAATTGAGAGGCCTGATGCTATTTTACCGACAATGGGGGGGCAAACGGCATTAAATTGTGCATTAGAGCTTGAAAAAAAGGGTGTATTAAAAGAGTTTAATGTTGAAATGATCGGTGCTACTGCCGATGCGATTGATAAAGCGGAAGATCGCAAACGCTTTGATCAGGCAATGAAAAAAATTGGTCTTGATACCGCACGTTCAGGCATTGCTCACTCATTAAAAGAGGCTTATGCGGTACTGGAACAAGTCGGCTTTCCTTGTATTATTCGTCCATCATTCACTATGGGCGGAACCGGCGGTGGCATCGCTTATAATCAAGAAGAGTTTGAAGAAATCTGTACTCGTGGACTTGATTTATCCCCAACCAATGAACTCCTGATCGACGAGTCATTGATTGGCTGGAAAGAGTATGAAATGGAAGTTGTGCGCGATAAAAACGATAATTGTATTATTGTTTGTTCAATTGAAAATTTCGACGCAATGGGCATTCATACCGGTGATTCAATAACGGTTGCACCGGCACAAACCTTAACAGATAAAGAGTATCAAATTATGCGTAATGCTTCAATTGCGGTATTACGTGAGATTGGCGTTGAAACTGGTGGTTCAAATGTTCAATTTTCGGTTGATCCAAAAACGGGGCGATTAATTGTCATTGAGATGAATCCTCGAGTATCTCGTTCTTCAGCGTTAGCATCTAAAGCAACTGGTTTTCCTATTGCTAAAATCGCGGCTAAATTAGCGGTTGGCTATACACTTGATGAACTCTGCAATGATATTACTGGTGGAAAAACACCTGCTTCTTTCGAACCTTCTATCGATTATGTCGTTACTAAGATTCCACGGTTTAATTTTGAAAAATTTGCTGGCTGTAATGATCGCTTAACTACTCAAATGAAATCAGTTGGTGAAGTAATGGCCATTGGCCGAACATTCCAAGAATCCATGCAAAAAGCACTACGCGGTTTAGAAGTTGGCGCCAGTGGATTGGACGAAAAAATCGATAATTATAGTGATGAAAAGAATCTAACTAAAATTCGTTATGAATTGCAGGAAGCGGGTAGTGAGCGTATTTGGTATCTAGCTGATGCATTTCGTGCTGGTTTCACGCTGGATGAAATCTTTTTATTAACCCATATTGATCGTTGGTTCTTAGTGCAAATTGAAGAGTTAGTGCAAATAGAAAATCGCTTAAAGCAACAAACCATTAATGATCTTGATCAAGAGACATTATGGCAACTTAAACGTAAAGGCTTTTCGGATCTTCGTATTGCTAAACTGCTTAATACTCAAGAACAAGCCGTGCGAGATCTGCGCATACAATATGATATTTACCCAGTTTATAAACGTGTGGATACCTGTGCAGCCGAGTTTTCAACCGATACCGCCTATCTTTACTCAACCTATGAACAAGAGTGTGAGGCCAATCCACAATTTAATCGTAAAAAGATTATGATTTTAGGAGGAGGACCTAATCGTATTGGACAAGGAATTGAATTTGATTACTGCTGTGTGCATGCTGCATTGGCTTTACGTGAAGATGGTTTTGAAACCATTATGGTAAATTGTAATCCAGAAACTGTTTCAACCGATTACGATACTTCCGATAGACTCTATTTTGAGCCGGTTACCCTTGAAGATGTGCTTGAAATTGCCCACGTTGAAAAACCTAATGGCGTGATAGTACAGTATGGTGGACAAACTCCGCTGAAATTGGCGCGAGCCCTTGAAGCTGCAGGAATTCCAATTATTGGTACTTCACCTGATGCCATAGACAGGGCCGAAGATCGCAAACGCTTTCAAGAAGTAGTCGATAAATTAAAGTTAAAACAGCCAGTTAATGCCACCGTAACCGATATTGATGAAGCGGTAATCAAAGCAGAACAAATCGGTTATCCACTTGTGGTGCGTCCATCTTATGTATTAGGCGGACGAGCAATGGAAATTGTCTACAATGAACAAGATTTACGCCGTTATTTTAAAACTGCGGTGAGTGAGTCAAATAATGCGCCTGTACTACTTGATCACTTTTTAGATGATGCAATCGAGGTGGATATTGATGTGATTGCCGATGGCGAGCAAATCGTTATTGGTGGCATTATGGAACATATTGAGCAAGCCGGTATTCACTCGGGTGATTCAGCTTGTTCACTGCCAACTCATACCTTAAGCCCTGAAATTTTAGCTGAACTGCGAAAACAAGCGAAACAATTGGCGTTTGAACTTAATGTAAAAGGTTTAATGAATGGGCAATTTGCTGTCAAAGATAATCAAGTTTATCTGATTGAAATTAATCCGCGTGCAGCCCGTACCGTGCCGTTTGTCTCGAAAGCGACTGGCTTACCACTGGCTAAAATTGCTGCCCGCGTCATGACAGGGCAATCGCTGGCCAAGCAAAATGTCACTCAAGAAGTGATTCCGCCTTATTATTCCGTTAAAGAGGTGGTATTACCATTTAATAAATTTAGCGGTGTTGACCCAATTTTAGGACCAGAAATGCGCTCAACCGGCGAAGTTATGGGAATTGGTAAAACATTTGCCGAAGCCTTTGCCAAAGCACAGCTTGGCAGCTTGTCGAATATGAAAAAATCCGGCAAAGCATTACTTTCTATTCGTGAACAAGATAAACCACGTCTATTAGAAGTTGCTAAACGATTAATCGCTCATGGATTTAGTATTGATGCCACACTTGGCACGGCAAAAGCATTGCAACAAGCAGGAATTGCCTGCCAAATTGTCAAAAAAGAGAATGAAGGTCGGCCCAATATTCATGACCATATTAAAAATGGCGAGTACAGTTATATTCTTAACACAACGTCAGGGCGAGCAGCTATTGAAGCCTCTAAAATCCTGCGCCGTAGTGCTATCCAATATAAAGTCCATTACGATACCACCATGAATGCCGCTTATGCCACAACGTCGGCGCTAGATTACGATCCTGCTCACAGTGTGATACCATTACAGGCACTTTATCAATAACCAAAAAGACGAGCAATGCTCGTCTTTTTTATAAATACATTAAGTTATAATTTATTTTTTAAGCCTTTCCTTCAGCCATTGCTAAAATATCTGCTTCAGTTAATTTGTGGGTCTGATTAGCAAACGCATAGCAAGTTGGTTTTTTATCAATAAAGACTTCAGCCGTGAATTTTAAATCCTTAATATCGTCAAAGATCCAAGCAGCAATATAATAATTTTGCGTACCTTTTAAATGATAATAAAGATGAGAGCCACACTCTTTACAAAATGCTCTTTCCGCCCATTGTGATGAGTTAAAATGGGTAACGTTCTCTTGTCCTTCTATCGTTAAATCACCACTGTGCGCTAAAGTCATTAAAGGTCCAGCACTCCATTTACGACAAGTTTGGCAATGGCATGCACTAAAATCCGTATTAGCAAATGGAACAGATAATTTAACTTTTCCACATAAACAAGATCCATGATATTGAGTTGACATATTTTTTCCTTTTCCAATTAAATGTACATTATGTAATTTTAATGATGTTAGCATAATGAATAATCAACGAAAATAAATTTTTTTGTAAAAAATATTGAGGAGTGTATACCGCATAAACATATAAATTACCTATTATCTGTTAATAACATCCACATGTTAATTACAGCAAACTATCATTAATCGGTGGGTTATATAAGGAATGCTGTAAAAAATATTGAGAAGTGTATACCGCTTCGTATGTAAATCGCTATTATTTGTTAAGCAATGTGTAAAAATATGGATTTTAGGCAATAAGGGTATTGCATTATTATTTTATTACTATAATATAGCCATCACTCTGACGCGGGGTGGAGCAGCTTGGTAGCTCGTCGGGCTCATAACCCGAAGGTCG
>CAMLIK010000040.1 GCA_946480175.1 uncultured Gilliamella sp.
ACTATGGATGCTACTCATGAATCATTAAATACCATAAGCTGTTTTTTAGCAAAACACGGAGTGGGTGCTTTTTTAGCAACAACAGTAACTGAAAGTTATGAAAAGATTGAAGCAGCATTAATACAAGTCAAAAACAGTATAAAAAAAGGCGTTTCAGGCGCAACAATATTAGGTTCGTATTTAGAAGGACCTTTTTTTAGTGATATACATAAGGGCGCTCATCCTGAAGAGTTTCTATGCGCACCTGATCGTGCAATAATTGAAAAATGGTTATCATTGGCTGAAGGGACATTAAAATGCATTGCTTTAGCACCAGAATACCCAAATGCCCTCGCTATTATCAAATGGCTAAATGAACTAAATATCCGTGTTATGTTAGGTCATACTAATGCCGACTATCAAACAATTAAAGATGCAATATTAGCTGGTGCCAGCGGCGTGGTTCATTGCTATAACGGCATGTCAGGATTACATCATAGACAACCGGGCGTTGTTGGTGCAGCATTTAGTATCGACAACTGTCAAACCGAAATTATCGCCGATGGACATCATGTTCATCCAGCTGCGATTAACATCGCCCATAAATGTTGTGGAAAAAATCTGTTACTAATTACTGATGCGATGCAAGCAACGGGGATGCCAAATGGCGATTATTATCTAGGTAAATTACAAGTACATATGCAAGATGGTGTTGTTCGGACTAACAATGGTGGTTTAGCTGGTAGCACGTTGACCCTTGAGCGTGCGGTAACTAATTTTGCTGATTATACTAATATACCTTTCGAACAGGCTTGGTTACATGGTAGTTATTATCCAGCTAAAGCATTAGGGATTGATGATACTTTAGGTAGTATTGCGCCAAACAAATTAGCCAATTTAGTATTATTAAATGATGATAATCAGATTGTTGCAACCATTATAAATGGTCATGTTGTTTATAAATCATCCGCTGATCTTAGCAAGGTTTTAGTTTAACAATCTGTTTTCTTTTGTTTTATGCTATTAGAGTTGATGAGTATATAGAATAAAAACAGACTATTTAATTAAAGGAATTACTACTCACCTGCCACTCATAACAGAAATCGAAAGGTGATCTTATCTCGTCAAACAATATTTAAAAGGATGTTTATTTATGAAAAAACTAAAAATAATATTAGGTCTATCTTTGGTTTTCTCTTTTTCGGCACCAGCAATAGAAACATTAGATAATTATACTTTAGAACAAGTCGTCGTATTTAGCCGACATGGTTTAAGAGCCCCACTTTCCAGTCCAACAAGCACTCTTGGTAAAATTACCCCCAATCAATGGCCACAATGGGATACTCCTGCCAGTTATTTGACGACACGTGGCGGGGTATTAGAAAGCTATTTTGGTCATTACTTTAGTGAATGGTTGGTTGATAATAAACTTTTAACCGAAAATACCTGCCCGAGTGAAAATGAGGTGTATATGTACACCAACAGTTTACAACGTACTATCGCAACCGGCCAGTACTTTACAGTTGGCGCTTTTCCTGGTTGTATTGTACCAATTATTCATAAGGAAAAATTAGGTACTATGGATCCACTGTTTTTTCCTGTGATTAGTGATGATAACCCGGAGTTTAAACAAGCGGCAATCACTTCAATCAACCAAACAGCTAGCGCAAAAGGTATTGAAGGGTTAAATCAGAAACTTAATAACACCTATCGAGATCTGTCTAATATTATAAATTATACCCAATCAACTAATTGTTTGACCGATAAACAGTGTGATTTTAGCGAATTACCAACCAAACTTATTATTGAAAAAGGCAAAGAGCCCGGCATAACTGGTCCTCTTCGAACTGGAACATCAATCGCTGATGCCTTTATTTTACAATATTATGAAGGCGCTCCATTGCAAGATATTGCTTGGGGAAAAATAAAAAATAATAAACAATTTGAACAATTAGTTGCTATAAAAGAATATTACAATACCGTTTTATTTGGTTCACCCGTTATTGCAAAACAGGTTGCCGCCAATTTAATTAACTATATTAATCAAACTTTCTCAGAAAAAAATCATACCAAATTTACATTTTTAGTCGGTCATGATTCTAATGTGGCATCTTTATTTGCAGCATTAAAAATTAAATCTTATACACTCCCCGATCAATTTGAAACCACACCAATTGGTGGCAAAATAGTATTCCAAAAATGGCGTAATAATCAAAGTGGCGAAGCATTGATGAAAATTGAATATTTTTATCAATCAACTGAACAAATCCGCAATTTGAGCCAATTAAATCGTAGCAATCCACCCCATAAAGTAACATTAGCAATGGAAAATTGTCCAATTAACACTTTAGGTTTTTGTTCATTTTCAACCTTTAAACAAATCATCGGTAATATAAATTAATAATGGATAACACCGTTGATAATATGTTCAAATTAAGCAAATATTGAACATATTATCAACAATTACTCAATAAGATATTTGCTGATTCAGATGTGATTAAATAAAGTAATAAATTTACTAATCATACTTCATACCTTATTTTTCAAAATTTCAAAATTGTTCTGGTTTAATTTATTGATAACTAACTCGTCAAAAGAATTGATATTTAACATAGGATTATCATCAAGTGAGTTAGGAGTGTTAACAGTAATAATTTGACAATTCGCATTAAATGCTGATTCAATGCCCGCTTTAGAATCTTCAAAAACAATACACTCATCAGCAGGCAACCCGAGTAAATCTGCACCTTGTAGATAGCCATCAGGCGCAGGCTTTGTTTTAAAAACCATTTCACCGGTAATAAAAACTTTCGGTTTAGCTACATTGAGAATAGCAAAGCGAGAATCCGCTACTTTTTTGGTACCAGAGGTTACAATTCCCCAAGGAATATTAAGTGAAGATAACTGTTGTAAGAAATGACTTGTACCAGATATTTCATCAATATCTTTGATATCTTGAGCCTCTAATTGTTCCAGCCAATGATACTCTTGTGCGATAAAACTTTCTGGCTTATTAGGTAAGAATAGTTTTATATTATCGATAGCTTTACGTCCATGAATGGTTTTTAATACATAGGAATGATTAAGTTGGTGGCGCTCGGCAAAGCCTAACCAGCAGCGTTCAACTGCTGGTAATGAGTTAACTAATGTACCATCTAAATCAAATAAAATACCCTTTGCTTGCATATTATAATTTACCTGCACTGCCACAAATGCGAATTTTTTCTTCAACTATTTTCTTCATCGCTGCTTTAGCCGGTTGCATATAGTGTCTTGGATCATTAGCATCTGGATGTTCTTTAAAGTTTTGTTTTAAAGCATCAGAAAACGCAATTTTTAATTCTGTTGCGACATTTACTTTACAAATTCCTAATGAGATAGATTTTTTGACCATTTCCTCTGGAATGCCGGAAGCACCATGTAAAACTAAAGGAATATCAACTTTATCTCGAATTTTTGCTAATCGTTGAAAATCAAGTTTAGGTTCTCCTTTATATAATCCATGAGCAGAGCCAATCGCTACCGCTAATGAATCAATACCGGTTCTTTCAACATACTCTTTAGCAGCATCAGGATCGGTAAAAGCGCTTTGTTTATCATCGACAATCAAATCATCTTCTTGCCCACCTAGACGACCAAGTTCAGCTTCAACACTTGCATTATATTTATGACTGAAAACAACCATTTCTCTTACTATATCAATATTTTCTTCAAATGGATAATGAGAAGCATCAATCATAATTGAACGAATACCTGCTTCGATTTTAGATTCAATATCACTCAAATTTTCATGATGATCTAAATGCAAAGCAAATGGGAAATGATGAATCTCAGCGGCTTTTTTACAGATACTAATTAAATATGGTGTACCAGCATAATTATAGGTAGCTGGTGTTGCAGCAAGTATAACCGGTGATCCTAATTCTTTAGCAGTATCAACCACAACTTGAATTGTTTCAAGATTATGAATATTAAACGCAGGAACAGCATACTGCTCACGTTGAGCTTTTTTCAACATTTCTTGGCTGGAAATAAGATACATAATTTACTCCTAATTAAAATTTTAAATAATTTTTTTAACTTCAACTTGTTGATAATATTTATGGTAGTTATTCATATTAACAAACCCAGTTTGAGCTTCCATGGCATTTAGCATTCCCATAGTCATAGCACGTTTTAACATAACGTCTATTGATTCATTTTCATGTAGGCTGACCGCAAGCCCTGCTAAAGTGATATCACCAGAACCTACTGGATTAACAACATTGATTTTCGGGATGGAAACTTGGTAATAGTGATTAAAACAACGAGCAAAAGCACCATTTTTACCTAATGAAATAACAATCAAAGGGATATCAACAAGAGTATCGTGTTCAAGTGCTTTTATTAATGAATGACTATCATTAACATCTATATCCATCTGAATAATCTGTTTTAATTCTTCTTGATTGGGTTTTATTAAATAAGGTTTATATTGAGATTTCAGTGTGGCTAGCAACATTTGTCCTGAAGAATCAAGCAAAACAGGTATTTGATATTTATTTGCTAGCTCAATTAGATTGACGTAGAAATTGACGGGAAAACCCTGAGGCAATGATCCTGAAATTGTAATAATTTTTACATGATTGAGTAACTTTCTATAATTTTGTAAGAATTGCTCAACATCATCATTATCTAACCTAGGACCTGCTTCTAGAATCTCGGTTTGATTACCTTCGTGTAAAATTGCAATGCAATTTCTTGATTCTTTTTGTGTTACATAAAAGTTATAAGCTATTTTGTCTTCATCTAACTGCTCTTGAATAAATTTACCGGTAGTTCCACCAATAATCCCTGTCGCCAAAACAGGAATATTTGAAAAATTTATTCCTCGCGTAACATTAAGACCTTTTCCACCAGCTGTTTTACTTATATTTGATACTCGATTAATATCATTAATAACTAATTTATCTAAAGAGTATGAAATATCGACAGATGGATTCATCGTAATTGTTAATATCATTTTCTCACCTACCCATTTACATCGTTGTGAGAAATAACAATCTTAAATGATCTTGACTTTCAAATATGGTCAATATCGTGTTGAATTACGATTTATTATTTCACCCAATATTTGTGATCAATATTAAAAAAGATATAAAAATCGACAATGAAACGATTAAACTGCTATCAAATTAATGCCTTGCTTTTCGAATTCTTGTTTGTATTTACTATCTACACTAGTATCTGTGATGATGACATCAAGTTTGTTCAGTGGTAATACAATATTGATACCATTACGCCCAAATTTAGATGAATCCAAAACAGCAACGACTTTCTTTGCAACATTCGCCATTACACTGCTAATTGTATAACCTTCATTAAATGTTGTTATTCCTCTTTGTGCATCAATACCATCTGCACCGACAAATAAAATATCAGCTGATATACCATCTAAAGATTGCTCGGCAATTTTTCCATGAAAAGAGCGGGTTTTATGTCTAAGTGTACCACCACAAATTAATAACATAATGTCACTATTATCAGATAATATAAAAGCAGAGGTAAGGCTATTGGTAATGACTGTAATGTGTTTAAGTTTTACCAATTCTTCTGCTATCAACATAGTTGTACTACCACTATCTAAGATAATAATATCACCTTCTTTCACTTGTTTAACTGCCTCTAAAGCAATACGTTTTTTGGCCTCAATAAATCGCTGATAACGTTCTTCTAATTGCAGTTCTTTAAATGATTTAATATCATCGTTATCTATAATTTTGGTTGCACCGCCATGAAATCGAGTAAGCACTCCTTGTTTTTCCAGTAATCGAAGATCTGTCCTTATGGTCACTTCAGAAACATCATATTTCTTGGATAAATCACACACCAACACGGTACTGTTCATATTAAGAAGTTCTATTATTTCTTGGCGTCTTTCACTTGCATTCATAATATTTCCTTTTTCGAAATTATTTCAGCAGTGTATAACAAACAAAATCAAAAGATAAGTTTTCATTTTCAACGATTAAATTAAATCAAAAACTACATGCAATTTAGTAAAATCTTCCCATTCATAGGATGACCATTTAATTCGGTAACTTGTTTAATAAACGCATCAAAGTCACCAATGCTTGTTATAAGTGGTTCAAGTTTTATTTTTCCTTCAAGGAAAAATTGGCTCACAAGTTGCCATTCCTTACCCGGCCACGGTGCAGAATAATTCATCCAGCTACCCAAAATATGCAATTCTTTTCTTAAAATTAATCCGAAGGTTTTTTCAGAAAGTGTAACGTCATTATGTAAAGTACCAACTAAACCAATTCTTGCTCTAGGGCCTGCTATCTCAATGGCTAACTTAACGGTAGCAGGTGAGCCAGCAGTTTCTAGAACAACTTGCTCAAATCGATTTATTGATAGCCCCTGATATATTTCTTCTGCACTAAGATTTTTAGAATTGTAAACTTGATCGGCGCCTAATGATTTAGCAAGATCTAAACGAGCATCATTGATATCAACAACGGTTATTGATTTAGCTCCCATGGCTTTGGCACATTGCATAGCAAGTAACCCAATTGTTCCCCCACCGACAATAATGACATTTTTATCTTTGCAACCATCCGCTAATAAAATAGCGTGCATTCCAACAGTCATTGGTTCAAAGAAAGCCCCTTCAAGAGGGGTTACACCTTTTGGTAATTTGAAGGCATTGTTTTTATTTAATACAATATATTGAGCAAAACCACCACTGATTCTTGAGCCTACGAACGTGTAATTTTTACAAAGTGAATAATAATGTTTTTGGCACTCATCACATTCAAAACAAGGTAATAAAGGTACACAAGAGATTAAATCACCAATAGCAAATTCTGTAACATCACTACCAATTTCCGTTACTGTACCACTAAACTCATGACCGAGAGTTATCGGATAATAATGAGCGCCTTGATGAAATATTCTTGGAATATCTGAACCACATAGTCCAGAATAAGCCACTTTTACTAAAATTTGATTTGAAGATGTTATTTTGGGTTTTTCCATTTCTATAACAGATAAATTACCCCCATCATTAACGATAACTACTTTCATTTTTTTTCCTTATAGCTAATAAATGATGTTTGTTTATGGCTTTCACTGGTTTTCCAGTGAAAGCTTGCAAATGACATATTTATTGATTGTGGTTAAATTGTTTCAAGTTATTTAGTCCATTTATTCTTTAACTGATGATTGATATTTACGCGCCCTTTTCCATGTCAAAAATAAACACAATAGATAAAATAATCCAATAGAGGCAAAGCCTATAGGTTGTTTTAAATTAACAAGTTGAACCATAATATAAGTAATCGGTGATCCACCTTGATCCATTGCACCAACCAAAATATTATTACCATCAGTAATAGTACCGGCATTAACTGCCAATTGTGTGGTTAATGGGATCATTTGTGTCGCAATCCATAATGTAATGGCAATAATGATTGCACCCGAAATAATAATTCTAAATAAATTCCCTTGATGAATAGCCACCCCCATAGCAACAAAAAAGCCAATGGTTGCTAAGTCACCGAATGGTAAAACCTCATTACCAGGTAGGATAATGGCAATAAAAATACTTAGAGGAATAAAGATTAAACTTGCTGAAACAACTGTTGAATGACCTAATAATAAGGCAGGATCTAAACCAATAAGAAAATCTTGTCCGCCAAATTTAGATTGTAAATGTTTTCGAGCTTGTTTGGATATTGGTGTCAAACCATCCATAATTGGTTTAATTACTCGTGGCATAAGTAACATCACTGCTGCGGTTTGAATAGCAAGTTGTAATGTCTCTTTCACGCCATATCCTGCCAATAAACCTAATAAGATCCCCATAAATAAACCAACAGTTACCGGTTCACCAAAAGCACCAAACTTCTTTTGCATATCAACAGCATTAAAATTAATTTTGTTAACGCCGGGGATTTTTTCAATAACAGCATCTACAAATACCGCTATAGGTCCACAATAAGCTGAGGTACCATGAGGAACAGCAATACCATCAAGTTCAAAAAACTCTTTGGTATCTTTAGCAAACCAGTCACCCAGTTTATAAGCGATAACAGCATGTACTATGACTCCAGCTATACCTAAATAGTAAGAATCTGTAGCAATATAAACAAGTGCACCGGTAAAAGTCATATGCCAGATATTCCAAATATCCACATTGACAACTCTCGTTAATCGCAAAACTAACATTAGAATATTAACGGCAATAGCAATTGGTATCGCAACTAAGGCAATTTGTGAAGCCCATGTCATTGGCGCTGCGCCCGGCCAACCAACATCCACGACTTTCAAACTGATATCAAATCTTTCAGCCATTGCTTGAGCGGCTGGCCCCACCGAACTAGTTAGCAATCCCACAACTAAGCCAATACCCACAAATCCAATTCCAATATGAATACCTGCTTTTAGTGCATCACCAATTTTCATTCTTAATATTAATGAAAATAGAATAATAACAATAGGCAACATTACTGATGGACCAAGATCCAAAATGTACTGCATAATTTCAGTAAACATATTCTTATCCTTTTAAAATCAATAATATTTTATCTTTCAGCTGATCAATCCCAACGCCTGAAACAAAAGGCATACCATGAACAATAGGGATATTTCCAAAGGTTTGATCCATTCTCGCAGTAGTACAGATCAAATCAACATCATCAATAAATGTATTAATTTCATTAATACGGCATTGAACAAGATCGAGATCTATATTGTTTTCTTTGCACAACTCTTTTATTTCTTCTGCTGCCAACGTTGATGTTGCAACAGCACCTCCACATGCCACAATAATCTTTTTTTTCATAATGCCTCCTAGTCAATTTATTGTTTAATAATCACTTTTTTAAAATACTCTGAAACTTCATTCGCTTCAGCACTCATTAAAAAGTGATAAAACTCTTTATTTTGTAAATTTGAAAAAAGTGCTTTTAATAGATTCAGTTGATCTTCTGGAGAAGTAACAACCAGTGAAATAATTAATGAAACTTCAACCGTACTATCCTCATCAGCACGATTGAAAACAACAGGAGATTGAGTACGAATAATATAAATAGCAGGGCTAATAGCATGTTCAGCTTCACAATGAGGGATAGCGACAGCATAACCATCAAGTGCAATACCGGTAGGAAATAAAGCTTCTCTTTCTATTAACGCTTTTAAATGACTTCTTTTAACAATATGCTTTTGTTGTAATTGTTCACTAATATATGTTAAGGCATCAAGCTCATCTTTAAGCTTGATATTGTCTTCTATCAAAAATTGACATTCATTCATGTTTGATCTCCATTATCAAATTTTACTTTCGTTTATATTTCGAAATCAAAAGTTATAACGAAAGATTATTAGCTTTCGAAATTAAAAGCAAATAACAAATATCATTTTTGTGATCGAAATCTATTTTTTAAAAAAAGTTCAAAAACCTAAAGTTAAATCGATTAGATATGGCGCATTATTATGTGAGATTAGGATGAATTTATTTTTATATTGATGAATCATTGATAATAACGAAAATTCATTTTATGAAAAATAATGATAAATTATTAAGTTAATTAATTACGTATTTATTTTAACTAAAACTATTCAAAAAAGATGTCTACTCTAATTGTTAGCAAAAATATGATCTAAATCACAAAAATTACTTTTTTATATTGCAATAAAGGTTTATAGTGACAAAATGTTACCCGTAACAGATGATTTTGGAGAAATTGTGTAATGACAAAACAAAGGAAGCATGTTTTCGTATTCATGGGTGTATCAGGTAGTGGTAAATCGGTTGTTGCCAAACAGATAGCCGATAACCTAAATGCCGCATTTTTAGATGGTGATTTTTTACACCCAAAGACCAATATATTAAAAATGCGTAGCGGTTCCCCCCTAAATGATGATGACAGAATGCCTTGGTTAAACTTAATTAGTAATGCTGCATTTGCAATGAGTAATGTGAGTGGCATTTCGGTCATTATTTGTTCAGCATTGAAGCGACAATATCGAGATATTATTCGTGGTGAAAATGAAAATGTGCACTTTATTTATTTAAAAGGAAGTTTCGATGTAATCTCACAGCGTTTAGCTAAACGTCAAGGACATTACCAAAAAACTGGCATGTTACAGTCACAATTTGACACACTGGAAGAGCCAACAGCTGATGAAAAAGATGTCTATGCAATCAATATTGAACAGTCGCTAAATGAGGTCATTCAAGATGCTACACGGGTGATTAATTCAATACGCCATTGCGAATAAATTGATAAAAGCTCAAAAATTATAATAAATAAAATCCAAGAGGTTAATGTGAATCCAACTATTTTAGCTGTAACTCAGCGCATTATTAATCGGTCTAAAGCAACACGTGAAGCTTATTTGCAAAGAATAGAACACGCTATGTTAAAAAAAGTGACACGCGCAAGCTTACCTTGCAGTAACTTAGCTCATGGGTTTGCCGCTTGTTGCCTTGATGAGAAAAATGATCTTAAAAATATATTAAAAAGTAATATTGGCATTGTCAGTTCTTATAACGATATGTTATCAGCGCATAAACCTTATGAATTTTATCCAGAACAAATCCGCAAAGTCTTACATGAAATAGGTGCTGTTGGACAAATGGCTGGCGGTGTACCCGCTATGTGTGATGGGGTAACTCAAGGCGAACCGGGTATGGAAATTTCGCTAATGAGCCGAGATGTGATTGCCATGTCAGTTGCCGTTGGGCTATCACATAATATGTTTGATGGTGCACTTTATTTGGGTGTCTGCGATAAAATCTTACCAGGGTTATTTATTGGTGCTTTATCATTTGGGCATTTACCCGCCATCTTTGTTCCTTCTGGACCGATGCCTTCAGGGTTACCAAATAAAGAAAAAGTTCGCATTCGTCAACTTTATTCGGAAGGAAAAGCCTCACGCGAAGATCTATTAGAATCTGAATCAGCCTCATACCATACCAGCGGAACTTGTACTTTCTATGGTACCGCAAATAGCAATCAAATGGTCATTGAGTTAATGGGATTGCATTTACCTGGAGCGGCCTTTGTTCATCCTGAAACCACATTACGTTATGAACTCACCAATGCTGCAGCAAAACAGATCACTCGTTTAACCAACCAATCGGGTAACTATATGCCAGTTGGTAAAATGGTTGATGAAAAAGTGATTATTAATGGCTTAGTCGCGCTTTTAGCAACAGGCGGTTCAACCAACCTAACTATGCACATTGTCGCGATGGCTAAAGCGGCGGGTATTATTATTAATTGGGATGATATTTCAGACCTATCCACTGTTGTGCCGTTATTAAGTCGAATTTACCCAAATGGGCCTGCTGATATCAACTACTTCCAAGCAGCTGGTGGCACTTCTTTATTGGTTAGAGAATTATTATTTGCTGGTTTATTACACGAAGATGTTGAAACGGTAGTTGGTCGAGGACTAAGCCGTTATACTAAAGAACCCATTTTGGAAAACGGTAAACTCATCTTCCGTGAAGGCCCAAGCAAATCCTTAGATGAAAATGTTATTGCTTCAATTAACAAACCTTTCAACTCGCATGGTGGATTAAAGGTGATGTCGGGTAATTTAGGACGAGCCATAATGAAAACATCTGCGGTTACTGCTGAGCATCAAATAATTGAAGCACCAGCCGTGGTATTTAATAGTCAGTATGATTTAGATGCAGAATATAAAGCCGGCAATCTTAACAAAGATTGTGTTGTAGTTGTGCGTTATCAAGGTCCAAAAGCTATCGGTATGCCAGAATTACATAAATTAATAACACCTTTAGGCGTTTTGCAAGATCGTGGTTATAAAATTGCTTTATTAACCGATGGACGACTTTCTGGCGCATCAGGCAAAGTGCCAGCAGCTATTCATGTTACACCGGAAGCCTATGCTGGTGGATTATTAAGCAAAGTTCAACAAGGCGATATGATTCGCGTCAACGGTCAAACGGGTGAAATAACATTACTGGTTGATGAGGTTGAGCTGGCAGCACGAAAAGCCGCAACAATTGATTTAAACGATTCTCATCAAGGCTTTGGTCGAGAACTCTATACCGTTATTAGAGAAAATCTCACTTCAGCAGAAGAAGGGGCTGTTAGTTTTTAACCCAACTTATCTGCCGCAAAATGCGGCAGATATCGTTAAAGTCACATCCAAAACCCCGTTCCTCAACTTTTTTAGATAAACAAAGGTGCTTCGCTTACTTTTTCACAAAATTATCCACCAACAAATTAACCACATCTTTCATTTTTCCGCTCAATGATGCTCTTACACTATAAAGCGCCATCCCCATTACTTGAGAGGTATGAATTTCAGGTGGCATAACCAATTCATATTCGCTCGTTTTAACATCTAATAACGCAGGTCCAGAGTGGGCTAAGAATGATTGCACTGCTGCTTCAAGTAAATCAGAACTCTCAACACGAATAGCAAATAATCCCATCGCACTAGCTACTTTAGCAAAATCAGGATTTTTTAAATCAGTATAGTGATCAACCAACCCTTCTGATTTTTGTTCTAATTCGACAAAGTTAAGTGAACTATTATTAAGTACGATAACTTTGATGGGTAAATTCTCTTGGACTGTGGTCAATAAATCACCTAACAACATACTAATACCACCATCCCCTGATAAGGTAATTACTTGACGATGAGGAAAGGCTTTTTGTACACCTAATGCTTGTGGCATTGCATTGGCCATAGTGCCGTGTTTTAAACTAATGACGGTACGTCTTTTACCATTAGTTGAAAAGTGCCGACACGCCCAAACCATGGCGGAGCCAACATCAGCACAAAGCACGGCATCATCATTTGCATGTTTATCAATTAATTCGGTTAAATATTGTGGATGAATAACGGCTTTTGATGGTATCGCTTTTTTATTTAATTTATCGATTGCTTTAGTATGTAATCCACGGCATTTGTCTAAAAATTCGCTATCTGTTTTTTCATCAACCAGTGGTAATAAAGCCGCTAAGGTTGGTTTACTAGCACCGACTACACCAATATCTACACTGTGACGGTGACCAAGATGAGTTGCATCAATATCTACCTGAATAATTGTTGCGTTATCAGGATAAAATTGTGACCAGGCAAAATCAACGCCGAACATCAAAAGTACATCACACTCTTTAATGGCCGTTGCTCCAGATGCCATACCAAACATACCGGTCATACCAACATTATAAGGATTGTCATATTCAACAAAATCCTTAGCTCTTGAAGTATGAACTACCGGTGATTTTAATTTCTGGGCTAAGGCAACTAATTCATCATGAGCTTCTGATACGCCATGACCAGCAAATATAGTCACTTTACTGTTTTTATTTAAAATTTCAGAAATTTGTACCAGCTCTTCATCAGATGGACGGATGATTGGTTTAGGGTGATAAATTTTGTGTCTGTTATTATCCTCAACTTTAGCTAAACTAATATTGTAAGGAATGACTAAAACCGCAACACCTCGCTCATTTATCGCCGCTTGAACCGCCGCTGTGGTGATTCGTCTTGCTTGTGTGGGATCGGTAATTTGCTGACAAAAGACAGAACAGTTTTTATAGATAGCTTCAAAGTCAACTTCTTGCGGAAAATCAGTTCCTTGCTGGGAAGTAACTAACTGACTAGCCAATAAAATCAGTGGTACTTTATTACGTTGGGCTTCATAAATACCATTGATAAAATGTAAGCTACCGGGTCCACAAGAACCAGCACAAGCAGTTATTTGATCGGTAAGATAGGCTTCAGCGCCTGCAGCAAATGCACCAACCTCTTCATGACGGACATGCACCCACTCAATATCACTTTTTTTAATAGCAGAGGTGATTTGATTTAAAGTATCACCAACAATACCATAACAATGTTTAACACCGGCTTGAGATAAAACATCAACAACAATTTGTGCAACTGACTTTTTTGATGACATACTGTCTCCTCAAAATGGTTTTCAGATTAAACAGCTTAAGTTGACTAAATTACACCTAAGTATTGTGAATGCGAATAGTATAAAAATAAAACAGCAGAAAATGTTAAAAATGTCATATTAACCAGAGGTGGCTAGCAATAATCTTTATTTCAAAATATTCCCTATTACAATAAACCAAGGTATTATGTCGAAAATCCAATCAACTTCATGAGCTACCTTTTGTGGAACATTCGTCATCTGGGCATAGTTTTTTATCATTAATGTCTACTTATTTACCTAATTATATCATCGAATATTATCCACTCATTACTGTCTGTTTTTTGCTTTTTATAGCTATTATATTGTTTTCATTCAGTAAATTAAGAATGGATATTATTGCGCTACTGACGATAGCCGCAATCACCGTCACTGGTGTATTAACGCCTGCTGAAGCGCTTTCGGGATTTAGTGACCCCAATATTATTCTCATTGCCTTATTATTCGTGATAGGAGAGAGCTTAGTCAGAACAGGCATCTCTTATAAAATGAGTGAATATATCTTAAAAGCAGCCGGTAAAAATGATATACGGATAATTACATTCATTATGTTAGGGGTGGCTTTATTGGGCTCCATCATGAGCTCAACAGGGGTTGTTGCAATTTTTATTCCTGTCGCTATCAGTATTGCTAACCATACAGGTATTCATGTTAAAAAACTCATGATGCCACTGTGCATTGCTGCCCTAATTAGTGGTATGATGACCCTTGTCGCCACAGCACCAAACCTAGTAGTAAATAGTGAACTTAGCCGAGCAGCATTAACTGAATTTGGTTTCTTTTCAATTACGCCAATAGGCATCGGTGTGTTAGTTGTTGGTGTGATTTATTGCTTGTTAACTCGCAATTGGTTACTTACCGCTGACCAAATCACGGCTAACAACAGTCAACCACAAAGACGTAAAATTACCGATTTAATTAGGGATTATAAATTAATTGGCAGAGCTCACCGTGCCCAAATTCTTGCTGGATCGCCTTTTGTTGGTCGGACCATTGATGGATTACACTTACGCAGTGAACATGGTGTAAATGTCATTGGTATCGAACGTTGGCGAAAATTTCAAAAAGTACTTATCCCAGTTAATGGTAATACCGAATTTCGGGAAAACGATATTCTTTTGTTGGACATGTCGCATTCTGAAGCTGACTATCGTACCTTCCTAACCACCAACAACCTTGAACCAAAGGTATTACGTGGTGAATATTTTTCAGAACAAGTCAAAGAAGTTGGCATGGCCGAAGTTGCATTACTACCAGAATCATCATTATGTGGAAAAACACTCAATGAAATTGATTTTAGGGAAAAATATTTTCTGACGGTTATTGGAATCTGGCGCAATCATGCCCCCGTTGAAACCAATAATTTATTCCAAGAACGGTTAGAAATGAGTGACACACTTTTGGTGTGTGGAGATTGGGGATCAATACAAAAACTACAAACCCGTACTAGTGATTTTGTAGTGTTAGATTATCCATCAGACATTGATGATGTTGCACCAGCAAGCTCCCAAGCTTTTATCGCACTATTCAATCTAGCGGTAATGATTATTTTAATGGTTACTGGTCTTGTCCCAAATGTCGTTGCTGCACTTATTGCTTGTTTATTAATGGGCGCGACCCGCTGCATCGATATGGCTAATGCCTATAAATCGATTCATTGGCCAACGTTAATTCTCATTATCGGAATGATGCCTTTTGCAGTTGCGCTAAATAAAACGGGAGGGATTTCGCTCATATCACAATGGCTTGAAATCCATTTACGTCCATTTGGACCTTATATGGTTTTAACTTTCATCTTTTTATTATGTTCAACGGTAGGATTATTTATTTCCAATACCGCAACAGCAATTTTAATTGCACCAATTGCGATCGATTTAGCGATAAAATTTGATTATTCACCCTATCCTTTTGCAATGACGGTTGCGATTGCAACATCGGCTTCGTTTATTACACCGGTTTCATCACCTGTTAAAACAATGGTCGTTGCACCGGGAGGGTATAGCTTTAGTGATTTTGTCAAAGTGGGAGTACCATTAACCTTTTTGGTTATGATGGTAGATATAGCGTTAGTGCCACTATTTTTCCCATTTTGAATAAAATAAACAGAATTTTTATAATTAACTGATTATATTAAGTAACTCAGATTCAGGAATTAGAAAATGAGTGACACTTAACAATTTTTCATGTTTATAGGCATAATGACATGTCTAATTGGCGCTTTTAGTTTATTTATATATTAACTCTGTTACATACATTATTGGTAAAAACTCAATAAATAATGGTAAAACGCCCGATGAAAGATTAATCAAGTTATATAATGATACGAAAAATACTATAGATAATAAATCCAAAATTATCATAACAGCTGTTGTTATGGGCATATTTTGTGGCGGAATTATTGGTGGATTTTTTTACTATTATTTTATCAAAAAAATTTTTACCAACTCTTACGAGATTTACAAAAACGCTATGATTCAACGTAACTTACCTATATAACCAGCCAAATCCTTTATACCAAACAAAATTGATATCCATTATCGGTACAGATTTTGTAGTATAGGATTATTCATCAAATATTAACGATATTGCTCAAGCTGATATATTAATGGAACCAACTCATTGTATCGTATCGACATACCCCTAGTGCCTATAAATCGCTCCATTGACCAATTCTAATTATAGGTATTGATACCTTTCGAAGTTATTTTGAATAAAATCAGTAGAATTTCACTATTTCTAAAAGGTCTAACATCCATTTATACCAGTTTGGGCTTTATAAAACGCTAGACTTTATCTTTTTATTTGGTTCAACTTTAGTATTATTTATTTCAAGTATTACAACATCGGCTTCATTTATTACTTATTTTTTATCGTCAGTAAAAAGAATGATTATTGCGCTAGGTGGATATAACTTTAGTAGTCTAGTTTATCATCAACCTTTTTTATTATCATTGTTGCTATAATGGCAATACTATTCCATTTTAAATATATAATATTTTTCATAGTTGAAAATAATGTTATAATCATTTCGCTTCAAAAACTAAAAATATCAATGGGGATATAAGATAAAGGATACACAAGAAATGTCTATGTTATTACAACTTATAACTGCAATTTTATTTGTAATATTTATTTACTTTTTAATGTCTCTATATGTGGGTTTATTAGGTAAATGGTCATATAAGCGCGTGTCAAAAAAAATCCAATCTGGAAAGATGAGCGATAAGGCTCTTATTCGTAATTATAATAAATTTAAAAAATCAAAAGATAGTAAGATTATAGCTATTTTGATTTGTGGAATATTTTTTAAATCGTTTATTAAATTACAAAATTGTACCTTTGAAGCTTATAAAGAAGGAATGATTCAACGAAATCTACCACTATAGCCTATCAAATACCCTTCATAAAATACAAAAGTGATATCAATTAAGGATACACTTTTGTGTATTAAAGATTCTTAATTTAATTTAAAGTATAATATCCATAATATTTTTGATTATGGATATATTGCACATGTCACAAACTACTAACTCCTTAAATATTATTTTTGCAGGTACACCTGATTTTGCGGCCACACATTTAAAAGCCTTAATTGACTCAAACCATAATGTCATCGCCGTCTTTAGTCAACCAGATAGGCCTGCCGGTCGAGGAAATAAGTTAACGGCAAGCCCTGTAAAACAATTAGCAATCGAAAATAATCTTCCCGTTTATCAACCAACCACACTCAAAACAGAAGAAAATCAGCGGATCATTGCCAATCTTAATGCCGATATTATGATTGTGGTTGCTTATGGATTGATTTTACCTCAAGCTGTGCTTGATA
>CAMLIK010000041.1 GCA_946480175.1 uncultured Gilliamella sp.
TACTTTATAACCTTTATTTCAGTAATAAAAAGGGATTCAAAGATAGAGCAATTGCGCTCGATAAACTACCTAAGGTGTTATTAACCGAAGGTTATGCTGATTATATGGCGGTGGCAAAAGCCTGTAGTGGTTTTGATCCTAATTGGAAAGATAAATTAATATAATAAAAAATGACAAAAATATAATGGACTGGTCATTGTTGATTGTTTTATAGGATAAATTAACCTGATTTAGAGTGTTCAATATTTGAACGGATTTGTAGTCTACTTGATTTGCCTAGTATTGTCGCTCAAAGTAATCATGACAGTAAGAATCGCCATTAATAGTATCACACCAGTGTTATTAGCTGAAACTTTTGCTGATTATATGTTGGTTGCCGATGTATCAAGTAAATTTGATTTGGATAGAAAGGATTAAAGATGTTAAATCAGAAACAAGAAATACGATTAACTGCACAAGAGCGTTTATCTGGCGAATTTATTATCAAATATCATTTTTTTAGAAATGTTAAATCGCTATAACAATTAATTATAAATAAATACCAAAGATTTGAACCTTAACGGGAAAACTAAGAAATATGAAAAATACAGAACAATTATCAACAAATTCACATGTATCTAAACAGTTAATCGCCACTATCTTTAACCCATTAAGTGAACTGGATAAAACTTTGCCAGCGCGGCTCACGCAATATATTTTGCATGGTGATGAACTTGCTGTGTTAATTGATTTTGATAAGTTATGCCAAATGCCGAATAACTTTACAAAAATTCATGAATTATTGCAAAGACCAGCGGAATTATATAATTTAAATTTTTATGGCGAAATTCATTCGTCGTTACAAGCTCGCATTAATTTTTATATACTTTGGACAGATGCTTATACGCCTGAACAGATAATTCGATTTGCTCGAGTTTTAGCCACCTTATGTGACCATTCAAGTTTTTTTAAACGTACAAGCGAACAACTCCCATCATGGTTTATCTATTTATTATATGATGGGGTCGTTACAACGTTACCTTATCTTAGTAGTAAAGAAAACAGAATTATAGAGCGTGAAAATTGGTCAATCCAACAATTACATCAATTTCTTGAAATTGAACAAGCAGGATTAGGCGAGAATTTGCTGTTCGAGATTTTTGGTCGTCATAATGTTCCTGGTGGTAATTATCGCTATGGTTATTACTTTCGACATGTTAATCGGTTGAATGGATTATTGAGTTATATTCAAGATCACCTTGAATTTTTTAAGCAACTCCCCTCACGTGGTTTGGCGTTCAGGGGCCAAATAGGACAACTTAAATACATTCAATTATATCCTGAACTTCAGTTACAATTGGTTGATTTTCTTGCCATACAGGCATTTAATACCTCAAAACAGGTAAGTGAATTAGCTACAGACATACTACTTAAATTACCACTAGAGCTGGTTCAACCTCAATTACAACACTTTTTAACTTCAGGCTCAGTTAAAGAGCGTGCTAATGCAACAATATTGCTCTCTCGAATCATTTCTGAACCAACAATTTTAGAGCAAGCTTTAACTAACGAAACCAATAAAACAGTTATTGCTACCATTGAAAGTGCATTATCGAGGTTGGAAAGTGCTAATGTAGCCAAAAATAATTTAGTTATTCCTAGTTTTGAACCATTAATTGACACGCCATTGCCACTAAATGCTCGTGATGTTTTACAGCAAAATTATGACGAGTTCCTTATCGAATGTGAAAAATCAATGCAAAATGAAATAGAGGGAAATAAAGAAAATAATAGATCATGGACTTATCATCAGAACCGTTATCAAAAGTTGAAAATAGTGACATCAAAGTCTCTGGATAAGATATTTGATTATTTAAATGGTAAAATCGATCGTTCAGCATTATTCAAAGAACTTGATGAAAATACAGATTTGGACTTTTTACTTACTAAAAATCGACTATTAAATTTACCTGAACTTTCTTTATTTCACTTATTTCGAATAAATTACTTAATCAATCGTCAAGATGATACTTATCGTCTTGGAAGAATCTACGATTTTGCTAAAACATTAGATCTGAGACAAATAGCTGATGTAATGTTAAAACTTAATTTCTATCCAAATGTTGAATATACAATTGCTTTACCGTTTTTAACCAGTGATTTTGACCATGATAATTATGAAAATGAACCCCACAAATTATGGGCCTTTTTTGCTGAAAATCAATTTATAATTGATCAAGCATTAGGTTTTGCTCCTCTACAAATCATTCAGGATTCTTATAACCGCATTGAAAAAGTTAATGCCATAAAAATATTACAGCTTTTTCCAACTATTCCAGTTAAATATGTCGCTTACCTATTTGAATTAGCTTTAAGTGAAAGTAATCAGATACGTTATGCGGCGCAAGATGCCTTAAAGCGGATCCCCAATATACATAATCAAGTTGAACAAGTTTTATCCTTCCCTAAACAAGAGATGCGTGTTGTTGCAGCTAATTGGTTGGCCGAACTGAAACAAAAAAGCTCAATTAAGGCACTAAATGCTGCGTTAAGAAAAGAGAAACGCGAAACAGCACAAACAGCGATATTGGTTGCACTTGAAAAAGTCGGTGAAGATATCAGTCAGTACTTAACTCCGCAAAAGTTATTGGCTGATGCCCAGAAAGGCTTAAATGGTAAAATATCAAGCAACCTTGATTGGTTTGATTTTAACTTAATACCAGCTTTGACTTGGCAAAATGGTAAAACAGTTGAACCACAAATTATTGAGTGGTGGATCCGATTAGCAGCTAAATTAAAAGATCCAGCTAATTGGCTGTTTACTATTTATAATCGATTATTAAGCATCCAAAGTCAACGCCAATTGAGCGAATTTATTTTACGAAGTTTCATCAACCAAGATACCCGAACACCAACATTGGAACAGGCTGAAGCCAGAGCTAGTTCAGAAGCCGATAAACGATTGCAACAATATATTAGAGGTTATCAGATTTATCCGCAAATTTATTCTAAGTATAAGAATGTTACATATGAACAAGTTTTTGATGAAATTAAAAAAGAGACATTAACATCTTATCTTGGCTCAGCCATTAAATCAAAAGGAATATTAGCGTTAACTTGTAGCATTGAAGGTCCTGTTGCTGTATCAATATTAAGCAGTTTTATAAAAGATCACTATCTACGTAGCGCACAAATTGAAGCGATGCTTGAAGCACAGGCAAACAGCGATGATCCGATGATCATTCAATTATTAGTATCATTAGCGCGTCGCTATCGAACGGCATCAATTCAAGAAAAGGCCAGATATTTAGTAGAAAAGATTGCCCAACGCTGTGGTTGGACAGTAGATGAACTAGCCGATCGCACGACATCAACCGCAGGGTTAGATGATAATGGCTTGTTAATTCTTGATTATGGTGAACGTACCTTTACTGCTAGTTTAGATGAGCAATTTAAATGGCAATTAACAAATGCTGAGGGAGAAAAAATCAAAGCATTACCTGAAGCACGTAAACACGAAAACCCAGAATTAGTCCAAGAGGCAAAAAAACAGTTTAGTAACAGTAAAAAAGAACTTAGCCGATTACTCAAAATGCAAATTAGCCGTTTTCACGAAGCCATGTGTGCTCAGCGTCAATGGCGAGTGGAAGATTGGCAAAAATATCTGCAATCTCACCCAATTATGGGACGGTTTATTCAACGTTTAGTGTGGTTGGAATTAGACAGTAATGGTAAAACAGTCAATAGTTTTAGGCCAACAGAAGATGGCAACTTAATAACCAATCAAGATGAAGAAATCTCACTTGAGCAACATCATTTTATTACCGTTGCTCATTCAGTGTTGCTTTCAAGTGAAGATATCTCGCAATGGCAAGCGCATCTTAAAGATTACAAAATAACTTCATGGTTTGACCAGCTAAGTCATCCATTACCTGATATTAACAAATTTAAAGATGGCGAAATTGATGATCGTTTAGGCTGGTTAACTGACAGTTTTACTCTACGTGGTATTTTAACGAAATTGGGTTATAAGCGAGAAAATCTTGAAGATGGCGAGTGTTTTATGGGCTACCATAAATACTTTGGCAGTTTAGGTATTTATATCAATATTGAATTCAGTGGTAGCACACTACCTGAGGAAAATATTCCAGTTATACTCTATAGCCTTTATTTTAGCAATAAAACGTCTTTCAAAGATAGGGCAATTGCACTAGATAAACTACCTAAAGTGTTATTAGCCGAAGGTTATGCTGATTATATGGCAGTGGCAAAAGCCTGTAGTGGTTTTGATCCTAATTGGAAAGATAAACTAAGATGGTAAAAATGGCCTAAACCTAATGGAACGGGTCATTGATAATTGCATTATAGGCTAGGTTAGCCTGATTTAGTGTATTCAATATTTGAATGGATTTATAATTACTCACTATGCAAATTAGTCGTTTTTATGAAGTCATGTGTGTTCAGCATCAATGGCTAGTGGAAGATTGGCAACAATATCTGCAATCTCACCCAATTATGGGACGATTTATTCAACGTTTAGTTTGGTTGGAATTAGATAGTAATGGTCAAATAGTCAATAGTTTTAGACCAATAGAAGATGGTAACTTAATAACTAATCAAGATGAAGAAATCTCACTTGATCAACATCATTTTATTACCGTTGCTCATTCAGTGTTGCTTTCAAGTGAAGATATAGCACAATGGCAATCGCATCTTAAAGATTACAAAGTAATCTCCTGGTTTGACCAGCTTAGTCATCCATTACCGGATATGAACAAATTTAGAAATGATATCATTAATGATCGTCATGGTTGGTCAATGGACAGTTTTACCGTACGTGATATTTTAACCGAATTGGGTTATGAGCGTGAAAGTGCACAGGAGGATGAATACTTTTTTTGTTACCACAAATACTATAGCCGTTTAAAAATTTATATCCATATTGATTTCAGTGGTGGTATGGTACCTGAAGAAAATATTTTAGCAGTACTTGATAGACTTTATTTTAGTAAAACACCGGGTTATCAAGATGACGTAGTTAAGCTAGATAACCTGCCTAAAGTGTTATTAGCCGAAAGTTATGCTAATTATATGGCGGTAGCCGACGCATCCAATGGTTTTGACCCTAATTGGCGAAATAAAGTGATATGGGATACATGATCAGAAGTCGAGAGAGAAGGTTATTGTTGATTGCATTGCGGATTTATATGATTTAGAACAGTCAATACCCGAACCGATTTGTCAGTATATATCAAAACTGATTTTAGTCTATAAAGATATTGCCAATTGAAATTGATATATAAGACAGAGTTATGAATTACTATTATTTAATTAAGCATAAACAGCATAATTTTTAGCAAAATCCCAAGTGTATTAAAAAGATTTATCTTGATAACAATGATAATTAGCTTGATTTAAATAGCCAAATTAAAGTTGAACTTTTAATTATATAACACTATATTTATTGAGTAATTGAAAATAACTTTCAAGGATTTAACTTTTAAGGAGAATAAAGCAATATGAAGAATATAAAAAAATTAATAGTAAGTAAATTATTTTCCAAAGAATTAGTTTCAACTCTTTTTGAACCTATAAAAAAACTTGATAAAGAATTACCAGTACGTATCACACAATATATCTTAAAGGGAGAAGATCCAAGTGTGTTGGTAGATTTTGATAAAATGTGTCAATCATCCGATACCGCAGATAAACTTTATGAATTATTAAGTAGACCTTGTGAATTAGATTGTGGACATTATCATAACAATATTTCTTCTTTAGAAAAAACACGCTTTGATTTTTACCGACAATGGACTGAAAACTATACGCTCGAACAGCTAACCCGATATGCTAGAGTTTTAGCCACTTTATGTCAGCATTTACCGTTTATTAAACTCTCTACTAATCAATTACCCGCATGGTTTATCTATTTGTTATATGATGGTTTAATTAGTACATTGCCATATTTTAATAAAGATAATAAGAAATTTGATGAACGCAAAAATTGGAATATCGAACAATTACATCAATTACTTGAATGTGAACAAGCTGGTTTAGGCGAAAAGTTATTGTTTGCCATTTTTGATCGCCAGAATGTACAAATTAGTTATTACAACTACTTTGAATATTTTATGACAATAAATGGCTTATTACCGTATATCGAAAATCATATTGAAATATTTAAACAACTACCGACACAAGGGTTGGCAATTTTAGGGCAATTAGATCAATTAAACTATATTTACCAACACGATGAACTGCGGCTACAGTTGATTGATTTCATTACCATGCAATCGTTGAGTACTTCAAAAAAAGTGAGTCAATTAGCAACAGAAATGCTACTTAGTTTACCAATTACCTCAGTTGCACCTCATCTACAGCACTTTTTAACCTCTGGTTCAGTTGATCAACGTTGTGGTGCAGTAGTATCACTGGCGAGAATGTCTGTCGAACCGACAATTTTACAACAGGCATTAGCTAACGAAACCAATAAAAAGGTGATTACCGCAATCGAAAGCGCTCTATCACGACTCGAAAGCGCTAACAGTGTCAAACAACAAACAAATTTAGTTATTCCTGATTTTCAACCCATTGCTGATACTGAGTTACCAATAAATGCGCGCGATATTTTACAGCAAAATATTGAAGAATATATTTTTAAGTATGAAAAATTAATGCAGAATGAGTTAGAGGAAAACAAAAAAAACAGAACTAATCAGGATTATTATCAAACAAATTATAAATCATTAAAGAAAATTAAATTACATTTTTTGGATGATATAGTTGCTTATCTGAATGGCAAAATCGAATATTCAACACTTCGTACACATTTTGATAGGGATACAAATTTTAAATTTTTACTTACTAAAAATAGGTTACAAAGTTTACCCGAATTTACTTTGTTTCACCTTTTTCGAATATATCGATTAAAATATCGATTCCAATATGACTTGGACGGTGAAAGTAACTCTTATAGCTTGGATGCTAGTTACTTTCTTGAAAGAATATACAAAAAATACGATTTTATAAAAAAACTTGACCTTAGACAAATTGTTGATGTCATAGTCAAGATTGAAAGCAATGAGAATGTCAAATATACTGTTGCTGAGCTATTTTTACATAATGATACCTATCACGATCTTTATATAGATGAACCTCATAAACTTTGGGCATTTTTTGCCGAAAATGAATTTTTGCTTGATGAAGCATTTGGTTTTACCCCTCTATCTAATGACTGGTATAATTCCCGTAATCGTGATAAAAGACATAACGCCGAGTGGTATAGTGTTGATGTAACTAGCGCCATTAAAACATTACAATTTTTCCCTATTATTCCAGCCAAATATGTTACCTATCTATGTGAATTAGCTTTAGAGGGAAGCAAATCGATTTGCTATATTGCCCAAGATGCCTTAAAACTGATCCCTAATATACATAATCAAATTGAACAATCTTTATCGTCCGCAAAACAGAATGTCCGTATTGCCGCAGCTAACTGGTTGGCTGACTTAGGGCAAAAATCTTCTATTGAAGCTTTACATGTAGCCCTGAAAAAAGAAAAACGTGAAGCAGTACAAGCTGCAATCTTAATTGCCCTACAAAAAATAGGTGAAGACATTAGTCAATATTTAACGTCGAAGAAGTTATTGGCCGATGCCCAAAAAGGTTTAAAAGGTAAAAAGCCAGCAGAACTTGATTGGTTTAATTTTGACTTAATGCCATCTCTGACTTGGCAAAATGGTGATGAAGTTAATTCTCAAATTATTGAATGGTGGGTATGGTTAGCGGTTAAATTAAAAGATCCCTCTAATTCCCTGTTAACCATTTATTCTCGTTTGCTTAGTCAATCAAGCCAACAACAATTAGGCGAACTTATTTTGCAAAGTTTTATTAAACAAGACACCCGAACAGCTACCATAGAAGAGGCTGAGGTTAAGGCAAATTTATTAGCTCCCCAACGTTTTCAAGAATATAAAAGGTATTACAAGCGATATCCGGAGTACCATGCTAATTATGCAAATATTACTTATGAACAAGTTTTTGAAGAAATCAAAAATGAAACGCTATCAACCTACTTTGGGTCAGCCATTAAAGGAAAAGGTATATTAGCTTTATCCAGTAATGTTGATGGACGTGTAGCTGTTGCACTATTAACCAGTTATATGAAAGATCATTATCGACGTCGAGCACAAATTGAAGCGTTGCTTGAAGCACTGGGAAACAGCGATGATCCATTGATTACTCAACTCCTACTATCATTAGCACGTCGTTATCGAACTACATCAATTCAAGAAAAAGCGCGATTATTAGTAGAAAATATAGCCCAACGTAATGGTTGGACTACCGATCAATTAGCCGATCGTACGATATCAACGGCCGGTTTAGATGACGATGGGCTATTAATCCTTGATTATGGTGAGCGTACTTTTATTGCTAGTTTGGATGATAAATTTAAATGGCAATTAAAAAATGCGGATGGCGTTAAAATAAAAGCTTTACCTGAAGCCCGTAAAACCGAAGATGCAGATCTAGTTAAAGAAGCAAAAAATCAGTTTAAAAACAGTAAAAAAGAGCTTAGCCAATTACTTGATATGCAAGTTAGTCGTTTTTATGAAGCAATGTGTACTCAGCGTCAATGGAGCATAGAAGATTGGCAAAAATATTTGCAATCCCATCCTATTGTAGGACGGCTTATTCAACGTTTAGTTTGGTTAGAATTAGATAATAATGGTCAAATAGTAAATAGTTTTAGACCAACTGAAGACGGTAGTTTAATTAACAATCAAGATGATGAAATCGTTTTAGATCCAAATCACTTTATTACACTCGCTCATTGTGCATTAATGTCAAATACTGATATTGCACTGTGGCAATCGCATATTAAAGATTACAAAATAAATCAGTTGGTTGAACAATTTACCCATAAATTACCGGATATTAGTAAAATGAAAAATGATGTAATTGATGATCGCTTAGGCTGGATGACTGATAGTTTTACTATACGCGGTATATTAACTAAATTAGGTTATAAACGAGATGTTATAGAAGATGCGGGGTGGTTTGAAGGTTATCATAAATACTTTGCAAGTATTGGAATTTATATCAACATTGAGTTTAGTGGTAGTTTTGTACCTGAAGAAAATATTCCAGCAGTGCTCTATACAGTTTATTTCACTGAAAATTCACGTTATACCGATAAAGTTATTGCTCTCGATAAATTGCCGCAAGTGTTACTTGCAGAAGGTTATGCTGATTATATAGCTGTCGCTAATGCGTCAAGCGGATTTGAGCCAAATTGGAAGGAAAAATTAGAATGGTAATTCAGAAACAAGCAATTCGCTTAACAGCGGAAGAGCGTTATGAGCAAGAATTGGCAACATTAAGCAAAGTCGATATAGACAATAATAAACCACAAGGTTGGCTTTTATCTCCTAAATCAGTTCGTCAATTTATTTTAGGTAACGAATCTTTGGGAATTAGCCGAAAATTTTTTGGTGATGACCCATTAGTTGACCGTGCAATTGTATCACTATTAGGAAAACAAGGTTTAATGCTAGTGGGGCAACCCGGTACAGCAAAATCCATGTTATCAGAATTATTAGCAGCAGCGATAAGTGGTGATTCAAATCTGACCATTCAAGGTACTGCTGGTACTAATGAAGATCATATCCGTTATTCGTGGAATTATGCACTATTACTTGCTGAAGGACCCACTGAACGGGCTTTAATTGGCTCGCCAGTTTATCAAGGTATGCTACAAGGTAAAATTGTTCGTTTTGAAGAGATAACCCGTTGCCAACCAGAAATTCAAGATATGCTGGTTTCAATTATGTCTGAAAAACAAATGATGATCCCTGAAATGGGGTCTAACAGTGTTATCAAAGCTAAGCCCGGATTTAATATTATTGGTACAGCAAACTTACAAGATCGTGGTGTGCACGAAATGTCAGCCGCGTTAAAGAGACGTTTTAATTTCGAAACGGTTAATCCTATAACCGATAAAGATTTTGAAATTGAATTAATCCAACGGCAACTTAGTCAAGAATTAGGTGATTTAAAAGCACAAATCACTGTACCTATTGACGTTATCGAACTATTGGTGACGACATTTCAAGAGCTTAGACAGGGGCAAACGTCGGGAGGTGCCAAATTAAAAACACCCGATGCAGTAATGTCCACCGCCGAAGCGGTAAATATTGCCTATGCATCAGCATTAGATGCCCATTATCTTGGTAATGGGACATTAACAGGTGAACAAATTGCCAAACAGTTGATTGGCGTTGTTTTGAAAGACAATGCGGATGATATTAAAAGAATCCAGTTTTATATGGATAATGTGGTACGTGAACGTGCCAAAAAATCCGATATTTGGCGTAGTTTTTATCAAGTATCAAAAACTTTTTGGAAATAACAAATCGTTATGACAATCAGCCATTCACTATTACCAGAACGGTTATCAAAAGCGGTAGAAAGCCTAAAAACGCTACAGCAAGAACAGATCTATTTTGCGCCAGTGCGCCATCATAGCCCTGCGTGCAGCTATGCATTAAAACAGTTGATAAAGGAAGTTCAGCCAACACATATATTGATAGAAGCGCCATCTAGTTTTGAGACTATTATGGAGCAATTATTACATAGTGACACAAAGCCACCTATCGCCGTACTATGTCAAACCGAAAAAACCATTGATCTACCCGAGCCAGAAACGGAAGATGATGCCTATGATGCCTATGATGCCTATGATGCCGATGATGCCGATGATGCCGATGATATAACACCTAAATCAATTATCTATTCAGCATTTTATCCATTTTGTCATTACTCACCAGAGTGGTTAGCAATGCAGATGGCAAAAAAGCAACAGGCCAATATACAATTTATTGATTTGCCTTGGAGTTTACAAACGGATCTAAGTATTGATTTGGAGCAAGATCATTCTCTACTTTCTGAAACTTATCTCAAACATAGTCAATATATACAACGTTTAATGCAAAAATTGCACTGCCGTGATCATGATGAAGTTTGGGAACACCTGTTTGAATTAAAAGATTATGATGATATCGCAGATTGGCAATCATTTTTTGTAGATACATTTATTTGGTGTACCATGTCAAGGCTTGATTATACTGAAGAATCGCTAGTTGCCGAAGGATCAGTTCAGCGTGAAAAGTATATGTTAACCGCTATTGGTCAGCTAAAAAAATCCAAACCACAAGCCAAAATTGTCGTAGTAACAGGGGGATTTCATACTTTAGCGTTAGTAGAGGGATTATGGCAAAATCAGCTTGTGTTACCCAAAAGATCAGATGTTATACAGTTTAACCGCCAACAAAAAAATAGTGCGAAAGATCAAACATGGCTAACTCGTTACAGCTTTGATCGTCTTGATGCGTTAAATGGTTATGCTTCGGGTATGCCATCACCCGCTTATTATCAAGCAGCTTGGCAATCGATATTGCATTATGATAATGCGACAAATAAAGATCAATCGGGGCGAGAATATCGCCAACGGCTAACCTTAGATTTACTGTCAGAAATTGCCGATAAATTACGCCAACAATCAAACTATAATAATTTAACAGGATTTGTGCCGTTAAAATCAGCCATAGAACAAACCATATTACTTGCTGATTTGCGTGGACATAATGGACCAGGACGATATGATTTACTTGATGCCATTCAATCTTGCTTTATTAAAGAGAGCATTGATAATGCGCGTAGTGAGTTTTGGTTAACAATACGAGATTGCCTGTCAGGCAATTTACTGGGCGAAGTGCCAATCAGAGTAGCACAACCTCCACTGGTTAATGATGTCTATTTAACTTTAAAAAAATATCGTTTCAAATTGGATGGAACCAATCAAAAACTCACTCATATTGATATTTATCGTAAACCTGAACATCAACAACGTAGTCGTTTTTTACACTTGATGACTTTTTTAAACATCGGTTTTGCTAGTCGAGTTGATGGTCCTGATTACATTCATGGTCAACGTTTAAATGTGATGTTTGAAGATTGGCGTTATGCTTGGACACCAATGGTGGAAGCGAGATTGATTGAGTTATCACAACAGGGAACAAAGCTAGAACACATTGCCATAAGTAAAATGCAAATGGACGCCAAACAATTTATAGAAAATAACACGGAGTCAGCAAGTTTACTGGCGGTTGAGCAGTTAACGCAAGCGGCATTAATGGGGCTAGATGATTATTTTAATCATATAATTGATAATCTAGCTAATTTTATTCTAAGTGAAGGTGAATTGGATTCGCTCATTCATTGTGGTCATCGTTTGGTTTACTTGTGGCAAGGGCAAACTTTTTTGCAACTTAAAGCGACATCGACATTACTTACTTTATTAAATAAAATTGTTCAACAAGGCTTTTTTCTATTAAATAAATTAAAACAACCAGAAATTAAGCATCAACAGCAAAATTTGCAAATATTACTTTCGTTTAGAGACTTATTAAACTATTTGCCAGATCAACTTGATATTAAACAACTTAAGCAAGATTTTTACCAGAATCTGCATCGTTTACAATCTGAGTTAAATGAGGTCTCATTAATCCGAGGGGCAATTGATAGTATTAGCTATTTGGATTCCTATTTTAGTCAACAACAATTGGAAGAAAATATTAATATCAATTTTAGTCTAGCTGGGCAAAGTGAACAAACTATTAACTATTTTATTGGCATTATGTCATGTGCGCCTGAATTGGTGATCCATTCATCCATCCTATTAGACAGTTTAGATAAATTACTGATAGATTGGTCAGCAGAGCAGTTTATCAAAATCTTACCTGATTTGCGTTTAGCTTTTAGCCAATTAAATCCAAATCAAAATGCCTCCTTGGCAGAAAAGATTGCTAAAAAATATCATATTAGTGATGCTGATTTGCATTTTCAACAATATCAATTTAGTGAAAATCAGCTACAAAAAGCACTCTCGCTGGAATTGTCAATTAGCGAACATATAAAACAGCAACAACTCACCGATTGGTTCAAACACTAGGTATTGGCATGAATAACGATAAACAAACCAAAGAAGATAGCAAACCAGACGAACAAATTAAGCGTTGGCGTTTAATTTTAGGTCAATACGCTGATGAACATCTCAATCCCAATAATGATTTAAATCCCTATGATCGGCAAATTGATCAAGCCTTAAATTATCTCTATCAAAATGAATATCGCTCTCGAGGTTTATTAACTAAGGACGAAAACGCTTCAAAATCAAAATATGGAGGAAAAGATAACTCGGTTTACAACACTGTAAATTGGTTAAGACAGACACGCAAATTATTTCCTAAAAGTACCTTTGAACGAATGCAAAACCAAGCAATTGAACGATATCAGCTCGAAGGTATTTTAAACGATCCTAATGCCGTAAAAGAGTTACAACCCAATTTCAATTCAGTGAGACTATTAATGAACTTACGTGGTAAGCTCAATAACAGTGTGCAAGAAGAGGTAAAAGCGCTTATCAAAAAAGTAGTGGATGAAATTCTGCAAAAAATTAAGACCAATTTTATTAATGTGTTGACTGGCAAAAAAAATCGATTCCGACGTTCATCAATTAAAAGCAATCAAAACTTTGATTGGCGAGCAACCATTAAAGCTAATTTAAAACATTTTGATCAGGATAAACAACGCATCATTATTGAAAAAGCCATCTTTAACTCTCGCGCTACTCGCCAACTTCCTTGGGATATCATTTTATGTGTTGATCAAAGTGGTTCAATGGATACCTCCATTTTCTACTCGGCTATCTGTGCCAGTATTATTACTCAGTTACCAGCTGTTAACTTACATTTATTGGTTTTTGATACTCAAGTGGTGGATTTAACCCATTTAGCGAGCGATCCAGTTGAAATACTGATGACAGTACAACTCGGTGGTGGAACCAACATTGGCTATGCACTAAATTATGCGGAACAAAAAATAACTAATCCATCGCGTACAATTATGGTTGTTGTCAGTGATTTTTATGAAGGGGTGAACTTAACCAATCTTTATAACACTGTTGCTCGCCTCAACGCTAATCGCGTTAAAATGCTTGGCTTAGCCGCTTTAGACTACACTGCAACCCCGGTTTATGATCTGCAAGTATCCCAACAACTAGCTAATCGAGGGATGCAAATTGCGGCTTTAACACCTGAACATTTTGCTACTTGGCTTGCAGAGGTGATGAAATGAGTTGGTCGCAAATCTACTTAAATTACGATCAAGATGCTTTAGCTCTCTATGCTAATGTTGGCGTCATTCGACGTGCACTTAAAGATATTCAAGCCAATAAAGTCAAATTAATCGAACACCAGCAATCACATCTGTTATTCGAGGTTGATAGCCAACAAGTCAAACTGACACCACAAGGCATCCAAACGGCTAACTGTAGCTGTCCAGCCAGTGAACATTGTAAACACATAATCGCTGCTGTGTTATGGTTACAAGAAAATCCCGTTATTGATCAAGTTGCTGCTAAAGCAAATAGTGACACATCTAATCAGCCAATTGAATCCTCTAACCACTATAGTGATCCTTTAGCCGAACTATTAACAATTGATAGTAGCCAATTATTTAAAACAGTGGGTAAGGCCAATATAAGATTAGCCTATCAACTTTTATTTGATTGGTTACAAAACGATGCGGTCAGCGTGCAAACCCAGAGCGTTCAACTTCGTATTCAAGTTCCACTCAGTACTACACCAATTATCTATACAGCGGGTACCGGCTTTGCTGGTATCATTTCTGAATTGCCAGATAAGCAAAAACAGGCAGTACATTTAGCGGTTATTGCTTATCTATTTGAACAAAATCAAAAAAACTGGCAATGGCCAGATCAAATTATTACCGAACATCAGCAAAATAATCAGCAAGATCAGCTTAGTGATGATGAAATTCTCTTGATTAAACAGGTGCAGTCACAGATTAACTCATTGATAGAACATGGTTTGTCTCATGTTAGCAAAAGTCAATCTAACCAGCTACAGCTACTTAATATGTCTGCCAGAGCACAAGGGTTACCTATGTTAGCCGCTATGCTTAGGCAAATTTGTCAGTTAATTGAATTACAAGTTAATCGACATTTTTCTATTGAAGAACAAGATATTTTATTACTTTTAGCCCGTTTAACCGCGCATTTGCAAATACTATTTAATAGCCATGGTCAACAGCTTACAGATATGCGCGGTAATCAAAAACGCCAATATCAAACCAAAAATCAAGCGTTAGATTTATTGCCACTAGGTGGTTATTGGTGGCAAAGCAAAACCGGTGCTCAAGGTGCCACATTCTACTTTTGGCAACCTGAGCATAATCAGTATTACCAAACAACAATAGCCAGACCTAACAATGCCGATATCAATTTCTATCGCGAAGCGATCTGGCAAACTGTTTCTCTATGGCAATCAATACCAAATATGCTGATGAAAAGAGGGTTTACCTTGCATAATCCACGTCTAGCTGATGGTAATAATTTATCTGCTTTGGGTTCTAATGTAACGCTAAAGAAGACCGGTTGGAGTGATCAGGATTATCAAGTGTTTCGCACCACTAATGGTTTTCATGATTGGTCAGAGTTGTCCGATTATCTACACAAAAATGATATAAATGATTCTTTGTTTGACAATATATTGGCTATTCATATCACCAATTCACAAAAACCAGAATTAGATGAAATTAGACAATGCCTAGTTTGGTGTATTAAAGATAATAAAAATAATCAACTACAATTGAGACTATTTTGGGATGGTATAGATGAGCAGCGTATTAGAATATTAAATTGTTTTTTAAAAACAGAACATAACCCTTTAACTGTATTGGTAAAATGCATAAAAAATGACAATAATTTAGATCTAGAGCCTTTTGCACTTTTTTATCAAGAGTCGCAAACCAAGCAGATTAATTTACTATATTTGGATTTTGATAACGAAAGTTTATTTGTTAGAAATAATACCCCCAAATTTTTCGAAAAATTCAATCAACTATTCGAAAAACTAAAATTATCAAACCAGAAAAAGCTCAACATGCAAATTGCTTACCAACAAGATCCCATTGCAACATATATCATAAAACCAACTCTAACATTACTTGAAGCAATAACCAGTTCTGGTCGGCTAGTATTATCTAATAGCGATAAACAAAAAATCGAGACATTAAAATTTCACTGTATCTCACTTGGTTTAACCACGCTAAGCCATACGCTTAATAAACTAACACAAAACCAACCGATAAAGATTGAACATACTCTACAAACGGCATATCTCTGTTATTTAATGAGCAAAAAACATTATCAATTGCCTATAAAATTAACGGATGAATTATGATTAACTAATTTAATTGGGGGAATGAACTAATTAAAGGCTAATTATATGAAATGATTTGTCTATAAACCAACGAATCAAGATATTAATATCTGCCTTGCTAAATCTTGTCTATCGTTCATAAATAATTTTATAACGGTATAGACTCCTCAATATTTTTAACAAGATTATTGGTTAATTTTAGAGTTAACAAATCATAAACGGATATATTGGGTTTATTGTCAGTTAAAGCTTAATATTCGTTCTAAACGCAATAAACGACTGCCACAACGTTATTTAGAGCCATTATCAGTACCAAGTCGTCTGGGAGAATGTTATTCAATGGATTTTATGAGTGATAGCTCTCAAAACTATCGTCGATTTAGAATCTTTAATGTTATTAATGATTATAATTGTCAGGCTTTAGGCATTGATATAGTAGTGAGTTTATCGGCAGGTAGGGTTGTATCCGTTATTTAAACAGATTAGCCCAATACCATGGTTATCCTAAAAATACGCATTGATAATGGTGCAGAATTTACCTCAAATAGATTTACAAGCTGGGCAAAATCACATGGAATAACCCTAGAATATATTAAATCTGGTAGTCCTTATCAAAACGGCTACATAGAACGATTTAAACGGACATATCGAACGGAGATGTTAGATTTGTATTTATTTAACAATTTCGAACAAGTAAGAAAAATAACGGAAGAGTGGTTAGAAATGTATAACACAGAAAGACTGCATGAAGCATTAAATAATATGACACCAATAGAAACAT
>CAMLIK010000042.1 GCA_946480175.1 uncultured Gilliamella sp.
TTTAATAAAACAAATTTTATGGATAAAATTACTTTAGCGAAGAGTTATTATGATGTAGAAGATTATTATTGGTTAATCAATCAATATTATTATATTAGTGATAGCGGCCATATTTATACATTATCAGTCAAGGATATAGAAGGTAATGTGAAGCCTATATTTTGGAAACATTATCAAATAGACAATGAAAATCTACATTTTAAACTTTTAGATCTGTTGATCGATGATGGATATAAATATGAAATCATTTATCCAGATCATTTTAAAATTCTTGAAGATTCATTAGAAAAATCAAATTATGAAGTTGACAAATTAAAAACATGCTATCAAAAAAGATATTCGACACGTTGTAGTATTGATTCCTATCGTTTTTACCATAATCTTTTGTCTCAAAAAATTGAGACGTTAAAAGAAAAAAATATAAATAATAAACAATCGATAGAAATAATCGATAAGCAAATTAATAAAATGTGTTTATCAATATCTGAGCCAAATGATCATTTTGAAGCAGAAAAATTTACTTATAACATAGCAAAATGTTTAACCAGACGATTAAAGAAAGAAATTAGAAAAATCGATCAAATATTAGAGAGCAGATGATCTGGATTTTATATATAAATGTAGTTAATTATTAGTTTCAAGATTTAAATCAACAATTATTAATGATTTTATGTAATAAAGCAATAAAGTGAAATGAATTGTGGATTCTTACAATGGAATTTTTTTATTTTAACAATAGATAATATTTATATTCATAAAGAAGATAAATTATTGAAAATTATGGTTGGAATCATTATTAGTTTGGATTATAAATTCAAAATTACCAACGAGTTCATTATTTTATGTAATATAAAATGATTTAACTGAACTTAAATAGTTAACTCAATAAAAAATAAAGGAAAGAGAAAAAGTTTAGTTTATCTTTTTATTTCTAAATAATTTATATCATTAAGGTTTTATTGACTATATACTTAATTAAGTATATCTATTTTTGAATTAAGCAAATGAAATTTTTCAAAATGGCAATAATAAAAGTTATTAAAAGTAAATTATTTGTTGGATTATTTTTATTGATTGTACTCACACCAACTGCGTTTTCTAAGTCCTTAAGCTATTCATTACCATATGGATGGTCAAAAATAAAAGATATGTCCAATATGCAAGCAATAAATAAATATTGTAAATATGATGTTTTTGTCGATCATACACCACAAGAAACAAAATATTTTGAAAAAAACTGTCCTTTTGAATCTTTATCTGATGTTGCAGAACCTAAAAAAATAGAAATAGACTATTCTGAAGTTGAAAGAATATACCTTTATCAATCAGATAAGTTTACTCTTTTTTTGAAAGAAAAATCTATAACAGATCCTGATTTTAATCCATATTATGAAACTCCTAAGACTATTTTATTTCTTGAAAAAGATGGTCAAGTTGTCGATGAATTAACGGTTAGTTGGAATCATACTGGTGAATTTGGTTTTACGAATGAACTGAGCTACTATATTGATAAAAAATTCAATGTTTTTATTATAAATCATGGTGTTGCTGATGAAGGTTATTTGTTAACTTTATGGGCACATTATAAAATAGACCCCAAAAAATTGAAATTTGAGGCAATAACGGTTAAAACAGACAGTGAACAAATAAATTTTCCAGATAATTTGATTACATTACCCAATCCATATTTTGAAAAAAGCTCAGTTGGACCGTGTTCAGAAAAATATGATTGTAATGATCAATATTCTTATATCTATTACCTTAATGAAGCAAAAAAAAATACAGCTTTGCTGGTTAAAAAATCCAAAGCTACCAAAAACGCTTTCTCATTATTTAAGAAAAAGTTAGATAGGTCATGTTTAACAATGCCTAGATTTGATGATAATAAAGAAGGTTCCTTACCATACTTTAATGACCTTTATTCGTGTGAGATAGAAGGACTTAAACAAGAATTGATTCGTATTGAAAAAGAATTGGGTAAATAATAAAAAGAAATATATTCATAATAATAAGAGTGAAGCATTTTTTACTTAAAATCAGTTTTTATAATTTAATGAGGAAATATATTTAAATAGTGAAAACATCAGCATTTTTTAGCAGCATATTTATGCTGCTTTTGTAGGTATATAACGATGTGAGATCTATTATAAAATTTCAAAATTCGCCAAAAATCAGAGAACTAATCAATAAAAATTTTTCACTAACAGGTAAATCTTTTTTGTGAAAAATTGCTGACACTTATCGATAGCTCATTTTATAGTATTCATAAATGTTAAAAATAATTAATAAATTAGTTTTAATATTTTGTATTTTTGTTTTGCCTCAATGGTGATTTCGTATAATTATAAAACTCGTCATAATATATTAGACAATTCCAATTTGCTTCAATGGCGATTAATTTTGCTTGATTATTCATCTGATTCTTTAACTGATTTTAAATATAGAAAAACCTTTTATAAAAGTTTGAATAAAACGGATATTAAAAATAGATATTAAAAATGAAGGTAAAAGTAAAAACAGTAGTACTTGATTGTAACAAACTGTTTTATCAATAAAATAGTTACTTTACATTTTACCGATTTTTGGTTTCTTTTATTATTTTGACGTTTTTAAATTTCAATCACCACTCTTCCGCGGGTGATATCGCTAATACTCTTTTTAAGGGTTGGTAAATTGTCTTGTGTGATAGCAATACTCGCTTTGACACCTTCAGCATCAAAATCTTGCTGTTCAATAATCGCATTGAGATCTTTCAAACGGTTTTCAATAATTGGCCATTCATTATAATAACAGTGAAATTGTAATGATATTCTGGCAATAAGTTCGATCAATTCTGCTTGTTGTAAGCAGTGGCTAGCTGAGCCCCCATAAGCGCGGATTAATCCGCCGGTACCTAATTTGATACCACCAAAGTAGCGGGTGACTACCACCACCACCTGATCACAATCTTGACCTTCAATGGCCGATAGAATAGGGCGGCCGGCTGTGCTGGTTGGTTCACCATCATCGTTGAAACGATATTGTTGGCCTATTTTCCATGCCCAACAGTTATGAGTGGCATTTGGATCACTGATGTTGTCGATAAACTCGGTTGCTTGCTGAGCATTAGTAATTGGAGCTGCATTTACAATAAAGCGGCTTTTTTTTATCTCTTCGGTTAATTGGGTAGGATTTGTTAATGTATAAGGCATACTTATTCTGGTAAAATCGTTTTATTGCAACTCATAATACTGAGCAAAATTGAAATGTCTATTAATTTAGCACAATTAAAACTTTCACAACAACAATTAGCCGAGCAGGTAAGCTTGGTGGATAATTTTAATCCAACAATAAAACTAATTGGTGGTACAGATGTTGGTTTTGAACAAGATGGTACGGTAACACGTGCAGCGATAGTGACGTTGACTTATCCTGATTTTGTCGTGGTTGAGTATCATATCGCTCGATTAGAAACTAGTTTTCCTTATATTCCGGGTTATTTGTCTTTTCGTGAATATCCTGCCTTGCTCAATGCATGGCAACAGTTAAAGCAAAAGCCCGATTTATTATTGGTTGATGGGCAGGGAGTTGCACATCCAAGACGATTAGGTATCGCTAGCCATCTAGGGCTATTGTTAGATATGCCAACGATTGGCGTTGCAAAAAGCAAGTTATGTGGGCAGTATGAAGTGCAACCTAAACTTGCTGGAAAGGTAACGCCTTTACTCGATAAACAAGAGCAGATAGGTTGGGTATTGCAGAGTAAAAATAACTGTAATCCGTTATTTATTTCCGCAGGACACAAAATTAGCCAAACTAGCGCATTACATTGGGTAAAACAATGTTTACGAGGTTATCGATTGCCAGAACCAACTCGCTGGGCGGATGCAATTGCCTCAAATAAACCATTATTTAGAAAGTTTAATCATGGCAAATAATCAACTACCGTTAAAACAAGGTGGATTTACCTTTAAACGTTTTTTTGTTGCCCATGATAAAAGTCCAATGAAGGTGACAACGGATAGTTGTTTGCTAGGGGCATGGACCCCCATTAATTTTGATGTACAAAATGTTCTGGATATTGGTACCGGTTGTGGTGTTATTGCCTTGATGTTAGCACAACGTTTAGAGAACCGTTTATGTCAAATCGATGCAATCGATATTGATCCACAAGCAATAGCTCAATGTCAGCAAAATAGTTTAAATGCCAATTTTCTAACGATTCAGGCATTAAATATCGATGTTAATCAATTTAGAATCGATGACCACAGCTGTTATGATTTGATTGTTTCTAATCCGCCTTATTTTCAATCAGCCGTTGAATGCCGAAATACCGAACGTCAGTTGGCACGTTATACCGAGAGTTTGAATTATCAACAGCTTATAGATGTGGTAAGGCGTTTATTAAAACCAAATGGACTATTTTGTTTAGTATTACCTTATCATTTTGCTGATCAATTCAAACAATTATGTGAATTATATCAGTTATATTTACATTCAAAAATGGTAGTAAAACATACAGCGGATAAGAATTTCTCACTATCATTGATGGCATTTTCATTCAATCAAAATGATAATTTTCAACGTCAATCATTATGTATGCGGGATGACGATGGGCGTTATTCTCAACCATTCAGGCAATGGTTAGCGGATTTTTATTTGTTTCGTAAATAACGCCTTTATGCATTATTGCGGAATAATGTAGAAGTAAATTATCGCTATAATAGCAAGTATAATGATAGTAACAGCATAAATTTTGTCATGCAGATAGCTAAAAGAGGAAAGGTGTCGTTGCTTTCTGGCATAAAGGTAGAACAGCAAGCCAACGCTATATAAGATCATTGAAAGTAACAAATAAGATACACCACCAGCATAGATCAACCAAAATCCATAAATTGAACCCAATCCACCAATAAAAAGTAGATATTTTTTTTGTTGTCTGATAGCTAGTTTAAATACAAACAGTGCCGATAGTAGGTAAGGGATAAGCACCATTGAGGTTGATAATTGAATTAGGGTGTTGTAACCCGATTGATAAAAATGCGCCAGAATTATCAATATACTAATTAAACCGGTAGTTAACCATAATGCATTGGCTGGTGTGCTGTTTTTATTCAGTTTGCCAAAACAACTAGGCACGGTGTGTTGATTACCTTGGCCGGCAAGAAATAGCATTTCAGCCGCTAACATTAACCAAGATAATAATCCACCACTGACCGAAACAATCAAACCGATATTAATGCATTTCGCTCCCCAACTCCCGACTACATGCTCGATCACTAATGCCATTGAAGGATTTTTCATTTCGGCAAGTTCCTGTTGAGGGACAATACCTAAAGATAATACCGAAACACAGACTAATAATAGACTGGTGATGGCAAAACCAAAAAAGGTGGCTCGACTTATACTGATCATATTCTTCGCTCGTGCAGCATAGACAGTAGCACTTTCAATCCCCAAATAAACCCATACTGTATAAAGCATAGTATATTTTACTTGATCAATGATTGAGCCTAATTGTGGTGTCCCCCAAAAATCAGTGTTAAAAGTTGAAATTTTAAAGGCTAAAACAACACAAACGATAAATAAACCGATAGGTACAATTTTAGCTAGCGTTACTAGACAATTAAGTAAAAATGCTTGGTAAATTCCGTTAATGACAAAAAAGTGCATAATCCATAAAAGGATAAGTCCGGCAATAACGGCAGGAATTGTCGTACCATTACCAAAAAATGCAAAACAATCAAAAGAGCCTAACGCACTAAATAAGATAACTAAATAGCTGGTACAAGACATCCAAGCTGATATCCAATAACCCCACGCGGCATTAAAACCGATATAATCCCCAAATCCTTCACGAACGTAACCATATAAACCTTCATTAATTTTGTAAAATCGAATAGAAAGATATTGGAATATTCGTGTCAGCATAAACATGCCGAATAATGTTACGGCCCATGCGATAAGTATCGCACCGGCACCGGCGCCTTCGGCCATATTTTGTGGTAGGCTAAAAATACCACTACCGACAATACTTCCCACCACCAGTAATGTGAGAGGAAGTATGCCAAGCTTTTTTCTTACTGGTGTATTCATATTGTTTTCTTATTTAGTTGGTTTAATTTTTGTGGTTTTTTTAATTAAAATCGTAATGACATACAACTTACTCCGCCATCGATTTTGCGGTATTCTGAAGTATCAACTTCAATGACTTGATAACCGAGCGCCTCAATTTTGGCTTTGGTAATTGGATAACCAGCCGGCATTATTACTCGTTCATTGACCCATATACAGTTAGCGGCATAACTTTCTTGTTCAGGTATTTCAATGATGTTGAGATGTTGAAATTCTGGCTTAGTAATAAACTCACCTGCTGCTAATAAGTTGTTGTGTTCTAGATAGGCAAGTCCTGTTTTAAGATGTAATACTTTTTCTAAAGTGACGACAGAACCAGTTAAACCATATTTTTCCAATATTGCAATCATTTGGTTTGCACCTTCTTGATTGGTACGAGCGGATAGACCAATGTAAAAGTGATTCTCAACCATCATGATATCACCTGCCTCTACGGTGCCTGGTGCCTGAATATATTCAATTTTATTTGGATAAAAACGACCCACCGCTTCAGTGATTAACTCAGTTTCAGCTCGACGAGAATCCGCACCAGGTCTAGTAATAATTACGCAATGAGGAGTACAAAGGGCAACATCTTCAACAAAAACTGAATCTGGGAATTGTTCGTTAGCTGGTAGAATGGTGATATCGACATCACATTGTTGTAATGCACGTATGTAGCTGTTATGTTGATCTAGCGCTTTTTGGTAGTCAGGTTTGCCTAAATTAGCCGACGTTAGGCCATTGATTAGTGACTTTGCTGGTGTTCTTGCAATGATATGACTAAATTTTTTCATCCTATAAATTCCTTGTAATAATTATGCAATAATTATGAATAATAATTCATTAAAAAAGCTAAAGCAAGCTTTTTTGATTAGCTTTTATATTTGTGATATGCATTTTTATGCTATTTTCTTTATAAGCAAAATTGTGAGGAATTGATATAGGTGTAAAACAATGGTGAATTATTAATAATTAAAATAAGAATAGCAAATATGTGATAAGAAATAGGACGAATCATCGCCCTATAATATAAAGATTATTCACCGGCGAAATCGACTAAGGTATAACAATTAATGCCCATTTCGGTTAATTTAGCTTTACCATGTAAATCAGGTAAATTAATGACAAATGCAGCATCTTCAGCGATCCCACCCGCTTTTTGAATTAATTTAGCGGTTGCAGCAACGGTGCCTCCTGTTGCTAGTAAATCGTCAATAATCAATACTCGCTCATTAGGTTTTATGGCATCACAATGCATTTCTAATGTATCGGTACCATATTCAAGTTGATACTCTTCTCTAAATACGTTACGCGGTAACTTATTCGGTTTTCTAACAGGTACAAAACCAACACCTAAGGCTAAAGCAAGAGGGGCGGCAAAAATAAAACCACGCGCTTCGGTGCCAACAACTTTATCGATTTTTTTATCTTTATAATGCTCAATTAAAAGATCGACTGATGTTCTGAAGGCGATTGGGTCTTCAAGTAAACTGGTAATATCCCGAAATAATATCCCTTGTTTAGGATAATTTGGGATAGTAATAATACTATTTCTGATAAGTTCAAGTTTTGATTGAGTCATATTAAATGTTCTCTAACTATTCTCTTTAAGAACGAATAATTTTTTATTATATACCGATGCGCTTTTGGCTGGCAATAAACAAACGGTTAATGCACCGTAAAATCTAGAGATTGATTAGTTTAAGTACGAATAGGGATATTTTTTAGTAATTATTTATCTTATTTTAATTTTGTGTTTTTACAAATTTTTACAATTAAATACATTAATTAGACAGTTTAGTTTGCAATTAGTGAATAATTGAATAAACTTTATACAAGAAGGAAAACACTATGAAATTTATTAAAATATTTGCCATGCTAAGCTTTTCAGTGTGTAGCTTATTTAGCCATGCGCAACCAATTAAACAAATTCAAGTTCGTTCAGAATTGTCTTCACCAATTATTCTAGAAGGTAATCCAGAAGCAAATTACTTAAAAATCTCGTTAACTGGTCAAAAAGTTGATACCAACAAACGGGTACCGCTCAATTTAGCTATTGTTATTGATAGATCAGGTTCAATGGGTGGCGATTGCATTGAAAAAGCGAGAGAAGCAGCTATTTTTGCGGTCAATTTGTTGAATGAAGAGGATACATTATCTATTGTTGCCTATGATAACGAAGCAGAAGTGATTGTTCCGGCAAGCAAAGTAAAAGATAAACAAAAAATCATTCAACTTATTAATAAGAAAGTTATTGCTGGTGGTGGAACGGCCTTATTTGCCGGTTTGAGTAAAGGAATTAAGCAAGTTGAAAATCAGCTTACCAAAGATAAAGTTAATCGTATTATTTTGCTCTCTGATGGTCAAGCTAATGTTGGACCAAGTTCTGTCAATGAGCTATCTGAGTTGGCAATTATTGCAGCGAAAAAGAATATTGCGATCACCACCATGGGGATTGGCTCAGGTTATAATGAATTATTAATGTCATCGATCGCCAGTTATAGTGATGGTAATCATGTATTTGTCAATAACTCATCAGAGCTTGAAAATGTGTTTGTTCACGAGTTTACTGATGTAATGTCCACAGTTGCTCAAGACGTTGTCATTACTATTCAATTGAAAGAGGGTGTTAAACCGGTGCGTCTACTTGGTCGCGATGGGGTGATTAAAGGGAATCAAGTCACGGTTAAAATGAATCAACTGTTTTCAAATCAAGAAAAATATGTATTGCTAGAGGTGCTTCCGGAGGAAGGAAAAGTAGGTCAAAGTAAGACATTAGCTGAAATTGATTTAAAATATGATAATTTATTGGTCAATAAAGCGGAACATGAAACTCAATTGGTTAGCATTGCTTATACTGACAATAAAAAATTAGTTCAAGATTCTATAATTCAAGATGTTTTAGCTGAGTCAGAAATTCAAAAAGTGACAATTGCGAATGAAGAAGCTTTGTCGCTTTACGATAAAGGAATGCATGCGGAAGCAGAAGAAATGCTTATGCAAAATAGTAGTAGACTAGCATCATTTTCAAACATGATGATATCACCTTCATCAAAAGCAAGAATAAATAGTCAAATTGAGAAAAATAATATTATGGTTGATGCAGTTAAAAATCAGGATAGCAATGTTTCCCGTAAAATAATGACTGAGCAACAATTTCAATCCAAAAGTAATGTAATTAAAAAATAGTTATGAAAAAATTAACAACGATTTTATCTTTATTGGTATTAATGGCATTCATCAGCTATTTAGGTTGGCGAAGTGTCGAGCATGAAGTTTTGTTGCGTGAAAATAATCAAACCTTACTCGTGAAAAGCCGTATAAATAATATCAAATTATCGATTGAATCGTTGTTAAATCAGCGCTTATCTTATCTAAGTAATTTGGCATCACAAATTGATAACAACAATGCTAAAGCTGAAGATTTATTAGGAACGGAAACTGATATTAAAAATATTTTTATAATCAATAAAAATAAGATTTTATTTTTAAGTGATTTTGATGATTCTCAGTGGCATAAGTTGGTTGAATCAATTGCAATGGACAATTCGGTTTTGTTTAAGCAACAAGATCATTCTGAACAATTTGAACCAAGTTCTGGTTGGTATCAAATGTATAACCACTTAATTTATTGGTCAATTAAGTCGGATAATATTATTGGTTTTGAACTTTCCAATATCAAATTTTCATTTGATGTTATCAGTTTATTAGATAAACAAGCTTTTGAGGATAATTTTAGATTATCCGACGGTGATAAACAGATTTATAGCAATGGGGAAATTTTTGATAATGAAATTTCGATTGTCCTTGATTATCCCTTACAAAATTGGCATTTAACTTATTATTATCCCTCGCCAAACTTAGTTAATTTATATCTGCTAGGTGCAGGTGTTATTGGTTTATTCCTTATCGTTCTGCTTGGACTTATTTGCTATGCCTATCGAGAATATAGTCGAACTTTGCGTTTAGCAAAACAGCAGGTGAGTTTTGTTGGACAAGTTTCACATGAATTTAAAACTCCTTTGACCAATATCACGCTATATTCTGAGATGTTATCCGAGTATTTAGAAGATGAACCAGCGCCAATTCCTGATTATCTACATATAATCAGTGCTGAAAGTAAACGACTAACTCGATTGGTGCAAAATGTTTTAACTTTTAATAAGCCAAGTCGTCTAAATATAAAACCAGTAAATTTAACCATACTAATTAGACAGATATATCTAACCTTTAAACCTATTTTAGATGCTAAATCATTACAACTGAACATCATTACTCTTGAAGATGATTGTATTGTCAATACTGATGAAGATTGTGTAATGCAAATTCTCAATAATTTTTTGAGTAATGCCGAGAAATATGCTTTTAATGGTAAGCAGATTGATTTATCTTTAACCAGAAAAGAAAAACAGGTGACAATTACGGTTCGTGATTATGGTGACGGTATTGCTAATCATCTGTTGAAACAGATTTTTGAGCCATTTTATCGAGTCAATTCATCGATAACCGAAGGAGTTTCGGGTACAGGAATAGGTTTGACGATTGCCAAGCAGTTGGCTAATCAGATCCGGGGTGAAATTAAAGTTATCAATCAAAATCCAGGGATGGTATTTTCACTTATATTAATGGAGTAGTAAAATGAAAATCTTAATTGCAGAAGATGACAAGCATATTCTTAATGGTATGTCAGATCTGTTAGAAAAAGAGGGTTATATTATTATTAAAGCCGGTAATGGTAAAGTCGCTCTAGAGTTATTTGAAAAATACCACCCTGATTTTGTTATTTTAGACATTATGATGCCCGAACTTGATGGCTATTCAGTCTGCCGTACAATCCGTAAATTAAATGAAGATGTACCAATTTTATTCTTATCCGCTAAAGATGAAGAGATTGATCGGGTAGTTGGTTTAGAACTTGGTGCTGATGATTATATGAATAAGCCTTTTGGTATTCATGAACTTAGAGCGAGAATTAAGGCTATTGCTAAACGTTATTTAAAATTAAAAAACTCTAATACTTCCCAAGAGGATTATTTTCAATTTGGTGATTTAAATGTTTATCCTACTGAATTGTACGCCAAAAGAAATGATCAGATTATTGAATTAACTTTACGAGAAGTTAAAATTTTAGAATGTTTATACCAAAATAAAAATCAAGTTGTTACTCGAGATATGCTTTTTGATTACGTGTGGGGATATAATTATTTACCTAATAGTCGAACTCTTGATCAACATATTTCAAAATTAAGAAAACAAATAGAAATTAACCCAAGCATACCAACTTTAATAAAAACCGTACATGGAATTGGTTATAGACATTAAATTTGCCATACACTCTATTGAACGGAGTTTTTCAGGATTTTAAGTAATTTCTGAAAAAGAGATGACGTTGTATAAAGCAATTTTCTTCTATAGTTTTTACAATATCATCTAACTGAGCATATTGATTGACTCATAATTATTTTTTGAATAATTATCAGTTTTTACGATTTTTATTTTCATGTTCAATTAACCATTTTTTTCGTTCCAACCCACCGCCGTAACCAATTAGCTCTCCATTCGATCCTATTACTCGATGACAAGGAACAATAATTGCAACTCGATTACAACCATTAGCATTGGCTACAGCTCGAATTGCCTGTGGATTATTAATTCTTTGGGCTTGCTGTTTATAAGTGGTCAATTCTCCATAGGGAATGTGTTTCAAGCAATCCCAAACGGTTTGTTGAAATAGGGTACCTGGTGTATGTAAGGCAATGGTAAAGCTTGTTCTTGTTCCTGCAAAATATTCGGCAATTTCAACCTTAGCTTGTTTGATATGTTTATTTTCGCCAAAAATAATTTTCATTTTAAGTAGGCGTTGTAGTTGTTCAAATTCGGTTTCGAGCATTCTTCGATCTACAAACTCTAATAGACAAATTCCTTGGTTTGTTGCACAGATAAACATTGGACCTAAAGGGGTTGTTAATCTGTCGATTAAGATCACGTCTTGCTGATTTTCTGCTGATGGTGATTTTTTCATAATTTTTTTATAGGTATAACCAAAGCCACTTAACGAGTTGTAACCCGTATCAAATGCAGTATTGATTACGTTTTTTCCTGATTTTAATTCTTGAAAAGCATGGTTGATTCGGTACATTCGTTGATAAGCATGGAAAGTAATTCCATAGTGTTTTTTAAACCAACGGCGAATAGTTTCAGGACTTAATTTATTTTGCTTTAATTGATAATCGGTGATCTTTTCTTTTGGATGATTATTAATCATTGCGATGGCTTTAATTATCTCTTCGGGCGCTTGATTAGCATTTTCGGTTGGTTTGCATATTTTGCAAGGTCGATAACCCGCATCAAGCGCAGATTTGAATGAATCAAAAAATTCGACATTGGCAAATTTTGGTTTTCTTGCTCGGCAAGTTGCAATACAAAATACCGAAGTGGTTTTGACTCCGACATAAAAGATCCCAATATAGCTATGATCTCTTTCAAGTAAAGCTTGGTAATAAGTCTCTTTTTGATTAGGGTTAGTTATTAGCATTTAATTCTGTCTTGTCTAGTAATTTCGAAAATTTATGACCTAAGCTTATTAAAAATGCTATACGTTGTGCAACCGAAAAATTGACAACTATTTTATTCACTTTCTTAGCAAATTTTTTAGCTGTTTAATAAAAATAAATTGCTAAAATGATTATTATCAATCTAATATTGATACATCACTTGTTATCACTAACGGTTTTTATTATTAAATAGTCATTCCTTAGTTCTGGTAAAGATGAAAAATGGTTAAAATCAAACTTAGCAGAACAAGGTTATAAGAGTTTTGAAGGTCTTTATTGTGTGGAATATTATGATCATCGACTTTTTGTAATACCTAATGATGCAGTAAAATGAGTTTATGTTTTTATAGCTAATCACAGACCATATAAATTTAAATCACTTATATGGTCAATGATTATTGCTTTAAGAAAATTATTTAATTAGTGTACAGTGGTGATGAGTTTAATGATTTAGCAATAAAGCTTTTTACGGAGCAGGATTTAAGTTCGCTCTGTATTGACAACGCATGTTGCTTTGACTCACAACGTGTAAAAACACAAGCACCGGTGCCAGTTAATCTGGTTGGAGCATATCGCGATAATTGCTGTATAAGGTTATCAATTTCTGGGAAACGCTGACGTACTACCGCTTCACAATCATTACTAAAATCATCAATAGAAATTGACATCAGTTGTTCAATGCTGCGCTTAGGTGTATTTCGTGGCAAATTTGGATCATTAAACACTGTAACCGTTGGAATTTCTATATTAGGGGAGCTGACTAAATACCAATATTGGGGAATATCAACTTGTTGCAACTGATCACCAATACCTTCTGCAAAAGCAGAATGCCCATAAATAAAAATAGGTACATCGGCACCAATTGTGCTACCTATTTCCATCAAAGTAGTTTGCGACAGATTTAAATTCCATAATTGATTTAATGCGACCAGTACTGTTGCTGCATTTGACGAAGCGCCACCAAGTCCTCCACCCATGGGGATCATTTTATCTATGGCAATATCTGCGCCAAACTTATTATTGTTTACATAAGATTTTAAACGCTTAGCGGCTATAATAATTAGATTTTTATCTGCAGGAATATTATCAAATTGGGTTAATAGATTAATTTGCCCATCATCACGAGTCGTAAGGGTCAATTTGTCGCAAATATCAATAAATTGAAACAAAGTTTGTAAATCATGATAATTGTCTGGGCGTCGCCCAGTTATATATAAAAATAGATTTAATTTAGCTGGTGATAACCATTGATTCATCATTATTATCCGTTATCGTAAGATCCAATTGCTAATTTTCAAACGAATTAATTCATCATCATGAGAAAGTTCAATGATAGCAGGTAAATCAATTTTTTTATTTTTATAGTTATAAGTAGAGTAGCTGCTAATCTTTAGTGACCATTTATTGTTATTTTGCATAAATGAGGTGGAAGATAATCTGCCTGAGCTATCAATTTTATCAGCTTGGCTATCATCAGAAAAACCTTTCAACCAATTATGTAAAGAATTAAGTGGGATATTAACATTGGATATTTTCTTCATTAATAGCTCCACATTAATATCCTGGTAGCGAGCGCCATTGTTATCAATTAATTCGGCGTAATTAGGTTCGGCTTTTAAGGTTAAAATATTTGTGCCAACTGGCGTAGTTAATTTTACGTCATAATAATTTTCAGATTGCTGTGTAATAAGAAAACGACCATAACTTTTAGTTTTCGTTCCTATATGAGCAATACTACCATTAACTTGAAATGAATTAATTTGTGCAAGAACTTGTTTATGGTTTTGCCATTGCTGTTCTACAGATACATTTGTTTGATATTTAGTTGTTTGGCACGCACTAAGTATAAACGGCAGAATGAATACGAACAAATATTTAATTTTAGACATAAATTAACTCTTTAGTTGTGTATGGTCAAAAGTAAGGCGTATTATAGCTGATAATTGGTTGAATAAGAAAAGGTAACTGAAATTAACCTTTATTATTTTTTTTAGGTATAATGAGTTCTTAATAAAAACTTTACAAACTATTATAAAAGAATCAATGCAATGTCTATTACTGTATTAGGTGTCAATCACAAAACAGCTCCCGTTTCTTTAAGAGAAAAACTGGCTTTTTCTACTGAGGTTATTGATAAAGCATTATATAGTTTATATCAGCACCCTCTAATTGCTGGTTGTGCCATCCTATCAACCTGTAATCGAACCGAAATTTACTTAAGTTATGATCATGAAAGTGATTTTCTGCGGGTAAGACAATCGGTTGAAAATTGGTTAGCACAATATCATAGTATTGATTTGACTTTATTTAAATCATCTCTTTACTGTTATGATGGGCGGCAAGCAGTTGAACATCTTATGTCGGTAGCTTGTGGCATTGATTCATTAATTATTGGTGAAACGCAAATTTTAGGTCAAGTTAAACAAGCATATAGTTTTTCACAACAAAATAATTGTTTATCAGCGGAATTGGAAAAACTTTTTCAATCCATTTTTCATGTAGCTAAAATTGTGCGTACTGAAACGAATATTGGCGCCAATACTGCATCGGTTGCTTATGCTGCCTGCCTAGTGGCGCGTGATGTTTTTACTGATACGTCTGCATTAAGTGTGATGTTAGTTGGAGCTGGTGAAACAATTGAACTAATTTCACGTTATCTCAAGCCTCATGGTTTTAAACATGTCATTGTTGCCAACCGAACTCGAGATAAAGCATTAAAATTAGCTTCATCTATTGAGGCTGAAATCATTTCATTACCGGATATAGCTAATCGGCTGAAAGATGTTGATATTGTTATTAGCTCAACTGCTAGCCCATTACCTATCATTGGTAAGGGAATGGTAGAGCGCACTATGCATGAGCGAAATAATAAAAAGATGTTATTTATTGATTTAGCTGTACCTCGAGATGTTGAGTCAGAAATTAGCCAATTGGAAGATGTGCATCTATTTACTGTCGATGATCTACAACAAACGGTACAAAATAATCTTGAGCAACGTGTAATCGCAGCCAATGAAGCCAAGTACATAATTCAAGAACAAGCAGAGCAATATATTGATTGGTTAAAAACACGCCATGCGGTAGAGTATGTTAAACAGTACCGTAATAACGCTCAAACTATCAAACGTCAATTAGAATTAAAAGCATTAAATGCGATCAAACAAGGCGCCAATATTGACGATGTTATTTTTGAATTTTCGCATAAATTAACCAATAAACTAATCCACGCACCAACTCAAACACTGCTTGATGCTGCAACGCATGATTGTGATGATTGTTTTAAAGTCTTAAGTAAAGGATTAGGCTTAGAAGATAATTAATTTTTGATTGAATCTACAAAGGATGATGTAGTTATTGGACCAAATTGAATTTTTTGACATACCAAATCCTTGCCAAAGAGTATGTCAAATGGATAGGCAAGGGTATTGTATAAAATGCTATCGTTCTCGAGACGAAAGATTTAATTGGCTAAATTATTCTAATCATCAAAAACAAGAAGTTTTGCGGTTATGTAAACAACGGGCCATAAGACGTTATTATCAATTTTTACAACAGCAACGACAACAAAATAACCAAAGTACCTCTTCACAAATCGATTTTAAATTTTGATATTTAAACATCTATTTTTTTCATAACTTGTAATTCAGCTCAACTCGGAGTAGCATTTTTAAGCATATTATTCTGGTTTTGTATTAATTACCTTAGCTAATTAATGGGGATAGAAAATATGAAAATGTGTATTGCATGTGGTATGCCCATGACTGCTATTGCTGATTATCCTCTGCATGATATGTCAAAAAACTACTGTAAACATTGTGCTCATAATGATGGAACAATGAAATCATTTGACGAAAAATGGCACGAGGTAACACTTAAGTATGCCAATAATCATAATATTGATTATTCTGTTGCCAAAGAGACCGCTTATACAATTTTAAAAAAATTACCAGCCTGGAAACGCAGATGGTAGTAGAATTTTTAGGCAACCAACTGCATTTAGAATAATATCTGTTGCAGATATTGCAAAGCTTAGTATAATTGCCAACGTTTACTTTTTTACACTTCTAATGCCAGTGTGGCGAAATTGGTAGACGCAGCGGATTCAAAATCCGCCGCCCTTAAAAGCGTGTCGGTTCGAGTCCGACCACTGGCACCAA